>CAIMMI010000281.1 GCA_903842505.1 uncultured Verrucomicrobiota bacterium | reverse complement strand
GAGTTCGTCTGGGCGGATGGATCTTTGACGGGCTATTCGAACTGGCTGCCCGGGCAGCCGGACAACAGCCCGGTCACCAACGGCGAGGACTACGTTCACCTGCTGAACACCGGGAACGAGTATGGGCATCCCGGCGGATTCTGGAATGACCTGACGAGTCCGAACTCGGTGTTCACCACGTTTGATCCCGTTTGTGGTGTGGTGGAGTTGCCGCATCCGGTGCGGCCGACCCTGCAGTGGGTGGGCAATCCTCCCATGCTTTGCTGGCGGGCCAGACCCGGGACACGGTGCCGGGTCGAGTATCGGGCGAGACTGGATGCTGGGGGTTGGTTGGAATGGACGGGGATGACAACGGACGCCAGCGGTCGGTCGTGTGTGGAAATGACGGGAGTCGTGGGACAGGGAGAGGGGTTCTTCAGGGTGGTGGTGGTGGAATGATGGACGGGATGGGTGAGAGGGGAGGACAGGATGGCGGGATGGACAGGATAGGGTGGGAGAGGGCGATGGGTGGCGGTGGTGGGTTGAAGGACATCCTGTAGATCCTGTGCATCCTGTCTGCGGGGGAAGAAGAGGACAGGATGGCAGGAGGGACAGGATGGGGTGGGAGGGGGCGATGGGTGGCGGTGGTGGTGGGCTGAAGGACATCCTGTCGATCCTGTGCATCCTGTCGGTGGGGGAAGAAGAGGACAGGATGGCAGGATGGACAGGACAGGATGGCAGGATGGACAGGATAGGGTGGGAGAGGGCGATGGGTGGCGGTGGCGGCTGAAGGACATCCCGTAAATCCCGGTCATCCCGTCTGAGGCTCGACTCCGTGCATCGTGGGCCAGCAACCGCGAACGGAAGGTGCGTGGAGCCGCAGGCTGGGATCGTCTCCGATCCACCCCGGTTTGCCGTTCATGTCCACGAACGCCACCCCGGTCGGAAGGTCCGGCTGTTCATCCGCCACCCGGATCATCTTTGCCTCGGCCTCGTCGCTGATCTCGATCCATGTGGTCTTCAGCTTGAGTGGGTCGAGTGATCGAGCCTGGATTTCTTCCAGCCTGGCGGGATCGATCCGTGCGAAGCGCCGCATCATCCTGAGGAGGGAGAGAGGGCTGAACCCGGGATCCTTTCCACACGCAGCCCAGCAGATTGCGGCCAGTGGGTAGGTGGTGTGCAGTTGCACGATGTCCACGTAGTCACGCGTCTCCGTTCGGGCAGATAGCGCGAGTGCCTTGTTGGTGGCGATGTCGAACAGGTGCAGACGCCAGCCAAGCTGGGGGTCACGCTCGATGGGAAAGAAGCGAAAGGCGGAGTCGGCGGCCCAGTCGATCTCGACGCTGTCCTTGTCGCGGCAGACTCGTGCCTTGCGGAAGGTGACATCCCTCTCCCATTCGCCGTAGTGCCCGAGAGTCGTCACCTCGAAGCCAGCCGCCCTCAGGTGGGCGACATCGCTGTCGCTGGCTCGAGTTACCTCCTCTGCCAGTTCGTGGAAGATATCAAAATCGTGGGAGTACCGGGCGGAATCCTCGGAAGCGTTCAGGACAATGCCCCCCGCAAAATGGCTCTCCTCGCTCCGGTTCCGGGCGAGGATGGCTAGGGCGTCCCGTTGCAGTGGGGTAAGAGGCATTGGTGAAGTTCCTGAGCGGCGCGCCACGCCCGCCGGTCGCCGTGTTCCCGCAGTCGCTCGATCACGAGCCGGATGTCTGCTGCGGTGCCGATACGCGCCTCCGGGTGGCGGAACCAGAAACACTCGGGATGAGACCTGACGAGGGTGACGGCCCGTTCAATGAGTTCCGCTGGCACCGGCGTTGTCGGCAGCGATCCGGAATCGCTCGGATCCGAGTGCGCGCGGTTCATGCCAACAACTTACCCAGCAGCGTCCCGAGCGGCAAGAGGCGCATGGGCACAGGATGGGCGGGGCGGAGGGGGCTGACGGCAGGATGTCAGGATGGACAGGGTGAGGTGGGAGAGGGCGATGGATGACGGTGGCGGTGGTGGCTGAAGGACATCCTGTGGATCCTGTGCATCCTGTCGGTGGGGGAAGAAGAGGACAGGATGTCAGGATGGACAGGATGGGGTGGCGCTACTTCGTGGAAATCGGATTCCAGACCTTGGCGAAACCCAGTCCCTCGAAGTCCTTGACGTTGGCGGTGGCGAAATCAGTGACACCGAAGGCCTGCAAGGCGAGGGCGGTGCGGGTGTCGTAGATTCGTCGCCGGGCAATTCCTGGTGCGGCAACGCGCTTCCAGAGGTCGGCGTGGAGTTCGCGACTGGTCGGCGGAAATCCGAGGACCTTCCAACATGGGTGCCGACGAAAGGTCTGGATGACGGCAACGGCGTCTGGTGCGGCCAGCGGTTTGGTCAGGACGGCAGGGTTCCTGAGCAGGAGATACAGTTCAGCGAGGACGAATTCGCTCAACGCGACCTCGTCGTTCCCGGACAGTGACTCAAGGAACTGCCTTGCCTTGGCGTGTTGCGGGGAGGCTTCGCTGTAGCAGAAGAGGAGCAGGTTGGCGTCGATGGAGAGCATCAGAATCAGGGCAGGCGAGGTTCCCCATCAGCAAAGGCGGCGTCTCGGAGTTGTTCGGCTGTGAGACCCTTCCAGCCGACACGGCTGGAAGACGGTGGTGTCCAATCGGTATCCGATGGGGTATCCGCTTCCGGATAGACCTGCAGCAGCAATTCAGCACCTCGCCGGAAAGTTTCGGCGAGGGACCATTCGCGTCGTTTGGCAAAGGCTCGGACCTCACGAAAGAGTTCCTCAGGAACCTGGATTTGCGTTTTCGTCATGCTGGATAATCTCAGGCTCCATTGAATTGATGTCAACGCGCCTGCCGACCGTGGATCCGGAGCGGGGGGGCACCCGTTCCCGGGCTTCCCGTCGGGATGGGCTGACGGTAGGTTTGGCGCACACATGGCGACACGGATTCTGGAAGAGCTGCGGTGGCGAGGGTTGATTGCGGACTGCACGGACGCGGCGGAGTTGGGGGCGCGGTTGGCGTCGGGACCGGTGACGTTGTACTGCGGCTTTGATCCCACGGCGGACAGCCTGCACGTGGGGCACCTGGTGCCGTTGCTGGCGCTGCGTCGGTTCCAGGACGATGGGCATCGGCCGATCGCGGTCGCGGGTGGGGCGACAGGATCGATCGGGGATCCGAGCGGGAAGTCGGCGGAGCGGCAGTTGCTGACCAAGGATCAGATCGCATCGAATGTGGCGTCGGTACGGCCGCAGTTGGCTCGGTTGCTGGACTTTGATCGGGCGGGCAATCCGGCGATGTTGGTGGACAACGCGGACTGGACGGCGCCGATGAGCTTCCTGGATTTCCTTCGGGACATTGGAAAGCACTTCACGGTGAACCAGATGGTGGCGAAGGAGTCGGTGCGTGCGCGGATGGAGGACCGGGACGTCGGGATCAGCTACACCGAGTTCAGCTACATGCTGCTTCAGGCCTTTGATTTCTACCACCTGTGTGCGGCGCACGACTGCATGTTGCAGATCGGCGGAAGCGACCAGTGGGGGAACATCACGGCGGGGATCGACCTCGTCCGGAAGAAGCTTTCGAAGGGGGCGTTTGGCCTGACCTTGCCGCTGATCACGAAGGCGGACGGGACGAAGTTCGGCAAGACCGAGGGCGGGGCGGTGTGGCTGGATCCGAAGAAGACCAGTGTCTACCGGTTCTACCAGTTCTGGATCCAGACCGACGACCGGGACGTGGTGCGCTACCTGAAGTTCTTCACGTTCCTGGGTCAGGAGGAGATCGCGGCGCTGGAGGCTGAGCATGTGGCGAATCCGTCGGGGCGCGTGGCGCATCGGGCGCTGGCGAAGGCGGCGACGGACCTCATCCATGGGCCGGAGGCGACGATCGAGGCGCAGCGGGCGTCGGAGATCCTGTTCGGTGGGGATCTGGCGGGGGTGGGTGAATCGACGTTCCGCGAGATCGTGGGCGAGGTTCCCACGAAGGACCTTGAGGTGGCGAAGGTGTCGGGCGGGATTTCGGCGCTCGACCTGTTCGTGCATTCGGGGTTGGTGCCGAGCAAAGGGCAGGCACGAAAGGATCTGGAGGGCGGAGGGCTGTACCTGAACAACGTCCGTTTGACGGAAGTGGGGCGGATGATGGGTGGTGCAGACCTGCTCTTCGGGAAGTGGCTGCTTCTGCGGAAGGGGCGTCGGAACTACACGGTGATCACGGTGGCGTGAGCGGGGTCACTACGCCGGCACGGCGTGGATGGAATCGATGCCGCGGCGGGCGAGGAGGCCGGTGGTGAGGCGCAGGGCGAGGTAGTTGACGGGGAGGAGCGCGGCGGTGGCGATGAGGCCGGCGCCGGGGATGGCGCAGAGCATGACGCCGAGGATGTCGAGGAGGAGGATGGCGACGACGAAGGCGAGGCCGAGGTAGGAGATGAGGCCCTTCATCCAGCCGCGGTTGACGGCCTGGAATCGGTAGACGGTGAGCGCGGGTCGGATGGCGACCCAGATCAGGGCAACCTGGGCGCCGATGAGGGCACCGACGCCGTAGCCGTGGCCCAGGAAACCGGAGGCGATGGCGGCGGTGGCGGTGCTGACAGGAAGGGCGGCGAGGGCGCGGATGACGGTGGCCTTCCACTGGACTGTGGCGACTTCGGCGAAGGAAACCGGCAGGACGTGGATCGGGCTGACCTGGATTCCGGAGTCCGCCAGGACGGTGGGGCGGAGCGTGAAGCTGGAGGAGATTGGCAACAGATAGAGCGCTCCGGCGACGTAGCCGATGAACGAGATCGGCAGCCAATCAGGTGCCCAGAGGCCGAGGGTGACGGAGACCGGGATGGTGCAGGCGAGGATGATGGAGCCGGTGCCCCAGCGCCCGGACCAGTCCGGCCACGAGAGCCGGAGGTATTCGGCGACGAGGCGTTGTCGCGGCGTCCACCACTGCCAGACGAGGGCTTCGATGCGGCCCGGGGGATGTTTCAGGTTGGAGGAGAGGAAGGCGCGGTTGAGGATGTCGTCGACGATGGCGGTTTCGCCGCGGGACGGAGGTGACTGGTGCGCGATGGCGACGGATTCGGTGAGTTCCTCGTCGGCATCCTCCGGGGCTTCCAGAAAGAGGTTGAGGAGGATGGCGTCGCGATATCGGTAGTGGTCGCGGGTCCAGCGGAGGTTGAGGGGCAGGGTGGCGAGGAGAGGGACGAGGGGGACAAGGGCGACGGCGAGGTGCCAAGGGCCGTTCTCGATGAGTGCGGACCAGGGAAGGACAATCCAGCCAGTGGGAAGGAACGCGGCGAGGAGGTCGCCGTGGGCGGACATGAGTTGTCCGACGCGGGTTTCGAACCCTTTCGAACCCTTGATCGCGAGCAGCAGGAGGACAGTGACCGGAAGGGACAAGGCCATGGGCACGGCCAGCCAGCGGGAGCGGGCGGCGGCGAGCGCGTAGGTGACGGCAACCACCGGGAAGAACAGCGCGATGAGGAGGCCGGCGAGGAGGGGCATCCCGAGGCCTGTGCTGGAGTGGAGATTGAAGGCGAGGATGGCGAAGCCGATCCCGGCGGCAGCGCTCATGAAGCCGATGTGACGTGCGGCCCGGGCCGCCTGGCGGTGGAAGACGTCGATCGGGTGGACAGGCAGGAGGGCGAAGAGGACGAGGTGGGGATGGCTGCGTACCTGGGAATCGATGATGAACCCGACGTAGGCGATTCCGATGAAGAGCAGGAGGCTCAGGGAGAAGTGCCGCGGGGCCGGATCCAGGGTGCCGATGAGGGGCGGGGCCACGAAGGCGATGCCGAGCACGAAGGGGTTACCGGTCCAGCGGAAGAGGACGTCGATCCAGGCGTACAGGTTGCGGCCGACACCGCGGGTATTCCGGGTTGCGGCGAGGAGTTGGCGCGTGCGGGTCAGGAACTCCGGCGATGGTTGGATGCCCCACATGGAGGGTCAGAGGATGACGAAGGAGCGTCGGGTCATGGGATCACCGGGTTTCATGGAGGTTGGCGATGACGGACGCGAGGATCCCGTCGCCGGTGTCGGTGACGCGGTCTCGGAGGTTGCGGACGGTGTCGAAGACGCGGAGTTCACCGTGGTGGAGGATGCAGACGTGATCGGCGAAGCGTTCGGCGGCTTCGAGGACCTGGGTGGTGAAGAGGATGGTGCGGCCGCGGGCGGCGGCGTTGCGGGCTTCGGCGCGGAAGAGGGAGATTCCTTGGGGATCCATGCCGGAGGCGAGGGGTTCGTCGAGGAGCCAGAGCTCGGGGTCGATGAGGAGGAGGGCGATGAGCGCGACCTTGTAGGCTTGGCCGCGGGAGAGGGATTCGACGGGGGCTTCGGCGTGGTTCAGGAGGTCAAAGGCGCGGAGCCAGTGGATCCCGCGTTCGGGGGCGTCGGGTCCGTCGGCGCCATAGATCCGGAGGACGAGTCCGAGGCTGCGGATGAGGGTTTCGGTGCTGAAGTGGGGCGGGAAGTCAGGAAGGAAAACGATGCGCCGACGGAGTTCGAGGTTCTCGGCGGAGAAGGGTTGGCCATCGAAGGTGAGTTCCCCGTGGTCCGGGCGGATGAGGCCAGCGAGGCAGCGGAGGAGGGTGGTCTTGCCGGCGCCGTTGGAACCGAGGATGGCGACGATCTGGCCTGGGGTGAACGTGATGGAGACGCGGTCGAGGGCGCTGGTGCGTCCGTAGGTCTTGGAGACGGAGGAGAGTTCGACGTTCACGTGGTGGGGTGGAGGCTCAAGTTTCAGGATTCAAGATTCAAGTGTTCCCGCGCTGGCCTGAATCCGGTGGGGCGAGACTCCGTTGAGCCGCTCGAGAGTTTGAAGTTTCAAGTTTGAAGGGGGAGTCGGGCTTGAATCTTGGATCTTGAAACTTGGGACTCCTGACCGGCTGGTGGGGGCACTCGCCCCGCCGGTGGAGGTCATTGCGAGCGAGGTCAGGTGTGGATTGCTCGGTGCGGGGCAACCGAAGGTGGATCTCAGGCAAGGGCGGGGGAGAGAAGTTTTCGAGGAGGAGCGATGGTGTTCGGGTTGTCAAAAAAGGAAGCAGGAGAAAGGAACATCCGCTATGAGGCCGAAGACGAGTGTGAGGCAGAAGGCTGTTGCAACGGAGCCCGTTTCTGCGGTTCCGGAGGCAGCAGGTGTGACGCGCCGGGTGTTGTTTGACGTTCACCTGGGTGGGGCCCGCGAGGTGTATCTCGCTGGGACATTCAATGACTGGCATCCGACGACGCTGCCGATGGTCGACATGGGGTTGGGTCGTTGGGAGAAGGAGATCCTGGTTCCCCCGGGGGTCTATGAATACCTGTTCGTAGCCGACGGGCGATGGATCCCGGATCCGGAGTGCCCGGTGACGGTTCCGAATCCGCACGGAGGAGTGAACTGTGTCCGTCGGGTTTCGTAGCGGGTGGCAGGCGAGGTGGGGAAAAAGGCTGAACGGCTTGGAGGAAGGAATTAGACACCATGAATGCGAATACAGGCAGGAATCCGGGTGCCGGTGATACCGGCGTGAAGGTGGTGGTTGAGGGACGGGGTGGGCACGGGCACGCGACGGTTCCAGCGACACTGCTGGCACCCCTGCGTTTCCAGTTGAGGAAGGTGCTGGTGCCGGTCGACTTCTCGGAGCCATCGCGGAAGGCGATCCGCTATGCGCAGGTTTTTGCCGAGCAATTCGGGGCCAAGCTCACCTTGTTGCATGTGGTCGAGCCCTTGAGCTATCCGCCGGACTTTGCAGTGGTGCCCCTGTTGCCACCGGATGCCGAGGGGTTGCGGCTTCGCGAGTTGACCACGCATCTGGAGGACCTCGCCCGGAGCGTGGGAGGACGCGTGCAGACCGAAGCGCTGGTGATCTCAGGCCGGCCCTGGCAGGGAGTGGTGGATTACGCGAAGGAGTCGGAGACCGACCTGATCATCGTGTCGACCCATGGTTACACGGGGTTCAAGCACGTGCTGCTGGGCAGCGTGACGGAGAAGATCGTGCGGCATGCGCCGTGTCCGGTGCTGGTGGTGCGGGACGAGGAGCACGACTTTGCGTGAGGTGGGCAGCGGCTCGACGGAGTCTCGCCCCACCTGGGGGAGGAGGCGGTTCGATGGAGGCTGGTTCCACGCGGTGGCGTGGTCGGCCAGAATTCCCGCTGGTCTTGGGGGGTGCCGTGGGTAGGTTTGGGGCGTCGGTATTGAAACAAACCACGATGAGCACTCCCACTGGAGATATTGCCCTGATTGGCCTGGCGGTGATGGGGCAGAACCTGGTCCTGAACATGAACGATCACGGCTTTACGGTCGTGGCGTACAACCGGACGACGTCCAAGGTGGACGACTTCCTGGCGAATGAAGCCCGTGGGACGAAGATCCTGGGCGCGCATTCGGTGGCGGAAATGGTTTCGAAGCTGAAGCGGCCCCGGCGGGTGATGCTGATGGTGAAGGCGGGTGCGGCGGTGGACGAGTTCATCGCGCAGTTGCTGCCGCATCTGGAGGCGGGTGACATCGTGATCGACGGTGGCAACTCGCTGTACAACGACACGGATCGGCGTGTGAAGGAATTGGAGGCGCGCGGCCTGTTGTACGTGGGCACGGGTGTGTCGGGTGGCGAGGAAGGGGCGCGGTTTGGTCCGAGCATCATGCCGGGCGGATCGGCGGCGGCGTGGCCGCACGTGAAAGGGATCTTCCAGGGTATTTCCGCGAAGGTGGACGGTGGCGCGGCATGCTGCGACTGGGTGGGCGGTGGCGGTTCCGGCCACTATGTGAAGATGGTTCACAATGGCATCGAGTACGGCGACATGCAGTTGATCTGTGAAGCGTACCAGTTGATGCGGGAGGGGTTGGGATTGACGGCGGACGAGATGGCGAAGGTCTTTGGCGAATGGAATGCTGGTGACCTGGATAGCTTCCTGATCGAGATCACGGCGAACATCCTGGCGAAGAAGGATGAGGATGGTGGGCCGCTGGTGGACAAGATCCTGGATACGGCGGGCCAGAAGGGGACGGGGAAGTGGACGGTGATTGATTCGGCGAACCTGGCGCAGCCGGTGACCTTGATCGCGGAGGCGGTGTTCTCGCGGTGTGTGAGCGCGATGAAGGACGAGCGTGTGGCGGCGTCGGCGCTGCTGCAGGGGCCGTCGCCGAAGCTGGACGTGGAGAGGGCTGCGTTCGTGGAAGACATCCGGAAGGCGCTGTATGCTTCGAAGATCGTGAGCTACGCGCAGGGCTACATGCTGATGCGTGCGGCGGCGAAGGAGTATGGCTGGGATCTCAACTACGGTGGGATCGCCCTGATGTGGCGGGGAGGTTGCATCATCCGGAGTCGGTTCCTGGGCAAGATCAAGGAGGCCTTCGACAAGGATCCGGGTCTGGTGAACCTGATGCTGGATGGGTATTTCGGGGATGAGTTGGCGAAGTGCCAGGCGGGGTGGCGTCGGGTGGTGGCGGCAGCCGCGATGAACGGGGTGCCCGTTCCTGCGTTCAGCACGGCGCTGGCGTTCTATGACAGCTACCGGGCGGCGCGTTTGCCGGCGAATCTGCTGCAGGCGCAACGGGACTACTTCGGGGCGCACACGTATGAGCGTGTGGATCAGCCGCGTGGAAAGTTCTTCCACACGAACTGGACGGGTACGGGTGGTCGGGTGAGTTCGAGCACCTACAACGCCTGACCGGGCGCTGGGCCTCAGCCCGCGTGGTTTTGTCGCCAGAACTGTCTCGAACCGTGGTCCTGTTTCGAGGCGAGGGCGGTTGCCGCGCGGGCGAGAGCCAGTTGGAGTTCGGGGATGGCGACGGGTTTGGCGAGGAAGTCGTCCATTCCGGATTCGCGGCAGTTGCTGGAGTTCTTCTCCATGGCGTGGGCGGTGAAGGCGATGATGTAGGGATTGCCGAAGCGCGCCGGGTTGCTGCGGATGGCCTGTGTTGCCTCGAGTCCGTCGAGGTTGGGCATCTGGCAGTCCATGAGGATCACGTCGACGTGACGTTCACTGAGGATGGAGAGGACCTCGTTTCCATCGGTGCAGGTGAGGGGGTGGATGCCAAGGCTCTCGACGACGATGGTGGCGAAGCGGAGGTTGACCGGGTGATCTTCCGCGATCAGGACGGAGAGGTTGGTCAGCGTGCTGACCTTCTGGAGAGCGTCGGACTGGGAGGACGGCGGTGTGGG
>CAIMMI010000280.1 GCA_903842505.1 uncultured Verrucomicrobiota bacterium | reverse complement strand
GTGGGGGCCGGTCGGAGCGGCTTGGGCGAAGGCGGTGCCGCTGGCGATGGCCGCGGTGGCGATGAGGCCGGTGCGGAGGGCCTGACGACGCGAGAGCAGGATGTTCATGGCGCTGTTCAATTCAAGATGCAGGAAACAGTGTGGGCACGATCACCCAAGGAGTTGGATGGTGCAAGCGTGTGAATTCCGGGGCAGGGGACAGGATGGGTCGGAGGACAGGATGACAGGATGACGGGATGGTGGGATGGTGGGAGGACGGGAGGATTGAGGTGGGGGTGGGGCGAGACTCCGTCGAGCCGGCGCAGGCATTCTGGAAACCGGGCACTGGGAACCTCGTGCTTGAAACCTGGAACCCCTCACGAACTCCCTCGCGTTTGAATTGCGCGTTGCCGTTCACCGCGGTCGGCCTAGGTTTGAACGCGTTCGTCCCCCTGAGTGCATGAGTGAGAACAACGCGGCTTCCGACATCGAACCCTCCCGGTCCTGGTGGCGCATCGTCCTGATTGGAGTGATTGGACGCAGTCCCCGGTTCACGGTCATCCGGATCCTTTGCTACGTGGTGCTGGCGTGGGGCGTGTTTGGATATGTCCTGCGGCCGATGCGCGTGGCAGGCATCAGCATGGAGCCCACCTACAAGTTGAATCAGGTGAACTTCATCAACCGGTGGTCCTACCGGTCGAGCGAACCCCAGCGAGGGGACGTCGTGGCGGTGCGGATGGCAGGCGAGAGCGTGCTGTACCTCAAGCGGATCATTGGGTTGCCTGGCGAGAGGGTCGTGTTCCATCGAGGGCAAGTCTTCATCAATGGTGAGGAATTGCCGGAACCCTACGTGAAGAACCGGGCGCCGTGGAATGATCCGGAGATGGAGTTGGGACCGGACGAGTACTTTCTGGTGGGCGACAATCGTGGAATGGCAGCGAGGGACCATGATCATGGGGCGGTGCGTCGGTCCAAGATCGTGGGAAAGGTACTTCTATGAATCGATCCATCCGATGGTTGGTGATGCTGGTGGTTGTGGCGGGGGCTGGGTTCGGGATCTGGTACAACCTGCCGACCGAAGAGAAGCGGATCCGCAAGACGATCGAGGGGATGGCGCGGGACGCGACGTTCACCGGTGGGGAAGGGAGCCTGTCGCGGTTGGCGAAGGTCGAGTCGCTGAGTTCGCGGTTTGCGGTGGATGCCGAGTTGCACGTGGACCAGGTGCTGCCGGTGGAGTCTGCCCTGAGTGGGCGTGACGCGATCAAGGGTCTGATGATGGCGGCGGCGCCGCATCTGGGGGCGGTGGACGTGCAGGTGCATGACGTGCAGGTGACGCTGGGTGGAGAGGGCGAGGCCCGCGTATCGATGACCGCCAGTGCCAAGACCGGTGGGAAGCGCGGGGATTTCACCGCCCAGGAGTTCGACCTGAAGATGGTCAGGATCGAGGGTAAATGGTTGGTGCGGCGTCTGGATGCGGTGGCTGGTTTCCGCAAGGCGGAGGTGCGATAGGACGTGGGAATGCGCCGCCCTGGCGGTGAAGCCGAGCGGCGGCGTCAGCGGAGTTGCTCCAGGAACGCGAGGAGGTCGGCGGCTTCCTGTGCCGTCAACCCGGCCAGGAGTCCCTCGGGCATGACCGAAGAAGCGAGCGGGTTGAGTCGCTTCAGTTGGCTGGCGTCGTAGTCGATGACTTTACCGTCCGTGAGTCGGAGTTGAAGGGTCTTGCTGGAACGTCGGACGAGGAACCCGGCGATGTCCGTGCCGTCGTTGAGTTCGCCTTCATGCCACTGGAATCCCGGGGCGATGCTCGCAGAGGGAGAGACGATGCTGGTCAGGATCTCCCTTGGCTTTCGGGTACGGCCGATTCCGGCCAGGGAAGGCCCGGAAAGGAGGACGCCGGTTTCGATGCTGTGGCAGCGGGCGCATCCGGGGCCGCTGGCGGAGAGGAAGAGGTCCTTTCCGCGGCCGGCATTTCCGCGGAGTCGGAGCAGGCTTTCGGTATCGATCCGGTCGCCGAGCGTGCTGCGGCGGAGTTCGGCGGGTGCGTACGCGGCGAGGAGGTCGCGGGCCGCCAGGTCGGTTCCGGAAAGGGCCTGCCGGACGATGGATTCGGGTGGCGGGGTGGGCAGCGTGGTGTCGAGCCACTGGAGGGCGGAGAGGGCGTTGGTGGGTGCGTTGGCGGGTTGGGTGGCGCGTGTTGAGTCGGAGGCGAGGCTGCGGATCCAATCGGCGACGAGGCGGGATCCGGACGGATCGGGAAGATGGGATCCGACGGGCGGCATATGACCGGCGCCGGAGGTATTGATGCGGTACCAGGCGGCGGAACGTTCGGGATGGCCGGGGGCGATGATGCGGGCGGAAGGCAGGTTGAAGTCGCCGCGGGTGGGCTTGATGTCGACGACGTTGAGGTTGGTCCGGGCCTCGTCGGCGGCGAAGCGGGCGGCGACGGCGCCGCCGGCACCGAAGCGGTGGCAGGCGGCGCACTGGACGTGGAGCCAGGTTCGCGCGCGGAGTTCCAGCGATGCGGAGGGATCGTCCGTGGCTGCGAGTTGGAAGGCGGGTTTGAGGGCGTCGTTGGGCTTCACGATCCCGTTGGACACGAGCGACGGGAGGGAGTTGGCCGCGGCGAGTTGGGGGGAATTGAAGCCGAGGACGAAGCCGGACCAGGAGTTGTGACAGCGCAGGCAGTCAGCGCGGGCGCCGTACTTCCAGGAACCGCGGTTCGATGGGGCCGAGTCGCCGGCGGCACCGACGAGAACGGCGTCCGTTCCCTCGGGATTCCAGTGGTAGGTGTAGGCCCGCCATCCGTCGGTGCCGAGGTGGAGCAGTTGGGTCTCGAGCGGGGCTGAGGTGCCGGCAGCCTGCGGGGTGAGGGTTGTCGAGAGCGTCTTGGCGAAGACGGTGCCGGCTGGGAATCGGTAATTGGGGCCAGGTTCGGCAACTTCCCGACCGGGAATGGCGATCCATCGGGAGGCGGTGGCTCCGTCGTGCCATCGGCCTGCGGCGACCGTGTAGGGAACCACGCCTGGGTTGGGGATCTGCCGGGCGGTGTCGGCGAAGAGGCCCGTCTGGCTCAGGCGCGTGGGAAACGCGGCCGTGGAAGCGGGAGGGTTGGGAGCGAGAAGGTGGAGTCCGCCCTGGTAGTCGAGGACGTACATCTCGTGATCCGGACCGGGAGCGAAGGAGACGACGCGGAGGGTGGTATCGGCGATTTCGAGCGGCGTGGAGCCAGGCTTCGGATTGAGCGACCAGATCTTTCCGGTCTCCCAGTCGCCGTAAAGAAAGTGGCCGCGCAAAGTTCGCAGGCGGGATCCCGAATAGAAATCCCCGCCGGTGATGCTGGCGGCCTCATGATGCCCATGGGCGGCGGCGGGTCTGGCGACAGGCGTTGGGGCGAGCGTGTCCGGTCGCATGAGATGCGGACCCTCGGTGCGGCTCCAGCCGCCGTTGTAACCCGGGGTGACGCGGTGGACCGTTTCCCAGAGTTCCCATCCAACATCGCCGACCCAGAGTGAGCCGTCCCGGGCGAAGTTCATGCGCCACGGATTGCGGAAGCCGTAGGCCCAGATCTCCGGCCGGGCGCCGGCGCGTTGGACGAAGGGATTGTCCTTCGGCACCCGGTAGGGTTCGGCTGTCGACGCGTTGCGGACGTCGATGCGGAGGATCGCCGAGAGCAGGTCGTCGAGCGACTGTCCCGTGTTGAGGGCATCGGCGGGTTCCGGGGACGAGCCGTCGCCGGTCGAGAGGTAGAGCATCCGGTCGCGACCGAACCGGAGGCAGCATCCGTTGTGGCCGCCTCCGAGCCAGGAGAGGATCACGAGTTCGCTGGCGGGATCGAGGGTCGGTGTGGGGCCTGACTTCAGCGTGAAGCGGCTGATGCGAGAGCCGTCGGGCCTGGCGTTCTCGCGGACGTAGGCGAGGTAGACGAATCCGTTGCGGGCGAAGTCTGGGTCGAAGGTGAAGCCGAGGAGTTGGTTGAAGGGCTTCGAGAATTCGCGCAGGTCGAGGACGGGATCGGCGGCCTTGGGATCGCCTTGGTCCGGGAACGAGAGCAATTGGCCGGTCTCCTGGGCGACCCACCAGCGCTTGCCGCGGGGTTCGTGCTGGAGGTCGAGGGGTTGGCGGAAGGTCAGCCCGGGAAAGACCCGTTCGACGCGGGCGAGGGACGGTGGTTCGGGTGAGCCCACCACTCGCGAAGTCGTCCAAGGGATGCGCTCGGCGGCGAATGCCGCGGTGGCGGGCAGGAGAAGGGTGAGCGTGGATTGCGCGATGCGGCGCGCCCATTTCCAGAGGAGCGGGATCATGTGGGGGACGATACGTGGTAGACGCGCTCTGCGTTGGTTCGGAGACATTGCCGGGCGGCGGCCGGGCCGCGCACCGCAAAGTAACTCCGGGCAATGCCGACGATGCGATCGAGCGGGGCGAACCGTGCGGAGACCGGCCAGTTGGAACCGAAGATCAGGCGCCGTGGGCCGTAGCGCAGCCAGAGGGCGTCGAGGACGGGCGCGTAGAAGGCAGGGTCCGAGGGCGCCGAACCGTCCGACCGTCCGGAGCCTTCGACGAGACCGGAGAACTTGCAGTGGACGTTGGGGTGGTTGGCACAGGCCTCCATTCCGGCGAGCCACGCAGCAGGCGGAGCCTTGCCGTCAATCCGGAGGTTGGCGCAGTGGTCGATGACGATGCGCAGCTTCGGGAACCGGGCGGCGATGGTGTTTACCTGGGCGAGTTGGTCGGTACCGATGAGCACCTCGAGCACCAGGCCGGCGTCGGCGAGTCGCCCGCAATCGTCGAGGAATCCAGGCCGGGCGGCGTCGAGCGGGCCATCCCATCCGCCGGTGCGGATTCCGCGGAACGCCGGATTGCGGCGGAGGCGTTGCAGGTGGTCGGCGAAACCCGGTTGGCCTGGCTTCAGGTGGCCGATCATCCCGCGAAGGAACCGGTGGCGTGGCAGGAGATCGAGGACCCAGTCGTTGTCGGATTCGAGCGGGCTGGCCTCGACGATGACGGTTCCGGAGATGCCCAGGGGACGGGCGAGCGACTCGAACTCGGCGGGCAGGACGGGGCGGTGGAGCAGGGAATCGCCCGCGGGTGGCCAGGGAACTCCGCCGGGCCGGGTGGGGTCGTAGAAGTGGGTGTGGGTGTCGAGGATCGGTTGCGTGTCCGTGTCCGGCGAGTGGGCGCATCCTGCGGCCAGCCCGGCGGCGGCGATGCCGGTGAGGAAGTTCCGCCGGGACAGGGAACCCGCCGATTTGCCCGGCGGTTGGGTCGGGATGGCGTTCACGGCGGGATGTGGGTGGCGGTCAGTCGACGAAGACGAACTCATTCGAGGAAAGCAGCACCTGCGCGTACTTGCCCCACGGCCCGAGCGGGTCCGGGTCGCGGGTGGGGCCACGGAAATCGCGCGCGCAATCCCAGGACCGCGGCGGCATTCCGTTGGCGTTCCTGTCCGTGGCTTGCGCGACGAGGACGGGCGCCCATTCGAAGGAGTCGGTGTTGTCCGATTCGACGATGTCGACGATGAAGTCGAGGACCTCACCGGCGCTGACGGCGATGCGGTCGACGCCGGTGGGAATCGTCGTGGAGAGGGCCTTCCATTCGGCGATCACGCCCTGTCGGCTGGAGGCAATCCGGGCGCGGACGCCATCACCGGCCTTGCCTGGGTGGTTCAACTCTCCGGAGACGGCAATCGTCAGGTCGGCGGGGGCGGTCCACCGGCGGGTGACCGAGAAATTCTGGGAGCCGCCCGGATGTCCGCCTTTGGGGGTGAGGGCGGCATGGCCGGCTTCGCCCTCGGCGGGGTACTTGCCGGTAATCTGCCAGCGGTTGTCCTTGAACTTCGGGAAAGGTTTGAAGTCGGTGACGCGGGCCGTGGCGGCATCGAAGCGTGCGGTGCCGTAAGTCCAGGAGGCGGCCGGGCGGGGGGTGGGTTGGACGTCCTTCTGGGACTTCACAAAAGCGAGGGCGAGGCGGGTCTCGTCGCGATCGGGGTCGCGTTGGAAGAATTGTCGGTGGAGCCAGCGGGCGCGTGCCTCGTCGGTGGTGGCGGCGGTGAAGCCAGCGCGGGTGGTGGCGGTGCGGGCAAGTTCGAGGAGGAACTCGTTGTTCATCATGAACAGGGCCTGCTGGGGCACGGTGGTCTGGAAGCGCATGGCGGACGTCGTATCCGGACTCGCGAAGTCAAAGGAACGCAGGATCCCGGGGAGGTTCTGACGATCGATATAGCCGTAGAGCGTGCGGCGCGGGGTCGACTTGTCCTCGAACATCGCGACGGGTTGGCCGCCGATGGTGCCATCGAGCCCTTCGGTGACGAGGAGGAGCGAGTCGCGCAGGGCTTCGAAGTCGAAGCGTTTCCGGTTCATCCGCCAGTTCCACTGGTTGCCGGGATCGATGGACTGGTTCCTGGCGAAGGTCGCATGCATGGATTTCGAGTCGCCGGGATCACTGGCCTGACGATAGGTGGCGGACAGCAGGATCTCGCGGTGGAGTTGCTTGAAGGACCAGTTGGACTCCATGAACCGGACCGCGAGGTGATCGAGCAGGGCCGGGTTCGCCGCGGGTTCCGTGCGGATGCCGAAGTCCGCGGGCGTCTTGACCAGCGGGGTGCCGAAATGACGACCCCAGACGCGATTGACCAGCACGCGCGCGGTCAGGGGGTTTTCGGGTCGGGTGAGGGCACGGGCGAGTTCGAGCCGACCGCTGCCGTCCTTGAAGGGTTGGCGGCCGGAGCCTTCGAGGATGCCCAGGAACTGCCGAGGCACGGCGGGCCCGCGGTTCCCGGGATTGCCACGCTTGAAGATGACGGGATCGACGGGTTGACCCTTGTCGAGGAGAGCCATGGCGCGGAGTGGGGCGCCCGGATGGGTGGCATCGAGTTCGTCGGCCTTGCGGCGAAGGGCGCGGGTCTTCTGGGCGACAGGGGTGTCGAAGAAGCGATTGATATCACCGAGGGCTTCGCGGATGGGGGAATCGGGCCCGTGGAGGAAGGCACGGAGCGGTTCCTGGGCAGCGTCGGCGAGGGTCTGGGGCTCGGGCTTCCCGGCCTTGCGTGCTTCCTCCCGGGCATCCTGCCAGGCCTTGTCGGCGATGTTCAGGGCCTTGCTGAAGCGTTGGGCGGCCTCGGCGAGGGAGGTCGGTGGTTCGGACTTCAACGCGGTGAGGAGGGCGGGATTTGCGGCCTCGGGCTTGGGAGTGGGTTCGCCGAGCAGCGTCTGGATGCCGGCGGGGAAGTCGTTCGTGCCGATGGAAGCAACGCGGTTCCAGAGGCTGAGGACGGGATGGGGTTCCTTGCGGGCGTTCTCGAGACGGCGCTTCCAGGCCGCAACCATACCCGGGTCGAGTTTGCGTTCGCGGGCGACTCCCTCGGTCTTGGATCCATCGGCTGTCAGCGTTTCCTGAGCGCACAGGAGGTAGTCGCCGGCCTTGTCGCGAAGGCGCTTCAGGACCTCCTCGGTCTTCTCGGCGCGGTAATCGGCGAGTTCCTTCTCGCGATTGGCCCGTTCGACCTCGTAGGCGGCTGCGGCATGGGGATTGGGATTGGCGCTCAGGAACGGCTTTTCACCGGGCTCGTGGCTGCTGGCGAAAACGCCGTACAGGGAATAGTAGTCGGCCGTCGGGATCGGATCGGACTTGTGGTCGTGGCAACGGGCGCATCCGACGGTCAGGCCCTGGGTGCCGCGGAACACGACGTCGATGCGGTCGTCGATGATGTCCGCCTCGTTGTTGAGGAAGCGTCGGCCGAGGGTGAGGAATCCCATGGCAGCCATGGGCCAGGGGTCTTCCGGGGTGGCGAGTTTGTCGCCGGCGATCTGTTCCTGGAGGAAGCGGTCGTAGGGGAGGTCGCGATTGAAGGCGCGCACGACCCAGTCCCGGTAGGTGTAGGCGTAGGCGTAACGGCGTTCCTCCTCGAAGACGTAGCCCTTGCTGTCGGCATAGCGGGCCACGTCGAGCCACCAGCGGCCCCAGCGTTCGCCGTAGCGCGGCGAAGCGAGCAGGCGGTCGACGGCGCGATCGTAGGCGTCGGGCCGGGCGTCCGAGAGGAATTCGGCCATCTCCGCCGCGGTGGGAGGAAGCCCGGTGAGATCATGCGTGATGCGACGCAGGAGGGTCCGGGGACTGGCTTCCGGGGCGGGCGTGAGTTGGTGGGCTTCGAGTTGGGCGAGGACGTGGAAGTCCAGGTCCTGCCGCGGCCAATTTCCGGCCTGAACCTTGGGGCGCGGGGGATCGACCGGTCGCTGGAATGCCCAGTGACGGGCAGGATCCGGAAGGGCGGTGGCCGCTGCGTCGACGCGCGGGTCCGGGGCTCCCAGTTGGATCCATTCTTCGAGGGCACCGATCTGGGCCGGGGTCAGGAATGATCGGCCATCGCCCTTCGGGGGCATCTGTTCGAGGTCCTTGGCGGTGCCACGGACTGCGGAGATCAATAGGCTTTCGGCGGGCTTTCCCGGAACGATCGCCGGGCCGTTGGCTCCGCCCTTCTCCCATCCGGAGCGGATATCCAGGCGCAGGCCACCCTTGGTCTTTCCGGATGGGGCACTGTGGCAGGGATAGCAGTGGTCGATGAGGATCGGGCGGATCGATTTCTCGAAGTACTCGACCTGCGCCGGGTCCCCCGGCGTGGCACCTGCGAGTGGCGTCGCGGACAGGAGGCACGCCGCGAGGAACGCGGTGACTGGGCGGAAAACTGAAGGGGCGGAGTCCATCGGGAATGTTCGGGACCACTGTTCCGGCTTGTGGACCCATGTCAAAAACGGAGTTGGCCCGGAGCCTATTCAGTTCCTGTTCTTCGGATTGCTTCCCGGGGTCCAGATCTCGGGAAGCAGGATGAGCGTGGCGACCACGATCATGGCACCAGCGACCCAGCCCATGGTCGTCGGAGCGAAGTGCTGGACGACCTGGAAGGCGATGAACGGGGCGAGGACACCGCGGATCCCGGTCAGGAACGTGTGCACGGACATGTAGTCCGCAACCCGTCCGGGCGGAGCGAACTTGGTCACCCAGAGCGCCCACGCGACGTCGCCGCCCGCCGTGGAGACTCCGTAGACCAAGGCGCCCACCACGAGGCCGGGCGTCGTATCCGATGTGAAGAACGCCGCAATGCCGATGGCGAAACCGAGGTTGAGGGTGCAGCGCAGGGCGAAGAAGTTCATCCGGTCGAACAACCATCCCCATACCGGGCTGATGACGAGGCGGGCGAGGTTGGGGATGACGAGCGTCAGGAGCGCGATCTCGCCGGCGGGCTTCGACATCCCGTAGCGCGGGTTGCCGAGGTACTCGATGCGGATGGGCAACATGGCGAGGTTCGCAAAGCCCATCAGCATCCAGGCGATGAGCGCCTGCCGGAAGACGCGGTCGGACCGCACGAACCGCCAGGCATGCAGCGGATGGCTGCCAGCCGAGGAGGGCAGCGGGTCCGAAGGGATGGGCGCGATGCTCCAGGCGGCGGCGGCAAACGCGGCGGCGAAGACGAGGATGAGCATGCGCTCGCGTCCGGCAATCGCAGCGATCGGTTCCATCCGTTCGTTGAACCATTCCGGGAATCCGCTGATCGGTCGCGGGTCGAGCCACAGTCCAGCCACGGCGGCGAAGCTCATGGCGGCACCGATCCGGATCATGACGGACCGGGAATAGAGCCGGCCGCGACGTTCGGCCGGATAGTTGTCCTGATAGATCTGCGTCAGGAGGGGAACCAGCGAATGGGGCGTGGCCAGTCCGACGACGCAGACGAGGGCGAACAGGGCGCCCCAGGCCGCTGGAACGACAGAGGCCACCAGCATGGCGATGGCCCCGACGGTCAGGATCCGCGCGGCCGCCTGGCTGGGACAGGCGCCACGCTTCTGCACGCGGTCGACGGTCAGCGGCGTGAGCAGGAGTCCGACACTGCCGCCGGCGGCGACCATCGCCTTCGCAATGGGACCGGCATCAAAATGACGGGTGGCAATCAGGAGGAGGAAGGTGTTGCCAGCCGTCTCGATGATGCCGGAGCAAAACGAGCGCCACCTTTCGCGGCGAAAGGTGAGCTCGGCTTTGTCGGCAGCTTCCATGTCTGGTCCAGCATGCGGGGCGGATGGGGGCGAAGGGAAACGAGTAAATTGCGTGCGATGCAGGCCGGGGAGGAGCACGCGGAGGGGAAGGGTGGTTTCCCGCAGGGGCGCGGAGGCGCAGGCAGGACGGCTTGGAATCCGGATGAGGGCGTGGTTTGTTGCGGCCGCGCACCATGCCAACGATTCCCTGCCTGCAATCGCCGGAAGGCGTCTACGAGATCCAAAGCCGTGCCGAGGGGCCGGCCGGAAAGCTGCCGCTCACGGAGTCCATGCTCCGGGAATGGGCCAGCGGCGACCTGTTCGGGTTGACCCAGAATGCCGGAATGGGATGGGAACCCTCCGAGCTCGGCCGGCGGCAGTACTTGGTGCTGAGCACGCTGGGCGGGTTGCGCGCGCAGGACGGTTCGCCGATCGCGCTGGGGTTCCATACGGGCCACTGGGAGCTCGGGTTGCAGGTGAAGGCTGCGGCTGAGGCGCTGCGCGCCGGCGGCGGGTTGCCGTTTGCGGCCCATGTTTCGGATCCGTGCGACGGACGGACCCAGGGAACGGTCGGCATGTTCGACAGCCTGCCTTATCGGAACGATGCGGCGATCGTCCTGCGGCGGTTGGCCCGGTCCTTGCCGCAGCGGCGCGGCATCCTCGGTGTGGCCACGTGCGACAAGGGCCTTCCGGCGATGCTGATGGCGCTGGCCGGGCAGGGGGACCTTCCGGTGGTTCTGGTTCCCGGCGGGGTGACGCTTCCGCCGGAAAAGGGCGAGGATGCGGGTGCGATCCAGACGATCGGTGCGCGCTTTGCCCATGGTCGATTGTCGGTTGAAGAAGCGGCGGACCTGGGTTGCCGGGCGTGCGCGACCCCCGGGGGTGGATGTCAGTTCCTCGGAACCGCTGCCACGGCGCAGGTCGTCGCCGAAGCGCTCGGCATGGCCCTGCCGCATTCCGCGCTGGCTCCCAGTGGTTCCGCCGTCTGGAACCAGATTGCCATCGATTCGGCCGCGGCACTCCTGGAGATGGATCGGCGCGGCTGGCGCGGTGCTGACATCCTCACCGATGCTGCCATCCGGAATGCGATGACAGTGCACGCTGCTTTTGGCGGGTCGACCAACCTGCTTCTCCACATTCCGGCGATCGCGCATGCGGCCGGGTTGCAACGTCCGGTGGTAGAGGACTGGATCGAGGTGAACCGGCGGACGCCACGGTTGGTCTCCGTGCTGCCGAACGGGCCGGTGCATCATCCAACCGTCCGGGTTTTTCTGGCGGGTGGTGTCCCGGAGGTCATGTGGCATCTCCGGGGATTGGGACTGCTCGACGGGACGGTCCGGACCGTCTCGGGAGCGACCCTCGACGAAGTCCTCGACGCGTGGGCGGTGTCCGATCGGCGGAGACGGTTCCGCGCGCGGCTGGAGGAACTGGACGGCGTCGACCCGGACGAGGTGATCCTGTCACCTGAGCGGGCCCGCGAGCGCGGGTTGACCAGCACGGTCACATTCCCGAGGGGCAACCTTGCCCCCGAAGGTGCGGTCATCAAGAGCACGTCCATCGACCCGACGGTGGTCGACGCCGACGGCGTGTACCGGCATCAGGGGCCGGTCCAGGTCTTCACCCGCGAACGCGACGCCATGGCCGCCATCAAGGAGGGGCGGATCCGTGCGGGCGATGTCATCGCGTTGATCGGGGCGGGCCCGATGGGGACAGGGATGGAGGAGACCTATCAGCTGACGTCGGCCCTCAAGCACCTTCCCTTCGGTCGTCACGTGGCGTTGGTGACGGATGCCCGTTTCTCCGGGGTCTCCACGGGGGCGTGCATCGGCCACGTCGGGCCCGAAGCACTGGCAGGTGGACCGCTGGGGCGGCTCCGGGATGGAGACGTGATCCGGATTGAGATTGATCGGAACCGCCTGATCGGGAGCGTGGATTGCATCGGGGACCGGCAGGGGGTGAAGACGATCGAAGAAGCGACGGCCATGCTGGCGGCGCGGGAGCCCCATCCTGAGTTGCGTCCGCACGAGAAGTTGCCGGCGGACACGCGCCTTTGGGCGGTGCTCCAGCGCGTCGGCGGCGGGACGTGGGGGGGGTGCGTGTACGATGCCGACCGAGTTGCCCGGTTGATCGAATTGGGTCTTGAAGCGGAGCGGTTGGGAGTACTGGAAAAGCCTGGTGCGTTGGGTTTCCGGGATTCCACCTTGCGACAAACGGAGGGGAACTGATACGCTCTCCCACCTATGGCGGCGATCGGGCGCTTTCAAAAAGGGGACGACATTTTTTACGCCAAAGTTGTGGACGGAGAGATCTTCCGTCTCAACGGCGATGTGTTCGGCTCTCCATCCTTCGATAAGAAGCCGACGCCGCTCAAGGGCGTCAAGACACTGGTGCCGGTGGCACCTTCCAAGATCATTGCGGTGGGGTTGAACTACGCGGACCACGCGCGTGAGTCTGGCAAGCCCCTGCCGAAGGAGCCTTTATTCTGGTTGAAGGCCCCGACTTCGTTGATCCCGGACGGGGCCAAGATCGAGATCCCCTTTCCGACGCACCGGAATGACTTTGAGGCCGAATTGGCCATTGTCATCGGGCGGCGGGTGCGGAACGTGACGCCCGCGGCGGCGGCGCGGTACATCTTCGGGTATACGGCGTCGCAGGATGTGACGGACCGGACGATTCAAGGTTCGGAGAGTCAGTTTGCCCGTTCCAAGTCGTTCGACACATTCACGCCGCTCGGGCCCTATGTGGAGACGAAGATCGATCCGCATGACCTGAGCATCCAGTTGTTCCAGAACGGGCAACTCCGGCAGAACGGCAATACGAGCCAGTTGATCTTCAACTGCTTCAATATCGTCAGCTTCATCTCGACGAACATGACCCTGTTGCCCGGCGACGTGATCCTCACGGGGACGCCGGCCGGGGTGGGCCCGATCGAGTCCGGAGATCGTCTGGAGGTCCGCATCCAGGGGATGGCTCCGCTGGTCAACACGGTGAAGTGAGTCTTTCCGACCGGTTGCCTGGTTGAAGCGGGTGCGGTTCCCACGGGACAGCCCTGCCGAACCGGAAGGGCTTGGTCGGATTCAAAAGGGAGTCCCTGGTACGTCCGGGGCCCCGCACATTTTCTTAAATCCCATGCGCTGGTCACAAACATTCATTCCCACCCTCAAGGAGTCTCCGTCTGACGCCGAGATCATCTCGCACAAGTTGCTGCTTCGGGCGGGTTTGGTCCGAAAGCTGACGGGTGGCCTGTACACATTCCTGCCGATGGGGCTGCGGGTGCTCCGGAAGATCGAGCAGATCATCCGCGAGGAACTGAACCGTGCGGGTGGCATTGAAGTACTGATGCCGGCGCTCCAGCCGCCGGAGATCTGGCAGCAGTCGGGTCGCTACGAGACCGCCCGGGACGTGCTGTTCAAGGTCAAGGACAGCGCGCAGCGCGAGTGGGTGCTGGGGCCGACACACGAGGAGGTCATCACCCACCTCGCCGCTGCGGAGATCAATTCGTACCGGCAGATGCCGAAGAATTTCTACCAGATCCAGACCAAGTTCCGGGACGAGATCCGGCCGCGGTTCGGGTTGATGCGCGCGAAGGAGTTCATCATGAAGGATGCCTACTCGTTCGACGCGACGGACGAGGGGGCGATGGCGAGTTACCGGCGGATGTACGATGCGTACACGCGGATCTTCGCCCGGTGCGGTCTGAAGGCGTTCCCGGTCGAGGCGGATACGGGCGTCATTGGCGGCAACTATTCGCACGAGTTCATGGTTCCGGCCGAGACGGGCGAGAACGACGTCGTTTACTGCGAGACCAGCGGGTACGCGGCGAACATCGAGAAGGCGACGAGCCGGGGGCCGCTGTTGGCCCTGCCGGCGGCATCGACGGGGTCGGTGCCGGAGAAGTTCCCGACTCCGGGTGTGGTGACGATCGAAGCATTGACGGCGGATCCGTACGGCGTGGAGGCGAGCCGGCAGATCAAGACGCTGGTGTATGTGGCGGACTCGCAGGTCATCCTCGTCCTGCTCCGCGGCGATGATCAGCTCAATGAGTCGAAGCTCATGGCGCGGACCGGTGCGGTCCAGGTGCGTCCAGCGACGCCGGAGGAATGCGTTTCCACGCTCGGGGCGCGTCCGGGATCGCTGGGAGCGGTCTCCGGAGTGCCGGCCAAGGTGACCGTGTTGGTGGACGAGGCCCTGAAGGGCTCCGTCGGAATGGTGACGGGCGCCAATGAGGACGGATTCCACTTCCGCCACGTCGAGGTCGAGCGGGACATCCGGGTGACGCGTTGGGCGGATTTCCGGACGGTCCGGGTCGGTGAGTTGTCGGTATCGGCGGGCCAGCCCTTGAAGATCCGGCGGGCGATTGAAGTGGGGCACGTCTTCAAGCTGGGAACCAAGTACAGCGAGAAGATGAACGCCACCTTCCTCGCCGAGGACGGCCAGCGGCACCCGTGTGTCATGGGATGCTATGGGATTGGCGTGACGCGTACGCTCCAGGCGGTCATCGAGCAGTGCCACGATGACTTCGGGATTTCGTGGCCGGTGAGCGTGGCTCCCTATCAGGTTTGTATCACCCCGTTGTCGATCATGCCGGGCAGCCTGCCGATCACGACTGCGGAAAAGCTCTATGCCGAACTGTCCGCTGCTGGAATTGAAGTCCTCCTGGATGACCGCGATGAGCGTCCTGGCGTGAAGTTCAAGGACAGCGAATTGGTTGGGTTCCCCCTGCGGGTCAACCTCGGCGAGAAGTCGCTGGCGAAGGGTGAGATCGAAATCAAGCCACGCAATGAGCCGATGTTCTCGGTGCCGATCGACCAGGCGGCAGCGCGGGTGATCGATTGGGTGCGGCAGCAGTCGGCGACGCTCGCCGGTTGATTTGCTGGAGGCGGCGGGCGCGCTGCCTGCGTTGGAATCTGGGCCGGAACTGGATCTGCATCCGTTCCGGCCTTTTGATGTACTCGAGGCGCTTGCGGATTTTTTCGAGCGTGGCCGGCGAGCGGGGAGGAGGATAAGGCGGCGAGGGCCAGAAAGGATGAGAGATCGTCCGGCTTGGTGATTGCGTTCCCCCGACAAAGGGGTGTAAGTGTATTCCTGACGCTTGAAGGGGTCGTGGAAAGACTGGGAAAACGGCCCAGCGGGCGTTTCAGACTTGCACCTGGGCTATGAAATCTATCGAGGGCGAATGCCCGGATCTCCGCAGCGCATTTTGTGCGCGATACCGCTGTTCGCCGGAGAACTTCGAGCGGAAGGCCTTCCGAAAAGGGCTGCCATTCCATGCGACGATGCTCTGCAGTCTTCTGGGTGGCAGGAATCACGCGCGATTCCAGAACGACCTCGAAATCCTCCGGACGATCGGCGAGGCCTCGGATCTCGATCAGTTGAACCGTGCTCTGGACGAGATGTGGAGCCTGAACGAGATGAACCGGGACTGGTTCCGGAAGTTGCTGCGACTGCGGCTCTCGACGGAGCGGATTCAATCGGTCTTTGGCCCCTTGCTCTCGCAGGTGACCCAACCGGCGGCGCCGGTCGAGGTGCGGCGAACGGTTTCAGAGATCGTGGTGCAGGCGAGGGGTGCCGATGAAGCCCGCTATCGGCCCGCGGAGGTGGCGGCGCAGCGGTTGCGGCGGGTGTTGCGAATCCATTCGGCAATCACCATGGGGCGGGATCTGGACGATATCCTGAACGAGGAACGGATCACGAGGCGTGAACTGGACGACTTGCTGCAGGAATTTGGAAGGTTGCGAGCCGAGGTGGGTTGGTTGCAGACCTATTTTCGGGAGCAGGAAGAGTTGGATGGTTTGCGTGGGCAGTTTCAACGGGGCCAGGTCATGACGGTTGCCTGAGGATTCCCGGGCTCCATGAGCGGCTCGACAGAGTCTCGCCCCACCCCACAGGAACCCGCCTTCGGTGGGGCGAGTGTCCCCACGAGCCGGGAGGGAGTACCAAGTTTCAAGATTCAGGTTTCAAGCCCGGCTCCCGCTTCAAACTTGAAACGGAAAACTTCGAACTCTGAGTGGCTCGACAGAGTCTCGCCCCACCGGTTTCGGGGCAGAGTCCCGGTGTGCCCTTTTCTGGGCGGAGCTGAAGGCGGGGATCGCGCCCGTTCGGGACTTCAGGCAGGCTCCGGCGCGTGAAGCTTCTGTTCATTGGGGACATCGTGGGAGAGCCCGGGCGGCGTGCGTTGCGACAGTTGCTGCCGGGCCTGAAGGCACGGCACGGCTTGGATTTCGTCGTGGCCAATGGCGAGAACTCGGCGGGTGGCAATGGGATCACCTCTTCGACCGCCCAGGAGATCTTCGCGGCGGGGGTGGATGTCATCACGAGCGGGGATCACGTCTGGGATCAGAAGGAGATCATCGGGGTGTTGGGGAAGGAGCCGCGAGTGTTGCGTCCGGCGAACTATCCGCCCGGCGTCGTTGGCTCCGGGTCCGTGGTGATCGAACGTCCGACGGGGCCGGCGGTGGCGGTGTTGAATCTTCAGGCGCGGACCTTCATGGCTCCGTTGGAGAACCCGTTCCTGGTGGCGCAGGCGGAGGTTGAGCGGTTGCGGGCGCGAACGCCGGTGATCCTCGTGGATTTCCATGGCGAGGCGACCTCCGAGAAGATCGCGATGGGGCGCATGCTGGATGGTCGGGTCAGCGCGGTGATCGGGACCCACACGCATGTGCAGACCGCGGATGAGTGGCTGATGCCCAAGGGAACGGCGTATCTCAGCGACGCCGGTTTCACGGGGCCGCACGACAGCGTGCTGGGACGCGAGGTCGAGCCGATCATCAAGCGCTTCCTGACGCAGATGCCGCAGCGCTTTGACGTGGCCTCGGGCCGGATCCTTTTGCAGGGGGCGGTTGTGGACATCGATGAGGTTACCGGCTTGGCGCGGTCGATCGTGCGCGTGTCGGAGGCCTTGGGGGCGTAGGTGGACATGGCCCGCTCCTTCCATCTCCGGCGTGGGTGGGCCTTGGCGGCGATCGTCGGGATCGGAGCGATGGACCCGCCTGGGATCGGCTCCGGGAGTTGCTGGACGATCAGGTATCCGTGGTCCGGGAGGCGGCGGCGAGGGCGTTGGCGGAAGCAGGGGGTAGATGAACTTGAAACTCCCCATGCGGGCGGGGACGTGGTTTCATCGCGCCCCGTTTTATGGATG
>CAIMMI010000279.1 GCA_903842505.1 uncultured Verrucomicrobiota bacterium | reverse complement strand
TGCCAAGACGAACTTCTGGCCGTTGGGCCCGCCGGGTTGTGCAACGTCGGCCCGGAACGGATCTCCCGCAGAGACGCCGAGGCGCAGGGAAGGAACCGTCCTTCTCCCTCCTCAGCGCCCCTGCGCCTCCGCGGGAAACCTGCTCCCTCCCCGCTTCCCCTGCCCTGCCAAGACGAACTTCTGGTCTCGGGCCCGCCGCGTTGTGCGACGTCGGCCCGGAACGGATCTCCCGCAGAGGCGCTGAGGCGCAGGGAAGGAACCGTCCTTCTCTCTCCTCAGCGCCCCTGCGCCTCAGCGGGAAACCTGCTCCCTCCCCTGCTCCCTCCGCCCCCTCACTCCCCCGAAGCCTCAATGGCCTGCTTCACCGTGCGTTTCCCCAGTTGGCCGTGATCGGTCCAGTTGCCGTCCACGTCATCCCTGGGGAGTTCGGTGGCGAAGCGGTCATCGTCGCCCAACTCCTTCCGTAGGCGGCCGAGTTCCGACTTCAACCGGGTCACGGTCCCGGCCTGAGCGGGATCGAGGATGAGGTTCTTCTGCTCGTGTGGATCCTGCCGGAGATCGAACAACTCCCATTCCCCCTTCTTCCAATAGTGGACCAGCTTGTGGGTGGGAGTGCGGACGCCGTAGTGGGCGCGGGTATTGTGGTGACCGGGATCGTGGTAATAGCGGTAGTACATCGACGTCCGCCAATCCTTCGGTGTGCTTCCCTTCAACCACGGAACCAGGCTTCGGCCGTGCATATCCCCGGGCACCGGCAAGCCGGCCACCTCGAGGAATGTCGGAGCCAGGTCCACGTTCAGCGCCATTCCTTCGGGAACGCTGCCCGGCTTCGTCACGCCCGGCCACTGGACCAGCAGCGGGATCCGCAACGACGGCTCGTACATGAACCGCTTGTCGTACAGGCCCATGTCGCCGAGGAAGAAACCGTTGTCCGCCGAATAGATGACCACCGTGTTCTTCGCGAGGCCTGACTTCTCGAGGTAATCCAGCAATCGCCCCACGTTGTCATCCACGCCCTGCACACACGCCAGGTAGTCCTGCATGTAACGCTGGTATTTCCATCGGACGAGTTCCTTCCCCGAGATCTTCTTCACCGAGCCATCGGCCTGCGGCACCTCCATCTCCTTGGGCACCCCACCGCGCCACTGGCCCTTCTCCGCCGGAGTCTTCAATTCCGCCGGGGCCTCGATCTTGAGGTCGTTGCGCGTCAGGTTGCGCTCAATCGTCTGGTGGTTCTCCGGCAACGCCGCGGGCCGGGTCGCATAATCGTCGAACAGCGTCGGCGGCTCCGGAATCACCCGATCCTTGAACTTCGCCCGGTTCTTCGGATCCGGCGTCCAGTCCCGATGAGGCGCCTTGTGGTGCAACATCAGGAAGAAGGGCTTGGCCTTCGGCCGCGTTTCGAGGAATTCGATGCCCAGATCCGTGATCACATCCGTCACGTATCCGTCCACCGTCAGGCGCCCCGACGGCGACAGGAAGGCGGGGTCATTGTAGACACCCTGGCCCGGGAGCACGATCCAACGGTCGAATCCGGTCGGGTCCGATCCCAGATGCCATTTGCCGATCATTCCCGTGTGGTAACCGCCCGCCTTGAGACGCTTGGCGACGTGATCCTGGGCGCCGTTGAACCGGTTGAAGACGGGGCTGCCATTCGCGTGCGAGTACTTGCCGGTGAGCAACGACGCCCGACTGGGCGTGCAGATCGAATTCACGACGAACGCATTCGCGAACCGCGCGCCGCCCTGGGCGATCCGGTCCAACCCGGGGGTCTCATTGACCTTCGACCCGTAGCACGACAGCGCGTGGTAGGCGTGGTCGTCCGTCATGATGAACAGGATGTTGGGAGGTTCCGCGGCCGTAGCCGCAACCGCGGCTACCCATGGCAGGAGGAAGCCACAAACTCCGGACCAGAAACGCAGGGAGAGGTTCTGTTTCATGACGGCTGGGCCCACGATCGTGCCGGAGCTCCGGCACATTGGGGAGACCCAAGTTCGGGGATCCGGGTTCGGGTCCGCCTTCCCTGGATCAGACCAATGGGACGGATCCGTCCGATCCGTCCGATCCGTCCGATCCGTCCCATCCCCCCAAAAACTTCAACCTTCAAACTCCTCCCTCCTTCCCGCCATGCTGCCGGGACATGGCACGCAGGCAGTATCCGTTTCACCTGATCGAACCCCGGTGGCAGGACCGCTGGGAGGCAGAGCAGACGTTCAAGGCGTTCAACCCGGGCGAAGTCGTCCCGTCCGCGCACCCCTTTGGCCTTCGTCACGGGCTCGCCGGGGCGCCGGCGACTGCAGCCGCGCTTCCGCCCAAGTTCTACATCCTCGACATGTTCCCCTATCCCTCCGGGGCCGGCCTGCATGTCGGGCATCCCGAGGGCTACACCGCGACCGACATCCTCGCCCGGTTCCGCCGTTCCCAGGGACGCCATGTCCTGCATCCCATGGGCTGGGACGCCTTCGGCCTGCCGGCCGAGCAGTACGCCATCAAGACCGGCCAGCATCCGCGCGTCACCACCAACGCCAACATCACCAACTTCAAGAAGCAGATCCGGTCCCTCGGCTTCTCGTATGACTGGTCCCGCGAGGTCGATACCACGGACACCGGATACTTCCGCTGGACCCAGTGGATCTTCCTCCAGATCTACAACAGCTGGTTCAACCCGGAGACCCAGCGCGCCGAGAACCTCTCCACGCTGACCTATCCCGCGGACTGCACAACCGACGAGCAACGCCGCGCCTACCGCGATTCGAAGCGCCTCGCCTACGTCTCGGAAGCGCCCGTCAACTGGTGCCCCGAACTCGGCACCGTGCTCGCCAACGAAGAGGTCATCGACGGCAAGTCCGAGGTCGGCGGCTTCCCGGTCATCCGTCGGCCCATGCGCCAGTGGATGCTCCGCATCACCGCCTTCGCCGAGCGCTTGCTCAACGACCTCGACACCATCGACTGGTCCGATTCGTTGAAGGAAATGCAGCGGAACTGGATCGGCCGCAGCGAAGGCGCCGAGGTGGATTTCACCCTCGACGGCCACGGCGAACGCATCCGCGTGTTCACCACCCGTCCGGACACGCTCTTCGGTGCCACCTACATGGTGCTCTCCCCCGAGCATCGTCTGGTGAAGCAGATCACCACCGACGCCCAACGCGAGGCGGTCGAGAAGTACCAGTCCTGGGCCGCCGGACGCAGTGACCTGGAACGGACCGAGCTCTCCAAGGAGAAGACCGGCGTCTGGACCGGGGCCTGCGCCATCAATCCCGTCAACGGCCAGCGCATTCCCGTCTGGATCGCCGACTACGTCCTCTCCACCTACGGCACCGGCGCCATCATGGCCGTGCCCGCGCACGACGAACGCGACTTCGAGTTCGCCCGCAAGTTCGACCTCCCCATCGTCCAGGTCGTCCAACCGCCCGACGCCAGGACCGACTGGCAGGGCTTCTGCGACGAAGGCACCGCGGTCAACTCCAGCGGTCCCGACATTTCACTCGACGGTCTCCCCACGCTCGAAGCCAAGCGCACGATCACGGCCTGGCTCGACTCCCGCGGCCTCGGCAAGAAGACGGTCAACTTCAAGCTCCGCGACTGGCTCTTCAGCCGCCAACGCTACTGGGGCGAACCCTTCCCCATCCTCTGGGAACCCGGCTCCGACGGATCGCGCCAACACGCCGCCATCGCTGAGTCCGAGCTGCCGTTGCTGCCGCCCTCCCTCGACGACTACAAGCCGACCGCCGACGGCCAACCGCCCCTCGCCCGCGCTGCGGACTGGGTCAACCTCCCCGGCAACGTCCTGCGCGAGACCAACACGATGCCCCAGTGGGCCGGCTCCTGCTGGTACTACCTGCGCTACCTCGACGCCCGGAATGGGGAGGCCTTCGCCAGCAAGGAAGCCGAGTCCTACTGGATGAGCGGCGCCGCCGCGATCCCTGGCAACGGCCCGGCACCGACCCCGGGGGTCGACCTCTACGTGGGCGGCACCGAGCACGCCGTGCTGCACCTGCTCTACGCGCGGTTCTGGCACAAGCTCCTCTTCGACCTCGGCCACGTCTCCACCCCCGAGCCGTTCTACAAGCTCGTCAACCAGGGGCTCATCCTCGGGTCCGACGGCCAGAAGATGTCCAAGTCCCGCGGCAACGTCGTGAACCCGGACGACGTCCTGAAGGAGTACGGCGCCGACGCGTTCCGACTCTATGAGATGTTCATGGGACCGCTCTCCGAGACCAAGCCTTGGAACACCCAGGGTGTCGAAGGCGTGTACCGCTTCCTCGGCCGCGTCTGGCGCGTGTTCGTCGATGACCAGTCCGAGGCCGAGTTCGAGCAGGCCTGCGCGGTCGATCCGTCGATCGGCGACCAGCACCTGTCCAAGGTGAAGCTCTCCCTCGCAATCGCCGACGTCCCCGGTGAACCCGCCCAACTCAAGGCCCTCCACGCCTGCATCAAGAAGGTCACCGAGGACCTGGAAGGCATGCGCTTCAACACCGCCATCTCGGCGATGATGATCTTCGCCAACGAGGCCTTGAACTGGCAGGTCAAACCCGCCTCCGTGCTGGCCACGTTCCTGCAACTCCTCGCGCCGTTCTCCCCGCACCTCGCCGAGGAACTCTGGGAACGCCTCCACAACCACCTCGGCAAGGCCGTCCCCAGCCTCACCTATGCCCCCTGGCCCACGTTCGATCCCGCCCTCCTCGTCGAGGACTCCTACGAACTCCCGGTCCAGGTGAACGGCAAGCTCCGCGACGTCCTCCGGGTCGCCAACGACGCCTCCAACGCGCAACTCGAAGCCCTCGCCCTCGCCGCGGAAAAGGCCCAACCCTTCCTCGCCGGCAAGACCGTCCGCAAGATCATCGTCGTCCCCAAACGCATGGTGAACATTGTGGTGGCCTGAACCCGTGTTAAGATCCCGGCATGTCCCGTCTCACCCGACAGGAGCAGGTCGCCCTCTGGATCCTGCTCCTGCTCCTCGTCGGCGGCGCCGCCGGCCGTTACTGGATCCGCCACCTGCCGCCGGACCGTGCCTCCGCCTCGGTTCGGCCCTGATGCCATGAGCGACTTCGACGCCTCGGTCGAGAGACTCGTCCTCCGCGATACCCGCTATCCCCGGGAAGCCTACCTCTACCTGCGCGCGGCCCTCGACTTCACCCAGGCCCTCTACAACCGGACCGGCCACGTCTCGGTCACCGAACTCCTCGAAGGCATCCGCCAATACACCCTGAAGGAGTACGGACCCATGTCCATGCTCCTGCTCGAGGAATGGGGCATCCGCTCCTGCGCCGACCTCGGCGAACTCGTCTTCAACCTCATCGACGAAGGCGAACTCCGGAAGACCGAAAAGGATCGTCGCGAGGACTTCGCCGCCGGATACGACTTCTTCGAGGCCTTCCGCAAACCGTACCTCCCGTCCGAAGCCCGGGTGCTTCACCCGCGTCCGCCGGAGTAGCTCCGGGGAATCGCGCGCGAAGCCGCGACGGTGCGAAGGAACTGCGGTTGGATTTACAACGACGGTAGCGACGGGAACCAAGTTCCCTCTTCCCAGCGCCCCTGCGCCCCTGCGGGAAACCGTCCCTCCTCCGCGCCTCTGTCGCCCCATCCGGGGCCCGGTTGCCTATTTCGCGCGGACCCACGGCCATCGCGCGAGGTCTGCACAGCGGTGAAAGAGTTTCGCGCGAAGCCGCGACGGTGCGAAGGAACTGCGGCTGGATTTACAACGACGGCAGCAACGGGAACCACGTCCCTTCTTCCCTGCGCCCCTGCGGCCCTGCGGGAAACCGTCCCTCCTCCGCGCCTCTGTCGCCCCAGCCGGAGCTCGTTTGCCTATCTCGTGCGGACCCACGGCCATCGCGCGAGGTCTCCACAGCGGTGAAAGAGTTTCGCGCGAAGCCGCGACGGGGCGAAGGAACTGCGGCTGGATC
>CAIMMI010000278.1 GCA_903842505.1 uncultured Verrucomicrobiota bacterium | reverse complement strand
CCCTACCCGCGGCTGAGGGTCTGCCTGAGGGACTCCACCGAGGAGGGCATCGAGCATCAGCCGGGCCCTCCGATCGAGACGATTCATTGGGCGGTCGAGGAGTTGGAGTCCACGAGGCTGGCTTGGGAGGACCATGCCGGAGCTTGCGCGGTGGCGCCGATTTCACGGCTGGGGGAGGCTTTCGGCCTGATCGCCGTCCCTGCCGCCACTGGCGACGCGGGCGGCGGTGCCGTCCTGGCAGGTGTCGCCGCCCACACCGACGGAGACCGGGGCACCTGGGCGGCCGATTCGTAATGCGAACAAAGCTTAAGCAAAGTCTGAATTGGCAATAGTCGTGGTGCGATCGCCCGATCTCCATTGTTTTTTTGTTGCCTCCCGCGTCATCGCGGGAGGTCGGGCCGGGAGGCCGCCCAAGCCTTTCGCGATACGTGGCCAGTCAACTTGATTCTTAGGTCAGTTGCCATCGTCGCCGTCGCAACGGTTTCAGAAAATATCGTGCTGTTCGGCGAACCACACCGCCGCATAGGCTCGGTTTCACCCCGGGGCCCGGGAGCCAGAGGGACGAGTGGGGCAGCCGTGCCAGACGGAGACCACGTGATACCTCTCGGGCTCACAGCTCTATGATTTCGGGACCGCCCTCCGACGGCCGTCGCGGTGATGCTTGCGGGAGCTCCAGGGGCCCGGCCGCAACCGGGCGCGGCAGCCGAGTGTACCCGGGTACGGATTTCGGGTTTTACCGAAAGTTGGATTCCCAGGTGCCGTGGATTTCGCAGCTAGCATTGGACATTGGACTCAATTATGTGATTTTGCAAGGAGTCTTGATTTGGGCCGCCCGCTTTTCAGTCACCGGTACGCACCCAACTTCCGGATTATTGTGAGGACGCCCCCGAGTTTGAATCCCAACCCCCACCATCGCCGCAGTGATCCATCGCAGCAGTCCATTGCCACACCGCCTCTTCGCCTCGCTCCGGAGCTTATCACCGGGCCACTGCCATGGACACTGGCATTGACAACGTCGTCTTTGAGCCGGAGTCCGACGACGGGTCGAGCAACGCGCTGGACGACGCCGAGGGATGGATGGTGCAGTGCTCGTCGGGCGATGATGCGGAAACCGTCGATGCCGAGCTCTTCTTCGATGCAGCGGATGGCGACGTAGAAGCCGGCTCGGACTCCGACATCATGCACCAGGATACCCACTCCGAGAGCCCCGACATCTTGAGCGACGACAGCGAATCCGGAGCGAAGACGATGCCTGCCCCCATGCAATCGTGGGGAGCGTATCCGTGCCGCCCCGCGTTATCGCGGGGCGTCGTCAGCACCCCCTCCGATGTGGTGAGCCTTGACTACACGGTCGAACACTTGCTGCGAAAGCTCGGGGCGAGCCGCGCAGCATCCCTCGGCGGCACCTCGATTCGCTCAGTATGCTTGTGTGCAGGCACCGGCTACACGAATTCGATCCTTGAGGCGGTCGCACGGGGCGTCAAAGCAACGGCGGGCGTCGGCATCTCTCACGTCACTGTGTTCTACTGCGAAATTCAAGCCTTCAAGCAGCGATTCATCCGAGCACACCACGGCGGGGACGCCCTGATCTTCAAAGACGTCGTTGCTCTCAGCTCCGACACGGGCGATGCCGAGGACAGCCACGGGAGTCGACAGCAGGTGCCCTTGAATGTGGATTGGGTGTTTTGTGGGCCGTCGTGTAAGGACATCTCGACACTCAACGGCAAGCGGAAGCATTTCGGAACGGTCATCGAAGGGAAGACAGGTAGCTCCGGGACCACTTTCGCCGGAGCCGTGGCTTACCTCGAAAAGTCGCAGGCCAAGGTCGCCACCTTGGAGATGGTCCTCGCCTTGTTGACGCAGCATTCGCATTCCGATGGCGAATGTGAGACTTCGAATTGTTCTGCGTGGGGAAATGCTTTACAAAGTGCGGGCTTCGAGTTCTCGTTCGTCACCGCGGTGTCCTCTGACTTCTTTGTGCCGCAGGCCAGACGTCGGGTCTACACCGTGGCGGCGGCTCCGAAGCGCTGCCGGCTCCCCGCCGACGAGGTTAGGGCCAGGTTGGAGCGTGTGAAGTCTTCCGTAGCATCGCTAGCAGACCCCAAGTTGATGCAGTCATTGGCTTGTGTCTGGCTTTCGCACGAACACCCGGCGGTGCAGAAGGAGATGCACAGGTTGCAGCAGGCACTTGGCAAGGATCGCCCGCGTCATCGCGGGGACGAGAGGCCCAAGTGGATCGATGACCACCGAACGACTTTCGAGAAGTTCGGGCATCCGTGGGTGGAACCAGTCCTTCACGAAACCACTTGCGGCGATTGCAGCTACTGCCCGGTCATGGAGAAGAACAACCCCTTCTATGCGTCGCTATCGGACAGGCATAAGCATATGCTCGAGTTCTTGTGGCGCAGGTACGGCGACCCGCCCACGGTGGAAGTGCCGTGGGACT
>CAIMMI010000277.1 GCA_903842505.1 uncultured Verrucomicrobiota bacterium | reverse complement strand
TGGTCTGCGGTGTGGCAGGGTTGTAGGCCGTCACCCGCACCGTTTCCGTCACGCGAACCCCGCCGAGCGCATCGGTCACCCGGGCGGACAGATTCTGGAGACCAGCACCCACGGCAAGCCGCCAGACGTAAGGCGGATTCGTCAACGTGCCGAAGCGTTCGGTACCGTCCCGCAGGAACTCGACCTTCACCACGGGCGCATCGACGTTGGTCACGCCGACCGTGATCACCAGCGTCCCTGGCACCGGGAACGAGATCCCGTTCGTCGGCGTTGTGATGGCTGCGGTCATCCGCGTATCCACCCTCACCGACACCGGTCGGGAGGCCACCTGCCCCCCATCCACGAACTCGACCACCGCACCCACCGAATGCTGTCCGACCGGGGCATTTGTCCAGGCCCACGATCCATCACCGGGACTCCAACCGCCGGCTGGCGTCCCATTGGTGAACAGCGTGACGCGGGCGACCTGGGAAGTCGGGAATCCAAGGACCGGCAGCAAGCGGATCACCTCGCCGGGCAGATGGAATCCCAGATTCGTCGAAGCCGGCGGTCCAACCACCAACGAGACCTCCGTTGTGCGCGCGGCAGCTCGGGACGCCCACGCCAGGGCGTTCGCCACCAGTCGGGTTCCGTCCCCGCCTGCTTCCCACGATCCAGACCGCAGCGCGGAGGACAAGGGGTGCAGGTTCAACCCGACCAACCGCGTGCCTTCGACCTGACGGCTCACGGCGAGGACAGGTCCGCTGGCCCAACGCGCCAGCGACGTCGCACCCGGCGCCAGCCGGACCGGATCCAGCAGCGCGACATCATTCGTCCCACGCAAGCGCACGACGCCATCCATCATCGGATGCTCCGGTTGGACGACCTGCATCACGGGCCGGGACAACGTCCGGGTGCCGGTCGCAACCCACGGCAACCAACCTTCGCCAACCAACCGGCCGGTCGCTGTTGCCGAGGTCGAATCCACCCCAACGCTCTGGTCGACGACCAGGCCGCTCCCCTGCGCAAGCCGCGTCGCCAGCGCATCGCCCAGTGGCCCGGCAGTCGCCGAGGAACCGAAGCCATAGACCAGAAGCACGTCATACGGAGCGAGGGCGGCTGCAGTTGGCACCTGCGCCAACGTGATGACGGGCAAGGTATCCACCGAGGCAAACTGCAGCGTTCGTCTCAGGTCCGCCCGCAACTCCGTCAGGAAGGTCGCACCGCCCACACCAATGAGCCCGACTCGAGGCCCGTTGGTCGGCAGGGGGTAGATTGCCAGGGAAACGGGCGCCGAAGTCCCTCGGGAAGGGAACCCGTCTGAAGCCACCGCCGTCCAGCGCCTCATCCCCGGCAGACCATTCGTCCCCAGATCCGGCCCCTGAGTCACCGCCATGACATTCGTCAACGTCAGCACGTACGGTCGTCGCGTGACATCCGCCAGCCATCGATCCCCCTCGTAGAAGGACACACGCTCGATCACTCCGGACTGCGTCCGCACCGATGCCTGCAACACCACCGTGTCGCCCTCGACCCGGACCCCACCGCCATCCACCACCGTCAACTCCACCTCGGGAGCGCGGTGCACAACCTGTGGCTGGACCGCCGGACTCGGCTGCAACAAAAAGGCCCGGGCGATCGAATCCCACGCCGGCCGCCGCCCGTACCCGACGATCTGGCCAGCGTCGTTGATGCCCAGGGCCGCTTCGAGCGACCAACCGGAACTGGCCGGGATCAACCCGTTCAGGTCATGCAGCCGGTTCGTCACCCAGAGGAACGCCTTCCCGCTGGCAGTACCGACCACGCGATCGAACCGGTCCAGGCCAGTAACCTCGACACCCGAGATCCCGAAATCCGGAATCACCTCGACGCCGCCCGTCGTCCACAGCGCTCCCTCGACCCGACCGGAGGGATCCATCCGGATCCCGGCGATCGATCCGACCCCGTTGATCGCCACGGCCCGGCTTACTGGAAAGCCAGTCAGGCCGGGCAACACCGAGATCGCGCCGGCCGGACTCCATCGAACGGCCTTTGCCTCACCGATTCC
>CAIMMI010000276.1 GCA_903842505.1 uncultured Verrucomicrobiota bacterium | reverse complement strand
GCGAGGGCGTCGAGATTGGAAGGAAGCCAGGTAGCGAGTATCTCCCACTCCTCAGGAAGCGCGTCTGTATCGGAAGCCATGGCGTGAGATTGTCGTTTTCACGGGGGCTTTGGTAGATTTTTTAGGTTAACGCATATGGGCCATGGGCCTGACGCCGGGTCGTGACGGGATCGGGTCCCGGAACCGTTCAGCGGGCGACGGCGCGATAGAACGCGGCAGCGTTCGAGGCCGGGGCCGTGAACGGTTGGGCGGTGGTGGCGGTGCCGACCTTGGTCCAGGTGCCGAGGGTGGAACCGGACTCGATGTCGTAGGTGCCTGGGTCGGCGACGGTGAGGACGATGTTCGCGCCGTTCAGCGTGGCCGCGACGGTGGTGCGGACCTTGGTGGAGAGGTCGAGCGTGTAGGCGAAGACGCCCTGGTTGGAGCCGAGGGCGAAGAGGCGGTTGCCTCCGAACGCGAGGGCGCCGGTGCCGTTCACGTTGGGGTTGTCGACGGGGAAGAGTTCCTGGTCGAGGAGCACCGGAGTCTCGATGTCGGCGAGGCTGTAGAGGAGGACGTTATCCGGGGTTTCCAGCGCGGTTCCGACGAGGAGGTTCCGCGCGGCATCGAAGGCCAGGTGCGCGACGGAGGTCGGGATCAGTCCGGCGCCGTAGGTCCGGGCGAGCGTGGCACTGCCGTCGGCAGGACTGAAGGCGACGTGGACGATCGGGGAGCCGGCGGCGGTGCCGAAGACGGTGTTGCCGGGGCCGAAGGTGACGCCGAGGCCGAAGGCACCGTTGGCGACGCCGTCGGGCGTGTAGACCTTGGTGGTGGCGGTGGCGCCGCCGGTGACGTTCACGAGGGCGAACGAATTGGCCGAACGGGAGCCGTAGAGCAGTTCGGTGGAATCACCCCGGCCGCGGACGGCGAAGGTGTCACCGAAGCGGACGTCGGCGGGCAGGTCGGCGACCTCGATCACCGTCGGGCCAACGCCCGGGGCATCGGAATCCCAACGATAGACGCGGAGGATGGCGCCGCTGCCGGCGACGGGCAGGTTGAGGTTGGAGAGGTAGACGGCCCCGTCCTCGGCGACGCCGATCATGTTGGCCGGAATGGTGCCGCCGGCGACCACGTTGATGCCATCGCCGTCGGTGGTGGTGAGTCGGTGCTTCTCGGCGCCGGTGGCGGGGTCGAGCACGACGACGGAGTTGCCGCCGGAGCGCGAGACGTAGAGGAGATTTCCGGAGACTGGATTGTAGGCGAGACCGCGCTGGGTGCTGTCGGTGTTGAGGGTGTCGCGTTCGCCCGCGAGGATCCGCCAGGCGGAGGTCAGGACGCCGGTGGTGAAGGGTTCGCGGACGAAGACGTTGGCGGGGTTGCTGGTGATGCTGCCCGCGCCGTTGGAGACGATGACGGCGTAAGCTCCGGATTGGTTGGTCGTCAGCGAGGTCAGGTTGAGGCTGGCCTGGGTCGCGCCGGCGACCGGGGCGTCATTGCGGAGCCATTGGTAGGAAAGCGGTGCGGAACCCTGGGCGCCGACGCTGAGCGAGAAGCTGGTGCCGACGTAGGGCGATCCGCCGGTCGGTTGCGTGGCGACGGACGGAGCGGTGAGTTGGATCTGGATCAGGGCGGCGAGCAGGCCGTTGTTGGTCTCCAGGGCGAACAGCGTGTCGTTTGAGAAGGCCGCAGCACCCGTGCCGTTGCCGTTGCCGTTGGCCGCCGGGAAGGGCAGCGGGGAACCGATCTGCACCGGGGCGGCGGGATCGGAAATGTCGTAGACGCGGACGTTGTGGGCCGCGATGTCGACAGCGGCGAGGCGCTTCGCGGCGGCGTCCGTGGCGATGTTGGCGCTGGAGAGCGGGATGATGCCGGTGGCGTAAGAGTTCAGGGTGCGGGCGGTCTTCGTCGCCTCGACCAGTTCCAACCGTCGGAGATTGGAGGTGTTGATGTCGGTGAAAACCGTGTTGCCGGGGCCCCAGGCGAGGCCGAGACCGGCGGTTCCGGAGGCAAGGTCCGTGGTGTAGGCGGTGGGCGTGAAGTTCACGCCGTCGGTGGTGCGGAACACCAGCAGGTACTTGCCCGTGCGCGAGCCGAGGAGGAGTTCGGTGGAAGTGCCCGAGCCGCGGACGGCGAAGGCGTCCCCGAAGCGGACGTCGTTGGCCGCGCCTGCGACAAGACCCAGGTCGGTGGCGGCCGTTCCGCCATAGGCGAGCGAGACGGGTTCGGCGACGTCGGCCTTCGCCCAGCGGTAGATCCGGACGGGTTGGGCGGCGGAGGTGGCGAGGTTGCAGGCGTAGAGCGCGCCGTCGGTTCCGGCGCCGATCAGGTTCAGCGAGAACGTGCCGCCGGTGAGGATCGTGTCGCCGTTGGCATCGGCGAAGGAGAGCGTGCGGGGGACACCGAGGCTGGGATCTTCGGAGCCGTCGGCACCGGTCGCGGCGTCGAGGAGGATCACCTTGGGAGATCCCTGGCGCGGGGTGATGGCGACGTACTTGCCGACGGGGTCATAGGCGAGGCCGCGAAGGAGGTTGCCGGACTCGACGTACACGCGGTCGCCGGGGGCGACCTGCCACTTGGGGATGAGTTCGTCAGCCTGGAGGGTGAGGCTGCCAGCGATCGAGGCCAGCCCCAGTGCGAGGGTAGGCAGGCGGAAAATCGGGTTCATAGGATGTATCCGTTGAGGCCGGGGTTTTCGGTTCCCGGTGAAGGAAAACCAGTACCTGCGGGTGGGGGTTTAGTCAAAGGGACGGTCCTTGCGGCGGGCACTTCCGAGCACGGCTTTCGAACGCCGGTGGGGCGAGACTCTGGAGCCGTTCGGCAGATCGAAGATTTCAGTTTCAAGTTTGAAGCAACCTTGAATCTTGAAACTTTGGACTCCCCAGCGGCTCGTGAGGACACTCGCCCCACCCCTCGCCCCTCAGCAGTGCTCGCATGCCCCCTTGCGGAGGAGTGGTGGGATCGGGCAGAGAAGGGAATGGGCGTTCTTCCTTCAGCCGTTGAGACGGCGGGTCCGGATCCATCCCCAGGTGAACAGCGCGATCAGGGTGGGGATGGTGACGGTTGTGAGGATCTGGGGCGCGGTCGCCTCGAAGGTCCAGCGCCAGGGCCCGATGAGGAGCGAAGTCCTGCT
>CAIMMI010000275.1 GCA_903842505.1 uncultured Verrucomicrobiota bacterium | reverse complement strand
GGTGAACCCACACCCACCTCCACCACAGAGCTCACCGAGCTCACCGAGGCCACCGAGCACGTTCCACAACAACGAAAGCAACGAAAGCAACGCCCACCACCCCCACCCCCACCCCCTTCTGCTGCCTCGGCTCCCTCCGTTGTAAAAACCCCTCCCCGCCCCCTCCCTGTCCTCTGTGGTGAAAATCCCCACCCTCCCCGCCCAAACCCATCTGCGGTTTCACAACGATGAGCCCTTGCCCAACCCCACCGAATCCCATCCCATCACCCCCGACATGGCGTCCCCGATCCGACTCCACTGCCTCGCCCTCCTCGTCCTGCTGTTCACCGGCCTCCGGTGTGCCGCAGCCGATCGTGCCTCCCGCGAGGCCGAGGCCGACGCCTTCTTCTCCGGCCCGATCCTGCGCTGGAAACTGCGCCTGTCCGACGCCGCCATGGACAGCCTGCGCAACGATCCCCGCGAGTATGTCCCGGCCGAACTGACCGTCGGCGGCCGCACCTACCCGGGCGTGGGCGTCCACCTCAAGGGTTCCGCCGGAAGCAAACGTTCCGTCGATGATCGTCCGGCGTTGACGCTCAATTTCGACCGGTTCAACGACGACCAGCGGGTCTTCGGAATGGAGAAGCTCCACCTGAACAACTCGGTCCAGGACGGTTCCTATCTCAACGAGAACCTCGCCAGCCGCGCCTACCGGGCCGCCGGCATCCCGGCCACCCGTGCCACCCACGCCGTCCTCGAGTTCAATGGCCGCGAAATGGGCTTCTATGTCGTCAAGGAGGCCTACGACGACAACTACCTCAAACGCCATTTCCCCGAGGACAAGGGCCGACACGGCAACCTCTACGACGGCGGCTTCATCCGCGACATCCTCCAGAAACTCGAACGCGACGGCGGCAAGGGACCCCGGGATCAATCGGATCTCCAGGCCCTTCGCGACGCCACCTCCTCGCCCCTCGCCGTCCGACCCGACCTGTTCAGCCGTTGCCTCGACGTCGACCGCTTCCGGACGTTCATGTCGATCCAGATGACGCTGGACGACTGGGATGGCTATATCCGCAACCGGAACAATTACCGGATCTATTTCCGACCCGACGGCCGCGCCACTTTCCTGCCCAGTGGCATGGACCAACTCCTGCGTCACCCCGACGCCCCCGTGCGCGATGCCTATATGGGTCGGGTCGCCAACGCGCTCATGGCCATGCCTGCCGAACGGGTGCGCCTGCGCGACCGGATGCGTTCGCTCTCCAGCAATGTGCTCTCCGAGTCCTGGCTCCGGGGTCAGATGGAGGAGATCCAGGCCCGTCTCGACGCCGCGGTCGCCCTCACGAAGTTCACTCCGCAATCGGCCTTCCCCGAACGCCACAGCCATACCCATCGACTCCACGCCCGACTCGAGGTCGTGAAACGCGAACTGGCCCAGTGGCCCGATCCCCTGCCCCCCTGGCCCGTTGGCAAACGCCACAGCCTCTCCGACGCCCGCTGGAACGTCTATGTCCAGACCGGCAAGGCCGACTGCCTGACCACCAACGAAGCCAGCGGTCTCCGCGTCTTCCATCTCACCGTCCAGGAACCCGCCAGCCGCGCCACCCTCCGTTCTTCCCTGACCCTGCCCGCCGGTCGCTACCGTCTCTCCGGTCGGGCCAGGACCCGCGGTGTCGATCCCCTCAAGGACGACCTCGGCATCGGCGCGGGTCTCCGCCTCACCGGCGTCACCGGCACCCAGCACCTCGAAGGCGACGCCCCCTGGTCGACCCTCACCCACGACTTCGAACAAGGCGAAGACGGCCCCGTGGAATTCATCGTCGAACTCCGAGCCAACCGCGGCGAAGCCTGGTTCGACATCGGGACCCTCGCCGTCGAAGCACGCTGACGGGGGGGGGGCCCAAGTCCCAAGTTTCAAGATTCAAGTTTCAAGGTCCCGCCGGGGTGGGGCGAGACTCTGGGAAGTCCCAAGTTTCAAGATTCAAGATTCAAGGCCCGCTGGGGTGGGGCGAGACTCTGGGAAGTCCCAAGTTTCAAGATTCAAGTTTCAAGTCCCACTGGGGTGGGGCGAGTGTCCCACGAGCCACTGGGGAGTCCCAAGTTTCAAGGCTCCGGGCCGTACTCGTACTCCTACTCGTACTCGTACTCGAGCCAATGAACCCCCTCCACAGCCGACAGTCCTTCTCCCGATCGAGTACGAGTACCGCCCTGCGGGCTGAGTACGAGTACGAGTACGACGCAAGCCCGGCTTCAAACTTGAATCTGAAAACTTGCGACTTCGGCCTCCCCCCGTGCGCCTCTGCCGCCCCGTCCGGGGCTGGTTTCCCTTCCCGCCGGGTCCCACGGCTGGCGCCGTGGGCTAAGCCGTATCCATGCGGTTGAAAGCGAAGGCAGTTTCACGCGGAGCCGCGGAGCCGCGGAGAAAGGACCGTTGGATGGAAGGCGAGGCAGTCACCTTTTGGTGAACG
>CAIMMI010000274.1 GCA_903842505.1 uncultured Verrucomicrobiota bacterium | reverse complement strand
TTCGTAATGCCGCAAGACAAAGGCTCATAGCGGCCTCAATATCTTCCCGAACGGTCGATTCGAGAATGTTGGGGCGCTGAAATAGGAGGTAGTCGAGGATTCTCAACCAAGGTGTCTTCAACTCGTGGCTCAACTCAGCCTTTAGTCGGACTGTTTCAAAGAACTGTCGTGCATGTTGTGGTGACAGAATTACACGGCCAGCCGCGAACAAAAGGTTCGAATCCATCCTCGGCTTCAAACTTGCGGCAACGTGATCAACAAAGCCTTGAGGACTGTGAGAACCCATCCGGCCAAGGATGCGTATTAATAGTCGCGTTCGACGCCTATCGTTGGCAAGCCTGCTGTTCTTCAACCGATTCAACTCCTGCCAAAGAGAAGCCCCTATTTCTTCGAGAAGTTTCAGCTCCCGGTCGCTTGCGTAGCCTCCCTCGAAGAAGCTGCAGGGATTCTCGGACCCGAAACATGGCAGTGACCGGATCGGAATAAAGCCCTCCTCTACCCCGCTGGGGTGCTCTCGTCGGTCAAGAAAGGGAACTGGGCTGGGCTTGGTTGCTACTGACTCCAACGAGGCAAGGGTGTTGATGTTGCCGTCCTTTGAGTAATCTAATCCTAATTCGATGAAATTTCGAAAAGCTGGACGGTGGCCGAATAGCTTCCCAGTATCAGGCCAACCGAACTTGATTCCCGGCGGAAACCCAGACGGTGTCGCGGACTCTCGCTTCATGCTCAGCCAGTCCAAATGCAAAACTCGTCTGTCGCCGAAGACTGCACTCCGTCCATCGCTCGGACTTACCTTGAGACGCGCGAAGCCGCCCGCAGGCCGAGCCACAATGTCCAAATCGACGGGCACTTCGCTTTCTGCTGGTTTCGCAAGCTTTGTCGTGAGTTTTCGAAGCTCGGGTTCCCCGCTGCGGCGCAGCCAGTTCTCTAGTTCTCCGGTTCCCGCGCGGACCGCTAGAATGCGCTGGAATTGCTGTGCGTAGTCTTTACCGCCAGCGACTTCTAAGTCGGCTGGGATAATTGGCAGCCAAGCGGCTTCGCGATAGCGGTCAATAATAAACAGTTCGAGGGACGGAAGAACATCGAGATAGGTTGGCCAGTCCCGTGCTAGACACCACGCAAAGAGGCATGATCCGTGCGCGACGGCGTTTGCGTCTGGGCTAGGCCAATCGATTTTTGGAAACCGCCGACGCAGCAAAACAACGAGCGAGTCAGCCATCGGCCCACAAGTCAGCAATTCTGCCGGTCCACCGATCGCGGCGGAGATCTCACTCAAGTGTTGCTCAAGCCGAGCTAACTCCGGGTGTACGCGGGAAAATGGGGCGGGACTGTCGGCGAATAGAGTATCAGTTTTGACGTGTTGCAGGCGATTTCCCCGGCGGACCGGGACATGAAACACTCTTCCGCCAACTTCTTGGCGTCGAAATTCAAAGACGGAGATTTCGGTCCCATGCAATCCGGCATCCAACACCGCTAAATGTTTGCTCACCGCTGTAAGGCTCGGGTTCGCCTCTGCCCACGACATCGCGGCCGCAACGGAACGCCAGATCAATCGCGCCCCCGCGGGAAGCCGTCCGAGCAGGGATTCTTGAGACTCCTCCGGCAACTGATTTGGGATAGCGAGCACGACCTGTGCAGAGTTGACGGTGCCATTCGCCTGCTTCAACACGGTCACAGCCTCTGCGGTCAGGCATTCAGCGGGCGTTGGTTTGTTGAGCGGCGGAAGACCGTCTGAGGGATGCCACTGCGGCTCCTGCCATTTGTCGCCTGCAACAAGTCGCTGCCAGATTGTCACGAGTAACAGGCGGCCTCCGGGGGTTGGCAGGCTCGGACGACTCCAACCGTCGCGCGCCGCCATCGCCAGCGGCGGCCAAGACAGGCCCAGACCTCGTTCGTTTCGCAGAGCCTCATCTCCAGCGATCAGCTTTTCCTTCTTCACTATTGGAAGTAGCACGCAGGACGGACTTTCCGGATGGGTGCTGCCCCGGAACTCCTCGGTGCCCGCGTCGTCCCGCACGCACGCGAGAGAGTTGACTCCGCCGAGGTCTAGGCCGACGAAGTTCATTGAGCGAGTTCCTCCAGCAAGACAGCGAGTAGGTCGGAAAACTCGTGGAACCAGAACGACCCTCCCGCCGGTGCGGCCAGATAATCCACGCGCCCATAGCGAGGATTCTCTGTCTTGTTCTCGGTCAACCATTCGCCGCGCAACAACAGCCCACGCACATTAAGTCCCGGATTTTGCTGCGCCACTTGATCGAGAGTCGCTTGTAGACTGGAAGCCATTGCCGTTCTCTGTTTGGTGTCAGTCTGGAGACTCAGAATTGAGTAAATGCAAAGCAACGCTATGGGCCGCAATGATCCGGCAGCCGGATAGACAACCAAGGCAAGCTCCGCGCCGAGGCGCGGCAGGAATCCTTCCAATCCCGGACACAAGTGTGCGTGAGCGGGGTGGACCAAGAACATTTTTGCCCCCCCGTCGGGGCGGACCCAACGACTTGAGATGGATAGGGCTGGGATGAAACTCCCGGCTTGGTGCTCGGATTTCAAATATGCCTTCAGTTCGCCTTCCGGTCGCCACGTGCAGATGCCACGCGCCTCATCGCTATGAAGGAATGACGTGACCACACCTCGAACAAACTCCGCCCACAATCGCCGTCCCCATGCCCAGATATTGTCCACGGCTTCCTCCTCACGCCGGAGTTTGTCGTATTGAATCCATAGCGGGTGATACCGGCGGTCCTTCTGGAGGACGTAATTGGGGCGAGCGACACCAACCAATCTCCCAACAACTGACAGAGGCGACCAAGCGTCGAGTCGCTCGCAGTTCCTTCGAAGGTCAACAACGGCGCGAACCTTGAGATGTTCCCGCGCACGCCCGTTCTCGCGCTCGTAGGCGCGAGATCGGTGCTGACAGAGTCGGATAAAGTCACGTATGACCCGGTTCTCTGCGGTGTCCACCGATTCGCGTCGCGTAATTGCCAAGATTTCCTGACGTGCACCTGCTTTTTCCAGGACTGTTCGGCCAGGACGACGAATCAAGTCACGCAGACAGATGGGATCAAGTTCCTGCACCCGACCGATCGGAACGGCTTCGCGTTGCCGAACAAGCATTCTACGTGGCCGTTCGCAAACATCGCGGATGGCGGCAAGGTGAGCCCGCGCAATCTCAACGATTTGGGCTGTGCGGGGTTCCTCTCCAGTGCTGACCTTCTTCCAGCGCCGCCAGACAACTCCCCAATCGAGTCGGGCGACGGCTTGACCGGCGAAACTCTGGAATTCAGGAAAGCCCTTCTCGTATGTCAGCGAAATGGCTTCGTTGAAATAGCCGCAAAGGAAATCAATAGTATCGCGCAAGGCAACCTCGGCGGCGTTGTTGGCTGCGGGGTCTTCCCATGCGCTGGCGCGGCGAAGCGCGCCGTGAACAGGGATCGCGCACGCTTCGTGTCCAAAACGGACGTGCCACAGGTCTGCCTTCTCGAAGGGAAATGCGGGCATAGACAACAGTCCAAGCCGCCGACCCGCCGCCGTGGTTAGGGTTTGTGCAACTTCCTGCGTCAGTGGAGCAGCGGGATCCCGACTTCCTGCAAAGAAAGGCACCTGTTCGTCATCGGAACGCGTGAAGAATGTCAGAGCCTCTGGATTGAGGGGCTCTGATGTCTCGCAGTCCTCTAATCCCACCGATGCTTCGATGCTGCCTCGAGACGCAAACAGCGACCAGGGATAGGGGAGCACGCGAGCCATAAATGTGGTGCGCAACTCAGGTTCGTTTCACACCGAACCATTCAAATAGGTGTTGTTGACGGGCACGCCTGAATGCACTGGCTAGCTCTTCGTCCTGTATGTCTCCAATAGTTTTCCCGATCAGATCCAGACAGTTCTCTGTTGCGGCATCTTGTGTATCAAGGCCGCGCAACTTCGGGATAATCTTCTGTTCCATCTGGTCGGCCAAAGCGTTTCGACAACGTGCCGGGTCAGTCGAGGCGCCTGGATAATTGGCAAGATAGTCCAGAATTGCCCGGTAAACTCGGTGTCCGAATGGGCGGTTGACGGTTTCGAGTGTCTCATTGAGTTGAGTCAGCATGGTTCGCTCACGCTCGAATGAGTTTTCATGGAAGGGTTTGACCCATTCTTCCCAAGTCTTTCGTGGCAGAAAGTCCGTCGTGGGCACAACCGTTGGGGCCGGTGCAGCTCGCAGTTCCTTGGGTGCTCCGAACCGAAGGACGTTCGCGCGGTCAATCACCTTGTCGGACAGGGATTGGGTAGATTCATCTTCGTTCATCGTGCCAACGAAGAGCACGTTGAAGTCGGGGAAGATGAATCGCGGGGACTCCGTAGCCGGAAGACTGCCGGCATCCACCAGCAATGACACTTCTCGACGGCGCTGTGCGTCTTCGATGTTGCGCCCCCGGCGTTGCTCCAAGCGGCTCAAGAAGTCCGAGAAATAATACTCGATGCGAGCGAGGTTCATTTCGTCGAGCAAGAGGATTAGCATCTGATCTTTGCGGGACTCAATCTTGAGGCTGGGAAGGTCCTGCGAGGAGAACCGCGACATTTGTGCGAGAGCGCGCGCAAGCTCGGTGGCTTTGTACTTTCTTTCGAGATAGTTGTAGAATCCCATCAAGTCTTGGGGGCCAGACCAACCGGGCTGTACGGCGAGGCTGACAAAATTCATTCCGGTCGCCTCTGCGTACGCCATCGGTAGGGCGCTCTTGCCTGTGCCGCTGACTCCCGCCAACACGACCAACGGATTGATATGGGCTGCTTTGAGGCTGGTGTGAAACGCGAGTTGAACCCGCTCTGGAAAATGAAGTCCCTTGGCCGTTAGGTGTTTAGCCAAGCTGCGTAGTGCGGTGCTTTCGTCAAGTTTGGCACCGCGATTGAACGCGAACTTGAGCGCGGGTTGAGCCAAATCCTCAAGTGCCTTGGAGATGTCGGTCGGACCAATGCCTGCCGTCTGCAATTGCGCGTTGAGGTTGTCGAGGTGCGCTTTGGTAGTATCGATGAGCTTTTGGAGCGTTCGCAATTCTTCACGTGCAATGTCGCGGTGCGCTGCGGCTTGATCCCTTTCCGTACATGCCGTCCTGCGCTCTCGGGATATTTCATCAAGTTGGGTGCCCAGTTTGCGAAGTTCTTCTTGAGCCTTGAGACAATCATTCGAGAATGAATCCCGCTGCTTGGTGAGTGCGGCAGTGTCATCCTCGAGGCGCCGCTTTTCCTTGCTGAGTGTTTCGTTTCGTTCCTGCAATTGATTGAGTGAATTGGTCGCCAATTCAACCCGCTTGATTGTCGAGGCGAGCTCCACCTTCGCGGTGTCGCGGGCGGCTCTTATTTGGTCCCGTTCGACTGTGCCCTCCCGCTTCTCTTTGACGACTTGTTCCAGTTCCGAGCGGAGGCGGGCCAATGCAGCGTCGGCGGCGGTCACTTGCTCCTTCAATGCCGAGAGATTGATTCCACACTGCCTATATTGGTCGTCGAGGTCGCGGATGCCCTTTTCAAGTTCGGCCTTTTGCTTATGGAATCCGGCGAGCTGGTCGCGGAGCGCGCCGGTCTCTTGCGTCAGTTGCGCCTTTTCCAAATTGAGCCGGTTGGTTTCTTGAGTGACTTCGTTGAGGCGCGGCTCGGCTTGGGTGAGTTTCTCTAAGACAGCGGTAAGCTCGGACTTGTACCGCTCCAAGTCCTTTTGCTTCTGCGCAATTTCGATGGCTGCCGTCGGGTTGGTGTCATTCCATTCTTTCAGAATCCGCAAATGGCCGACCGTGCCTTCCAGGTGCGCTATCTCCTTCTGACGCTCCTCAATCGACTCGCGGAGTTGGCGTTGTTCCTCTTGGAGTACCGGAACGAGCGCCGTCAGTCTGTCCGCATCTTCCTTAGTCGGGATGTACCGCTGTAGAAAGTTGAGTTTGAATAGTGCGAGAATCGCCCCGACTCCCGCGAGGAGCGAAAGCCCCCATAGTGACCATTGCAGAAGTTGTGTGCTCGGCATCGTTTGTTCCTTTCAAATGGATCCATCATTTCTGGCCGTCCGGCGGAACTTTCGGAAGCTGGGCCCCCAGCCGACCGATTTCCTTTTCCAGTGCCGCCTTCTCCGACTTCAGCCGAACAATGGTGGCCTCTACGCCAGAGGATTCGCGGGTCAGTTCGCCCTGCTTGACGACAAACACCTGTAACTGTGCGCGGGCGGCGCCGAGTTCGGAATCGGCCTTTTGCAATCCGCTCCTGGCCGTATCGAGGCGGACTTCTGCGTCGGCTCCGTCCTTGCGGGCCTGCTCCAATTCCTTTTTGGATGCCGTGACCTGGGCGACTAGCACCGCGTTCTCGCGAGCTCGTTGATTTTGTGATGTTTGAGTCTCAACAAGGAGTTGTTGGGCGGCGGCAAGCTCTTGTGTGATCCGTTGTAGTTCGGCTTTTGCGGTGTCTCTTTTGCCTTCCGAGTCCGCTGCGTCTCGGCGGGCTTGCTCAACGCGATTCGTCAGCTGAGCCAGTTCCGAGGACGCCTGGCGTAGTCGGGATTCCATCTCGGTGGCGCGACTCTCGACGGTCGTGAGTTGCTCTCGGGATTTTGCCAGTTTCTCCTCGCCCTGTTGGAGCGCAGTGTTGAGTGCCTTCAGCTCCGCTGCTTTCTGGTCTGACTTGGCGAGTTGGTCTTTCTGGGTCTGAACTTGCTGGCGCAATGACGCCAACTCTGTGTTTAGCCCCTCTCTTGCCTGTCGCAAATCGTCCGATTGCTTTTGGATTTGGTCGAAACGGGTCTGAGCAGCGGACACATCGGCTTCCAAGAGCTTTCGGCGTCCATCTACACTGGCGAGGGCATTTGTTGCAGTACTTAGGCGGCGCTCGGAGTCCTCCGCTTGGCGGGTAACCGCTCTCGCATCTGCCACTGATTTCGTGAGGATATCGCGTTCGGTGTTTAGCCGCTCGACAGTCGTGGTCAGATCCGACTTTTGTTTGTCCGCCTCGAGCAGGGCGCTCCGGGTATCTCCTAGGCGCTTAACAGTCTGTGCAAGATCCGATTCAGCCTGATGCTGTTTTGCGTTTAGGGAGTCTGCCGTGGCTTTTGCCTCCTGCATCTCTTTCAGTCGCTTCTCCCAGTCCGCGACCGTAGGCGCGAGAACATCCTTCCGCTTCGTCAAAGATTCGACTTCGACCTGAAGTGCAGAGAACTCCGTGCGTTGCTTGGTGACCCGGATTTCCGCTTCGTCGGCCTGTCGTTTGGAATCGTCGAACCCGCCGAGCACTACGATGAGGTAAAGTGAGAGCAGGACGCTGGCAACAAGCGCAGTGATCAAGCCAGCCATAAGCAGCGGGGTGATGACGCGGTTGTTGCTGGCGGCCTGGTGGTTATTGTTGGCGGATTCAGCATTCATATTTGGGCCTGCTTTCCGTCGTTCGGCTCTTTTTCATCGATGCGCGCTGCACCTTCACTTGTGTTTCTTGTGTTGGCTGACCATATGCACCCAACTGATCTACTTCCGTTGCGATGAACTCCCCGAGATTGCCCATGTTCATCGCGGGCATTTCTTTCTGGGTGATTCACTGGTCGATCGTGCCGGGATTGACCCCGAGATCCGTGGCGATTTTGTCCACGGATGCCCCCCTTTGGTTCATGCAATGCACTGGCTGCTCATTCTGTTGCGTTAGAGTTGATTGGTTCCTGTGATTTCCGGAGAAGCTTTTGCGATTCCGACCACGATGACCAGAGGAAAGGTGTTGAAGGGACGCCTAGTACCCGACTAGTAGAGCGTCGCCGGTTTGACTCCATGTCGGGGGCGCAGCCCCAGCCTTGCCCACATCCATATGCGCGACACGGGGTTCACGTGGCTTCGTTTGATTGCTCGGTGGATTTTCGGAGGCGATTAGAGGACCGCGGATGACCGGCTCATTCCCAACTCGCGCAAACGATCCTGAATTCCAATTTTAATGGAAACCCCGAATCCGTCCCCGGTGCCGACATCTGGAGCCCGGCGTGGATCAGGCAGGCGACTTCGAGGGCGGTGAGGGGATTGGGGAGGCCGTCGAGGTTGTGGATCCGGGCGGGGTCCTGGAGGCGGAGGCCGTGTTGACCGAGCAGGGCGGCCTGGAGCGTCAGGCGTTGGGCGTCGGGGCGGGGCAGGGAACGGAGGTGGCGGAGTTTGGGTTCACATGTCCCAAGGCCACGGCCAAGGCGACCCAAGCCCGCGCGTGGTCGGGGTGCAGGTCCACCAGGTGTTCGAGGATCAGGACAGCCCGGGGGAACTCGCGCAGTTCGTTCGGGGCGATGCCTAGGTTCAGGAGCTGGTTGGAGGAGTCGGGTGTCTGGGTCCGGGCCAGTTCCAGCCATTGGACACGCTCCCGGACCTGGCCGCGTTGGCAGAGGGCGATGGCGGCGTCCACCGGTCTGATCCGTTCAGGTCATGGGGGGAGTTACCAGCCTTCGTCGGGTGGCCCTCGGGTGTTTGAGCCCTGGCGCGCATTTCTGTTCGAACGGATCTGCGACTCGCTGCATGATCATCGGGAGACGCCTTCTGCCAATGCCCAACGAATCTTCGCTTGAGTCCCTGTCCTGTCCGTTCTGCGTTCCGGAACGGGGGCGGGTTTTTCATGAGGATGGTCTGGTGGTGGGCGTGTGGGATGGGTTTGCGGTATCGCCGGGGCATGCATTGCTGGTGCCGAAACGGCATGTGGAGACGTGGTTTGATGCGTCGGCAGAGGAGCAGGCGGCGTTGATGCAGGGAATCGGGATTGCGCGGGAGCGGATCCTCGAACGATTCCGGCCGGACGGATTCAATATCGGGATCAACGTCGGGCGTGCGGCGGGGCAGACCGTGTTCCATCTGCACGTCCATGTGATCCCGAGGTACACGGGGGACGTGCCGGATCCGCGCGGGGGAGTGCGGCATGTGATTCCGTCGAAGGCGAACTATCTCCTGCCGACTCCTGCGGCGATGGCGGGGACTCCGATCCTGGCGCCGCTTCCCAGCGAGCCGGGGTTGTTGTCGGCACCGGAGCATCCGTTGTTCCCACGATTGACGGCGGCGATGGATCGGGCGGTGGAGGTGGACCTCTGCGTGGCGTTTGTGCTGCCCAGCGGGGTGGAGCTGTTGCGGGGGCACCTGGTGGATCTGCTCGCGCGGGGTGGTCGGTTGCGCGTGGTCACGGGTGATTACCTGGACGTGACGGACCCGGATGCCTTGGCGCGGCTCCTGGATCTGGGGGCTGGGGCGGACATCCGAATTCATCAGACCCGGGGGCGCAGTTTTCATCCGAAGGGATATCGGGTAGGGCTGGCCAACGGCGGATCGGTGGCGTTCATCGGAAGTTCAAACCTGAGCCACTCGGCGTTGATGACTGGGATCGAGTGGAACTGGCAGGTGGTGGCATCGAGCGAACAGCGTGAGGTGGTGGGGATCCGCGAGGCGTTTGATCATTGGTTCCAGCATCCGGACACGTGCGTGGTTACGGAGTCGTGGCTACAGGAGTACCGGCGGCGTCGGGTGATCCCTGTGGACCGTGGGATTCAGGGTGGGGTCGGGCTGGAAGGGGAAGGCATTCGGGAGCGGATCGAGCCGCGGACTGTGGTTTCAGCGACGCCGATCCAGGAGGAGGCGTTGGCAGCGTTGCGTTCGACCCGGGCGATGGGAAATCGGGCGGGCTTGGTGGTGCTGGCGACAGGGCTGGGGAAGACGTGGTTGGCGGCCTTCGACAGCCTGTCGTTCCGGCGTGTGCTGTTTGTCGCGCACCGGGAAGAGATCCTGACGCAAGCGCAGGCGGTATTCCGTCGGGTGCGGCCGGATGCGAGTATTGGATTCTATATGGGCCATGCGCGGATGCCGGATGCGGACATCCTGCTGGCGTCGATCCAGACACTGGGGCGGGATCGGCATCTGGGCCAGTTTGCGCGGGATCGGTTCGACTATGTCCTGGTGGACGAGTTCCACCATGCGGCGGCGCCGACGTACAGGGCGTTGCTTCAGCATTTCGAGCCCGCCTTCTTCCTGGGACTCACGGCCACGCCGGATCGGTCGGATGGAGCGGACCTGTTGACCTTGTGCGGCGAGAACCTGGTCTATGAGTGCGACCTGGTGGCGGGCATCCGCCGTGCGGCGCTGTCGCCGTTTCGGTACTTCGGTGTCCCGGACCTGGTGGACTACGAGCGGATCCCGTGGCGGAGCCAGCGGTTTGATGAGGCGGCTTTGACGCAGGCCGTGGCGACGCGTCAGCGCGCGGATCTGGCGTTGGCGAGCTGGCGGGAGCGTGGCGGAACGAGGACCGTGGCATTCTGTGTCTCGCATCGGCACGCCGATTTCATGGCGGCCCACTTCCATGAGGCGGGGGTGGCTTCCGTGGCGGTGCACTCGGGTCCGACCACGGCCCCGCGGAAACGGGCATTGGATGAACTGGCGGCCGGTGTCTTGAAGGTGTTGTTCGTCGTGGATCTGTTCAATGAAGGTCTCGACCTGCCGGGGATCGATACGGTGCTGATGCTCCGGCCGACGGCGTCGGTGACGTTGTGGTTGCAGCAGTTCGGACGCGGGTTGCGGCTGAGCCCGGGAAAGACGCATCTGACGGTCATTGATTTCGTCGGGAATCATCAGGTGTTCCTCACGGCGTCGCGGGCGTTGCTTGGGGTCGAGGGCAATGATCCGGCGTTGCGTCGGGCACTGCTGAAGCTGAGGCGGGCCCCGGAGGAATCGTTGCCGCCAGGGTGTTCGATCCACATCGAACCGGAAGCGATGGACTTGCTGAACGGAGTGCTCCGGGTGCGGTCTGGCTCGAATGATGTGGAGGAGTTCGCACGGCGATTCCGTGATCGGCACGGGCGTCGGCCCACAGCGGCCGAGGTGTGGCACGCGGGGCTGGATCCAAAGAAGAATCCTTTCCAGTCGTGGACGGGGCTACTGGCGGCGTCGGATGGGGTCTCGGCGCCGGAGGCTCGCGAGGCGCTCCTGGCTTTGCCCAAGGCGGCGCGGGAGTTGTTGCGCTGTTTGGAGGTCACGCCGATGAGCCGCAGCTACAAGATATTGGTCCTGCTGGCGTGGATCGAGGCGGGGCGTGCGACGAAGGCGGTGACTTTTCCGGGCGCGATTGCGATCGGGGACCTGGTTCAGGCCGTGCGTCGGTTGGCGTCGCGCAGCGCGGTGTTGCGGAAAGATCTGGGGCCGGCGGAGGAATCCGATGTCCGCCTCCGACGACATCTGGAGGAGAATCCGATCGATGCGTGGACGGATGGCAAGGGGACCGGAGGCGTGTCGTATTTCGACTACGGCGATGGGGTTTTCCGGACGCGAAGTCTGCTGGAGTTCGGCAAGGCTGAGTGGGGCGATGCGTTTCGGGAGCTGGTTGTGGAGTTGGGGGAATGGCGACTGGCGGAGTATCTGGGTCGATCCGTTCCGAGGGCGTTCCGGGCGAAGGTTTCGCATTCCTCCGGTTCCCCCATCCTGTTCCTGCCATCGCGGAGTCATCGTCCGGATCTTCCGGTCGGGTGGACTCCTCTGCGGGTGGATGGGCGGGAATACGAGGCGAACTTCGTGAAGGTCGCGATCAATGTGGTGCGGGTGTCTGGGCGAGCGGGGAACGAATTGCCGGAGATCCTGCGGCGGATGTTCGGGGCCGAGGCTGGGAGGCCGGGGCGTCACGATGAGGTGCGGATCCAGCCGATCGCGGGAGGAGGCTGGGAGATGTTGGGTGAGCCGCAACGGGTGGGTTGAACTCGGACAGGATGCGGGACCTTGGCGATCCACAGAGGGCGCTGATTTCGCCGGGAGTGGAGAGCGGAGGCGATCCACCGATTGCACCGATTACACCGAGGATCTTGGGTGGGCGAAGACGGGGTGGAAGCGGCACCGGGCCCCGGGCAAGGGCCAAGCCGGCATGGGTGCCGGCCTGGCTGTCAGTGCAGGAACTCGCTGAAGTTCTCGTAGACGTAGGATCTGGCCTGGGCCTTGGTCAGGAAGACTTCGGAGGCGTCGTATTCGGGAGCCTTTACAAAGTAGGCGCCTGGCAGGCTTCGATGTTGGTGTCGTTGTAGTGGTGCATGATCCATTCACGGGTTCAGCCATCTCGTATCGAGGCGGCCCAGGGTTTCGGCGGTGCCGGGGCCACAGGGGACCAGTTCGAGGATCCCTGCGGACACCCAGAAGACGGCATCCTGCTCGAACTTTGCGCCGATCCGGATGATCGCGTCGCGGTCGGTGCCGGGGATGCCGAATCCGGGTTCGAGGTGGTCACCGGCTTCATCGCCGCCGGTCACGGGGAAGGAATCCAATCCGAGGGACGTGAGGTGTTCTCGGAGGCGATGGGTTCGATCCTGATTCGCTTCGTCGGTGAGGATGCGACCGAAGGGATTGCAGGCAGTGACGATGCCGAAGCTGGGAGGAAGTTCGGAGAGGGGCACCGGGCTTCGCAAGTACGCTTGGCTGTAGGCAGGGTTCTGCATGGGCCTTCGAGGAGAAGTCTTGCGGGGATGCGGACGTGGTTCAAGCCCTCGTCCGAGATCTCGGATGGCTGGGGTGTTCATTGTTCCCAGGGGAGGTCGCGTTTGCCGAAGTGGCCGTAGTTCGTGGTTCGGCGGAACAGCGGTTCGGTGAGCCGGAGTTGCCGGGTGATGGCGGCCGGCCGGAAGTCGAATCGGGCGGCCAGCTCCGCGGCGGCGACGGGGTCGCCGGTCCCGAAGGTCTCGACGAAGAGGGAGACCGGTTCGGGTATCCCGATGGCGTAGGCCACCTGCAATTCCGCCCGGCGGGCGATGCCCGACCGGACGATTTGCCGGGCGACGTATCGGGCGAAATAGGCGGCGCTGCGGTCCACCTTGGAAGCGTCCTTGCCGCTGAAGGCGCCTCCGCCATGGCGGGCGGCACCGCCGTAGGTGTCCACGATGATCTTGCGTCCTGTGACTCCGCAGTCGCCGGTGGGTCCGCCGATGACGAATTCGCCGGTGGGATTGACCCAGAGCCGGATTCCGGCCCGGTGCCATTCGCCCAAGGCCGAGGGAAGGAGGGAATCGCGCACGTACTCCAGGATCCGGTCCTGGCTCGTGCCGCGTGCGTGTTGGGTCGAGACGATCACGTCGGTGACCTCCACCGGACGGCCATCGGCGTAACGGACGGTGACCTGGGTCTTGGCGTCCGGTCGGGCCCAGGGGATGTGGCCGGCATGACGGTCGGTGGCGAGCGTACGGGCGAGTCGATGGGCCAGCGTGATGGGCAGGGGAAGCAGGACGTCGGTCTCGTCGCAGGCGTATCCGAACATCAGGCCCTGGTCGCCTGCTCCCTGTTCCGCGGTGGAAACCCCGCGGTCGATGTCCTCGGACTGGATCCCCAGCCAGTTGAGGATCTGGAGGCGGTCCACGCGGAACGGTTGATCCTCGTGGGTATAGCCGATGGTCTGCACGGCTTCGCGGACGATGGCGGGGATGTCGAGGGTGGCCCGGGTCTTCAGTTCCCCGGCGACCACGACCTGGTGGTCCTTGGTGAGGACCTCGCAGGCGACGTGGCTGGTGGGATCCTGGGCGAGGGCGGCGTCGAGGACGCTGTCCGAGATGAAGTCGCAGACCTTGTCGGGGTGACCTTCGCCGACCGATTCGGAGGTGAAAAGTTGGGTGTGCGAGAGATGGGGGGCCGGGTTTGAATCGGGGAGGTGGATCGATGCGTGCATGTTGCGGGTGACCGATCGCCACGTATCCAGAGGTTTTGGAATGGACGAAGGCCGCCGCTCGATGGACGAGACGGCGGCCTTCACACGGGAGTTGTATTTTGATTCGGGCTTTCACCCGCACATCGGACACCGTTGCCGGTGGCCAAAGCACCTTTCCCCAACCCGGGGCAGGACGCTGGTCGTCGGGATTTCTCCCCGCCGACTCTCTGGATGCGTCTCGTTCGGACGTCGACAGGGAAACAGGGGTGGGTGGAGGCGGCAACCGGGACGTGTGTCATAAGCCTTGAACGTCCACAGATTACACGGATTGCACCGATGAGGATGGGGGGACTCAGGGAGGTTCTTGGCCGGGTTGCGGAGATCGGGGGGCCCGCGGGGCGGCGCGGTCAGGGGAGGGGAGTTTCTCCCGCAGGGGCGCGGAGGCGCGGAGGGGGACGGTTTTTTACAACGACGGGAGCGACGGGGAGCAAAGGGGAGAAG
>CAIMMI010000273.1 GCA_903842505.1 uncultured Verrucomicrobiota bacterium | reverse complement strand
CTCAAACAAAATCCATACGTCGGGACTGACGCTGATGGAGTTGGTGGTGGTGGTGGGGATCCTCGCTTTCATGGCGGGACTGGTCGCTTACAACATCACACCGAGCCAGATGACCTTCGGAGGGGCGGCCGGGAACAAGACTGCTGGCCGGATTGCGACGGAGGCGACGATGTCGCGACTGAAAGGTGCGATCTTTGGCACCGTGGATTCGCCGGGGTACTGGCAGGATATGAACCGCGACATGTGGTACTATCCGATGTATCTGGAATGGCTTTCCCGGCCTCCCACCGAGCGGGCTGCGGACACGGCCAGTGCCGAAGAATCGGCCTACCACAATGGCATGATGAGCTACAACGCATCGCGGCGAGTGGGATGGCGTGGACCTTATGTTCAATTTCAGGGAGACATCATTCCCCTGGATCCCGTCCGCGGATTCACGGCTCGCCTGGGTGGTGGCGTCTTTCGTTCTCCCATCGACGCCTGGGGTAATCCGGTTGTCATGCAGCTGCCCACGGCACTCAACGGGGTCAATATTGTGGATTACGGCGACGCGCGTGGAGATGCCGGCATGGCGGTCTTCATTGCCTCGAACTCCAGACTGGTTTCTGCGGGGCCAGATGGAATCCTGCAGACGGAGTTGAACATTGAATCCCTACAGACTTTTGAAGCATTCCAGACCAACGCTCTCTTGGCAGGCGATGACATCGTTATCTGGCTGCAGCATTAGGGGAATGGGCGCTGGCAGCCCTCGCCCGGGTCACCGGAGCAAGTGTGGGAATGCGGGCATGACGTTGCTGGAATTGCTGGTGGTGGTGGCGATTCTGGCGGTTTTGGCGACTGTGGCGATCCAGTCGACCACGGACATCGGGAATCAGACCCGGTATGAAGTGACCCAGAAGTCTCTCGCTTCGTTTCGCGATGCGGCGTTGGGTCCGGCCAATCAGACCTCGCCCGATGGCAACGCGATGATAACCGGGTTCATCGCGGACATGGGGCGGCCTCCCAGGTCGAGGGAGCTTGTCCATCCGGAACTCGGGACGCTTAACGACCTGAGCGAGCTTTATGCTGAGAATCTGCCGGGGAGCCTGAAGACGTTTGGGTTATACTCCGCGACCACGGCCAATCTTGCGACGAACGCGACGATCAGCGGACTGTCCAGCACCGCCTTGCTCTACGACTCGGCCCTGCGGATTCCTGCAGGATGGAGGGGGCCGTATCTCCGGAAGCCTTCGACGGAGTTGAGCTTGGTGGATGGCTGGGGCAAGTTGTTGGTCAGTCGGTTGGATCTGGGGTCCACGCTTCCGGAAATCAATTCTTGGCCAACGATGCTCCTGGCCTTTCGAACCAACACGACATCGCAGCCATTCGCGTTGGCGGAGAACGTGAACTACACGGCGGTCACGGACGCAGGCCGGGATGTAGTCGGGTTGTTCACGCAGTCGGGCTTCAATGGAGCCCCCGTTGGCACGGATGCCTACTCGGGAAGGTTTTACTCGGCGATCACAACGAATGAGTACCGGATACCGATCACGATCACGGTAAACTGTTCGACGTTGTTCACGCCGCTCGCTGCGACCAACTACGTTGCGGTGATGCTTTACGGCCCCAATCCGGATGTGGCTTCGGACGGAAAACCAATCCGGGTTTGGGCGCAGCAGGCGAACTACACCAGCTTCAACGTGACCTTCACGTTCGACAATGCGAACGCGCCGACTGTGGGCACCCGTGTGGTCCGTGCCATCCTACGGTTGAGCGGCTCGAGGTTTGAGTACAGTCGCGTCGTTTATTTCCCTATCCGACCGGGCGTCCAGAACATCAATATCCCCCTGCCATGATACGCCTGCCATTCAGTTCCGGAGCGAGCCGGGATCCTGTGACGATCCTGTTGGTGACGCCGACGCGGTTGGTTCGTGCGGATTTTGAGGGGAAGGGTGGGTTGTTGTTGCGGCAGATCTGGGAGGCGCGGGCGCCGTCGGGAGAGACGTTGCCGGTGTTGGTGGAGGCGGCCTTCATGTTGGGGGCGCCGCGGAAGTCGTCCGTGTACGTCTTGGCGGCGGGGTTGTCGACGCAGGTCCTGCAGGTGCCCGCGGGCAAGGTGTCGGGGTTGGAAGGGGAAGAGTTGTCGAATGCGTTGAGCTTCGAGGCGGAGGCGATTTCTGGGATCAATCCTTTTGATTCGGCGTTGGCGGCGGTGCCGGCGGGAGGGAGTGGAACGGATCGCTCGTTCTGGGTGACGCAGATGTCGCAAGCGGACCTGACACAGATTCAGGATTCCCTGGGCCAGCGGAAGGCCAACCTGAAGGGGATGGCGCATCCGGGTGGGTTGCTTCGGGCGGTGGGACATGCGAGCTCGGGTTGGCAGCGGGTGGAATTGTGGAATGACGTCGTGATGTGTGTGGACGGGAGTTCGCCGCAGTCGCCCCGAGCGCACGTGGTGGGGACGGCTCCGTCGCGGGGGATGTGGCGCCCGCAGGTGGAGCAGTGGTTTGGTGCGCAGCTGTCGGATCGTGCGGTGATGGTGGCGGACAGTTCGCTCATCCAGTACTCCGACGGTCCGATCATGTCCTTGGATGAGGAGATGGTGCTGAAGGCCTGGCTGCAGGAGTGGGTGACCGACCTGACGGGGGAGCGGAGTCGGATGCCTTTGGTCCAACCGGCGCCGAAGCCGATGCCGGATGCGCAAAGGGTGGCGTTGGCGGGATCGTTGGCGTTGGCGGCTGGAGTGGTGTGCCTGGGGCATTTCTTTTTCATGGGGCACCGGGAGCGGACGCTGCGGAAGGAGTTGGTTGAGGCGGAAGCTCCGTCGAAACTTTTGGCGCAGCACACGGCAAATGCGAATTCGCTCCAGTCGCAACTAGATCAGGTTCAGCGGGATGCGCAGGAATTGCGGGAGTTGCGACAGTTCTGGAAAGACACCCTCGACAAGGAACATCGGCGGCATGCGAAGTTGCTGTTGACTCTGGCGGAGTCGACTCCGCCGGATCTGGCGATCATCAAGATCGAGGAGTTTTCGGGGGAGGTGCACCTGACGGGTCTTTCGATGACCCCGGATGTGCCGGGATTTGCTACCAACGTTGCGTCGGCGGTAGAGCCATTCGGGTGGCGGATCGAGCCGCCTCGGCGTCGGGCATTGAACCTCACTGCAGAGGGAGGGCCTTGGCAGTTGGACTGGTTGCTGAGAAGTGCGATCCAGAACCCGGGGCTGACCGAGCCTGCACCGACGAATTCGGTACCCCCGACTTCGGCGGATGCGATCCGGGCGGCGGCGAGTGCTGCGGCTGCGGTCACGGTGTCGGCGGAAGGTATTTCGGATAACTGACCCCTATTCACCAGTAAAGCCATGGGAACCTCAGGCGGAATCACCATTACCCGGCGCGACAAGGTCCTGCTGGTCGTGTTGCCGGCGCTCTTCATCCTCATCGTGTATGGTTGGGCGTTCACGAAGGCGCCGATCCAGCGATTGAAGGGATTGGACCAGCAGGTGCAGGCGGCTCGGTTGCGGGCGCCGAAGGCGATCGACGTCGAGGTGGAGCGGGTGCGGGGCGTACTGCTGACGCGGGAGTTGGAAAAGGCGCGTGCCGAGTTGAAGCCCTTGCGGGACGAATTGGGGCGGCTGACGGCTTCCTGGACCAACAGCACGGACCGCCTGATGGGCAGCGACATGCTTTCGGCGTTGTGGTCCCGGCACGGGATGAAGCTGCAGGAGCAGACGGCTCAGACCAACGAGGCGGTGTTGGCCCCGGCATTGCAGCAGTTGGCGGACCGTGCGCGGACGACGCTTGGGCCGGGGCGGTACCCGGTCCTGTGGGAGGTGAAGCTGCAAGGGGGCTTCCTGAACATGCTGGAAGCGTTGGATGAACTTTCCCGTTCCGACGTTGCTGCGGTGCCCGTCGCCCTGGAGATGTCGGAGACCCCCAATCAGTCTGGAAAAACGTGGAAAATCCGTCTCTGGCAGTAACTCAGCTCAGGGGAGCCACGCATCCGAGGCTCCGCTCGGTATTGCGAGCCATGCTCCAGTTGCAGGCGTCCGACCTGCATCTGGTGCCTGACCAGTATCCGCTCGTGCGGACTGCCGGGCAGTTGCATCCGTTGGCAGGTGAGGAGCGGTTGACGTCCGAGGACATGCGGGGGATCACGGGGGAGTTGCTCCAACTGGGGGACCGCAAGCGTCTCGACAGTGCCGGGGATGCGGATGGGGCGATCACGTGTGACGGGGTGCGATACCGTTTCAATGTCTTCAACCGCGGACGTGAGTTGTGTGCGGCGATCCGGCGGTTGGACGACCGTTTTCGGTCGTTGGCGGAGTTGGGGATTCCGGAGTCCTTGTACGCGCTCTGTGATCTTCCGGATGGACTGATCATCGTTGCGGGGCCGACGGGTGCGGGCAAGAGCACGACCTTGGCGGCGATGATCGACCGGATCAACCGGACCTATAACTCGCACATCATCACGATCGAGGATCCGGTGGAATATGTGCATCCGCCGGCGAAGAGTCTGGTGAACCAGAGGCAGGTCGGGGTGGACTGCGGGTCCTTCTACGACGCGTTGGTGGCGTCCTTGCGGCAGGACCCGGATGTGATCCTGGTGGGTGAGATCCGCGAGATCAGCACCATCCGTACGGCGATTACGGCAGCGGAGACGGGACACCTGGTTTTCACGACCGTCCATGCGGGCGACTGCGTTGGGGTGATCGAGCGTCTGGTGTCGGTATTTCCGGCGGGAGAGCAGGACGGGGTCCGTCGGCAGTTGGCGCTGGTTTTGCGAGCGGTGGTCGCGCAGCAGTTGTTGCTGGCGGACGGCCCGCAGGCGCCATTGAGCGCCCTTGGGCGGCGACGGCGTGTGGCGCTGAGCGAGGTGCTGCTGATCAATCCTGCGGTGGCGAACCTGATTGCGACGGCGCGTTCGGCGCAGGTTTATTCGGCGATGGAAGTCGGGGCCATGCATGGCATGCAGACCTTTGAACAGGATCTGGCCCGGTTGCTGGTGGACGGGATGATTTCGGAGACCACGGCCTACGCCTTTACCAAGAGTCCTGCGGTGCTGAAGGAGCGGGTGCAGCGATTCAAGAGCAACCCGGCGCTGTTGCGGCGTCCCAACCCGGTTCCAGGCAAGGGATGAGTGAGGCAAATCCACAGCTTCCCACAGTGACCCCGGATCCGGTACCCCCGGTTGGGCCGCTGCAGATGGACGAGGTGCGGATTGATCCGCTGCTGGCGTTGCGCGTGCCGGCGAATCTGGCTGTCCGGCGGGAGATGCTGCCGTTCGTGCAGTGGCGCGGGAAGGTGTACGTGGCCTGCGTGGATCTGCGGGACGCTGCCAGTCTGGGTGCGGTGCAGCGGGCCTTCGAATTGCCGATCGAGCCGGTGCTGGCGGATTCGGAGTCGCTCCGGCGGGCTCTTGCCCGGATCTATGGGAGTCTGAAGCCCGGAGCGGGCGGTACGGCGGCGATCGGGAAGCCCACGGGCCGGGCGTCGGAAGCCGAGGTCATCGACGGTGCGGGTCTTTCTGACGAACTCCTGTATTCGGCCATTCTCCGACAGGCGTCCGACATCCACATCGACCCGGGTCCGGAGACGTTGAGGATCCGGTTTCGTGTCGATGGAGGTTTGGAGGAAATCCAGCGGCTGCCGATGACGGTGGCGGGCAACCTGGCGAATCGGTTCAAGGTGCTTGCCCAGATGGATATTTCGGAGAAGCGGGCACCGCAGGACGGAGCCTTCCGTCACAGCTATGGAGACAACCGCACGCTGGATATCCGGGCGGCGACCCTTCCTACGAAGTGGGGTGAGCGGCTGACGCTCCGGTTGCTTGGGCTCCAGACGGGCGTCCTCACGCTGGAACGGTTGGGAATGGATGCCAGCCATCTGAAGCTGTTTGAGGCGGCGCTGGCCCAGCCACACGGGATGATCCTCCTGACCGGGCCAACGGGTTCGGGCAAGTCCACGACGCTTTATGCCGGGATCCGGCGCCTTCTGGATCTGGAGGCACTCAACATCATCACCGTTGAGGACCCCGTGGAGTACGACATCCATGGCGTGGCGCAGGTGACGGTGGACTCGGCGGACAAGACCTCGTTCGCGGGAGCGTTGCGGAGCATCCTGCGGCATGACCCGGACGTGGTGATGATCGGCGAGATCCGGGACGGCGAGACGGCGGACATCGCCGTGAAGGCCTCATTGACCGGGCACCTGGTCTTCAGTTCGCTCCACACCAACACGGCGGCGGGGGCGGTGACCCGGCTTGGGGATATGGGTGTCGAGCGGTACCTGATCGCATCGACGCTTCGTCTGAGCATTGCGCAACGGTTGGTTCGCAAGCTCTGCTCGCGGTGCCGACAGCCTGGGGTCTTGACGGTTGGGAAAGCG
>CAIMMI010000272.1 GCA_903842505.1 uncultured Verrucomicrobiota bacterium | reverse complement strand
TCGCCCCACCGTCGGAAACGGGTTTGGAGGGTGGGGTGAGACTCCGTCGAGCCGTGTCGGAGTTTGAAGTTTTCAGTTTCAAGTTTGAAGCGGCCGCCGGGCTTGAATCTTGAATCTTGAAACTTGGGACTTCCGACCGGCTCGTGAGGACACTCGCCCCACCCAGGGTTTCCGGACCGGCTGTTCAGGCCCTGCCGGCCAGCCGGGTTCGGATGAGCCGCTCGTCGGGTCCGACCACCTACTCCAGCGGCAGCAGGTGGCTGCCGCGGACCTCGACGAGGGAGACGACCTGGGTGCCGGCGAAGACGTTGTGGGGTTGGTGCATCTTCGGGATCAGACGCGCCGGTACACCTTGTGGACGGCGGCCTGGTCGGTGGGCTTGATCACCATCTCGTCGATGCACACGTGGGCCGGGCGGGAAGCCATCCAGACCATGGCCTCGGCGACATCCTGTGCCTGGAGCGGGTGGACGCCGGCGTAGACCTTCGCAGCGCGGGCGTCGTCGCCCTTGAAGCGCACGTTCGAGAACTCCGTCTCGGCCATTCCGGGATCGATCGAGCCTACGCGGATGCCGGTGCCGTTGAGTTCGAGGCGCAGCGCCTGGGTGATCGAACGTTCCCCGGCCTTCACCCCGCAATAGGCGGCACCGCCCTCGTAGGCGGTGTGGCCGGCGATCGAGCCGACATTCAGGATCCAGGCGCCCGCGTGGTGCGGGATGCGGGGCAGGAGCGCGCGGGTCACCCGGATCAGGCCGAGGAAATTCGACTGAACCATCGCTTCCAGATCGGCGTCCCGGGTGGTGGCGACGGGGTCGAGGCCGTGGGCGCCGCCGGCGTTGTTGATGAGGATGTCGACCTGGGGTGCGGTCTCGGAAAGCCACGAGGCGAACGCTTCGACGCTGTCGGTCGAACTCACGTCGAGGACCCGGGGATGGGCGGACGCGGCTCCGGCGGCCTTGGCTTCTTCGGCCACCTTCTGCAACCGATCCAACCGCCGCGCCCCGAGCACGACGTGACAACCGGCATGCCCGAATGCAACCGCAGCGGCGGCCCCGAATCCGCTCGAAGCTCCCGTGATGACGACCCAACGACCCGACAGGTTCATGCCCCTGAGGTACCCGTTTGGGGGCGCTGTGTCAGCGGTGGGGTTGGAAAGGTGGTGGCTTGAAGCCGGATATCGACTGCGGTGGCGTCGGGTGGGCAGAGTGGGAAGGTCTTGGCCAGGTCATGAGCATCATCGAACGCGTTGCAAAGCCCGAGTACTGGTACCAACCGCGGCAGGTCCTGCGCCGGATCCTGCGGCGGGGTGCGCTGCCGGCGGTGGCTGATGTGGTGAGCCCGTGGGGATTGCCGATGCGGGTATGTCCGACCGAGACCGTCGGACATGCGATGTACCACCTGGGCGTTCTGGATCTGGCTGCCTGTGAGGTGGCGTGGCGCCTTTTGGATCCCGGAGAGACGGCCGTGGATGTGGGCGCCAACATCGGGGTGTTTTCGGGGTTGTTGGCACGGCGGACCGGGCCTTCGGGCGAAGTCCTCTCGCTGGAGCCGCACCCGCGGATCCATGCGGAATTGGCAAGACACGTCTCGGAGTGGAAGCGGTTGGGGATTCCCATGGCGAAGATCCGGTTGATCACCGAGGCCGCGAGCGAGGCCGCCGGCGAGGCTGAGTTGTTCGAGCCGGAGAGCTTCGACATGAACGCCGGGTCGGCGAGTTTGGAACCGACGGGAAGTGGCCGGAGCCACAAGGTCCGCACGAACCGGTTGGATCGGATCCTTCCGGCGGGAGTCCGGTTTGGCGTGGTGAAGATCGACACCGAAGGGCATGAACCGGCGGTGCTGAAGGGGGCAGGCAAGCACCTGACCGACGGCACGTTCCGGGACATCGTCTTCGAGGAGCATGGGAGTCCGCCGACGGAGACGACCCGGATCCTGCTGGCTGCCGGGTACACCCTGTTCTTCATCGGGCGCTCGTTCCGGGGGCCGAAGTTGACGAAGCCGGACGAGCGGTCCTCGCTGCCGGCCTGGCTTCCGCCGAACTACCTGGCGACGCGCGATCCGAAGCGTGCCTTGGAACGGTGCGCGGCGGCGGGTTGGAACGTGTTGAGGGGTTGAGCCGAGGCCTGAACCATCCCTTGCCAAAGTAGGCGGTTCGGAGGGTACTGAACAAAGCCGGGCGACGATCGCCCGGATCCCTTTCCATGAGTCCTGCCAATTTCTTCCCGGCCCGCTGGACGAGCTTCGCGGTCGTCTTGCTGGCCATGGTGTTGACCGGATGGCGTGTGGCCATCGCGCAGATCCTGCCACCAACGGGCGACCTGCCTTCGTCGGTCGCACTGCTCTATCCGACGATGGGGCAGACGGTGACCGCGGACTCGGCGCATTTCGAGGCCGTGGCCACGGATCCGGACGGAGGACCGCTCGTCTACGTCGAGTTCGTGGTTG
>CAIMMI010000271.1 GCA_903842505.1 uncultured Verrucomicrobiota bacterium | reverse complement strand
GACGAGGCGGGATTCGAGCGGGATGCAGGTGTTGATGGAATGTTTGCGGATGTCGGGCGTGATGGACGCACCATGAAGAGGGCGGCAGCGCCGAGGATGATTCCGGCGATGCCGTCGACGGCGTAGTGATACCGGAGGTAGACGGTCGCGACGCACAGGCCGATTGCGGGAACCAAGGCGAACAGGAAGCGTCGATATTGGCCCGACATGGCATCGTATCCGACGAAGTAGGTGGTCACGGCGACGTGCAGGCTGGGGAAGACATCAATGCCATTGCAGCCGGTTCGGACGATCCGATCGGTGAGCCAAGTGATCGGCCCGCCCTGGAGGGGTTGGAAAGACGAGGCGAGGTGGACCCAGGGGCCGGTAGCGGGGGCGAGGGTGTAGCCGGCGAACCCGACCGAGTAGACCAGGTAGAGTCCGGCGAAGAAGCGGCGTGCCCGAAGGGGGTCCGAGAAGAGCCATGTGAGTTGGTATCCGAGCATGGCCGGGAAGAAGAGGAAGTAGCAGAGCGAGACGAGTTCCGAGGTTACCGGGTTCGCGAGGGATGCGAGGCGGAGGGCCGGAGTTTCGCCAAACCATCGTCGGTCGAGGCCAAGTAACCAGGCATCCGCGGAAGGGTTCCCCATGCGGGGAACATCCACTCCGAGGCGCAGGTAAACCACGTTCATGGCGACGACATGGAAGAGGAGTCGGCTGCGACCGGAGGGGATGGTCCGGGCGCGTCGGTCCCAGGCAATCAGGACAGCGTCGAAGCCGAGGAGCAGAATGGGGATGGCGGTGGCGGTATCCAGTGGGCTGATCTGGATGGCTGAGCGGAGGGCGAGGTAGATCAGGAGTGCGCCGAAGGTCCATTCGTGGAGCAGGAGTCCGCGAGTGGGTGGAGCCGAGGTGTCGGTGGGGCGGGCGGAGGCAACGGTCATGCGTTCCCCCGGACGTTGCATGGATTCAGCGTGCAGGTCGATCCAGCGGAGTCCTGTGGTGGAGGCAGGATCGAACACGCGGCAGCGATTGCCCCAGGTGGGCCGCGTCGCTTGAAGCGATTTATCGGGTCAGGCGGGCGTCGGAAATCAATGAGCTGCCCTGGGCTTCCTGGGCGGGCTGATCTCACCGGCGAGTTGGGCGATCTGCTGACGGGCGACCTCGATGAAGAGGCTTTCGGGAAGGCTGAGGCGGCGTCCGCGCCAGAACGTGATGACCCACGGAATCCGGAGGCGGCGGCGGCCGAGCGGGAGGGCGGCGAGGCCGCTGGCAAGGGGGGAACCATTGAACGACCAAGCGGGAATGAGGGCTGCGCCGAGACCGGCCTTGGCGAGGGCGAGGGCTTGGTTCGGGGTTCCGGTTTCGCCCTGCACGTTGAGGCTGATCTGTTCGGCGCGGAAAAACTCGTCGATGAATCGCCAGGTGATGGTGTGAAGGCCGGGTACGATGACGGGTTGTGGGCCGACGGCTTCGAGGGGGGCGGCCTGCAGGCTGCACCAAGGGTGCTCCCGGGGGACGGCGAAGACGTATTCCTCGGCGAAGAGGGTTTCGGTGGCGAAGCGTTCGTCGGGCTTGCCGGCGGGGCTGAGGACGAGGTCGACGCGTCGGGCTTCGAGGAGATCGATGGGGTTGGATTCGTCGGCGACCTCGGTCTTGAGGAGGGTACGGGGTTCGCGTCGGCGGACCTCGGCCATGACGGGAGGGAGGAGGCTGTCGCCGATGGGAGCGGGAGCGCCGACGCGGAGTCGGCCAAATCCCCATTGGCGGAGGCCGGTCATTCCTCCACGGGCGACATCCATTTCGCGGAGGATGCGATCGGCGTGGGGAAGGAGTTGTTCGCCGGCCTGGGTGAGCATCACGGTCTTGCCCACTCTGTCAAAAAGGCGACAGCCCATGTCCGTTTCCAGCGACTTGATCGAGTGGCTGACGGCGGACTGGGTGAGGAACAGTTCGCGTGCGGTCTGCGTAAAGCTGCCGGTTCTGGCGAGAATTACGAAGGCGTAGAGTTGGCGGGAGTCGATCGGAGGCTTCATCGATGAAGGAGGTTCATCCTTTTGGGAAACCCGAGAGCAACTAGCGGGCCGCCTGCTGGCAGGGTGTGACAGGATTCCGGAATCCGGGTCTCCGGCCGGATCCCGGAGGCGGGCGGGATCAGATCCGGATGAAGACTTTCCTGCGCCAGAGCCAGAGGCAGCACAACCAGATGCAGAGGAGGGCGACAGCGCCTTCGAGCATGGGGGCGTAGGGGCCGCTGACGATCTTCCAGAAGGTGCTGCCTTCGGTGAAGGTATCGGGTCCCTTGAGCCAGAGGAGGAAGGTATTGAGGTGGTTGGTGGTGTTGTTGCGGAAGAATCCGTCCCAGAGGTGGGAGATGACGTAGGTGAAGATCGAGTTCATACCGACGACGACGAGTGGGAAGACGGGCAGGGTCCAGCGGCGGACGTCGGCGACGGCGTGGAAGGCGGCGAGGAAGAGGCAGGCCCAGCCGCCGCTGAAGAGGACCCAGGACGGAGTCCAGATGCGTTTCACGGAGGGGCAGACGCCGGTGAGGTCGAGAGTGGTGCCGAGGGCAAGGCCGGTGAGGCCGGCGAAGATCAGGCCGCCGATGCGGTTCAAGGCGGTGAGGTCGGTGCGTCGGAGCCATTGGCCGGCGAGGAGGCCGAGGACCATGGTCGCGAGGGTGGGGATGAAGCTGAGCGTGAGGTAGCCACCCCCGTTGAAGAGCCAGGGCTTGATCCGAGGGAAAAGGTTGAGGAACCAGAGGTCGAAGAAATGGGCCGGGTTGGCGTTCTTGTTCCAGTGGGCAGCGAAGCCGGTGAGGGTTTCGGGCCAGTCCCTGGGGACGCCGACGACGGTGGGATCGAAGGTGGGGCCCGGGAGGGGAGTGATGGCGAACCAGGCCCAGTAGCCGAAGAGGAGGGTGACGAGACCCAGGATCTGGACACGGACGGAGCGCCAGGCGAGGAAGGTGAGACCGACGTAGCCGAGTCCGATCTGGGAAAGGGTGTCCTCGAAGGTGAAGTGGGTGAACTTCGAGCCGGTGGAACGGAGGAACACGCCGAGTGCGATGAGGATGAAGGCACGCCAGAAGGTATGGAGCCAGATGCCGGCGGAGCCTTGGCCGCGGGCCTTGCGGTTGGCGATGGACCAAGGCAGGGCGCAACCAACGAGGAACGAGAACGAGGGTTGGATCAGGTCGTGGAGGGTGCAGCCACGCCAGTCAACATGGTCTTGGTGGTGGGCCAGGAAACGAAAGAGACCGCTCTCGGGCAGGTTCTGTGAAACCGCATGGAAGCGGAGGACCTCGCCGGCCATGAGCAGCATGACAAAGCCGCGGTAGGCATCGAGGGATACGGCCCGCTGCTGGGGTGGATTGGGGGTGGCTTCCATGTTCGGTACGGTGTGTACCGGTGGGGCTGGGGAGTTCCAAGTTTCAAGATGCGGGTTTCGGTGCGGAACGGTGTGTGTGGGAGAAGCTGGGGGCGGGATGGCCTGAGGCTTTACACCGGGAAGCTCTTCTTCATGATCTTGTCATTCTGGGTTCACGACGGGCCCGATTCCTTCCCGACATGTCAAAAGTCATCGCTGAGATGCTGGTGGAGTCCGTGAAGATGGAGCTTCCGGACGTGAAGACGGTCCGTTTTCAGTGGCCTGCGGGCTACGAGCCAGACTTCAAGACGGGTCAGTTCATCACGGTCTACTGGCCGCACAAGCCGAAGTACAAGCGGGCTTACTCCCTGAGTTCGAGTGCGCTGGACCGGGGGCACTACGAGGTGACCGTGAAGCGGGACGGGAAGATGGGAACGAGCGTGGTCGATTGGGTGGAGGCTGGGGACAAGATGTTCGTGATTCCTCCGACGGGTCGGTTCCTGCCGGTGTTTGATCCGCCGGCGAAGCATCTCATCTGTGTGGCCGGGGGCTCCGGAGTGACGCCTTTCCGCGGATTCGCACGGGAGGCAACGGCGCGGAACCTCGATACCCGGATCACGATCCTCTACACGGTGAGGACGACTTCGGACATCATCTTCGGGGAGGAGTTCCGGGAGTTGGAAGCGAAGAACCCGAGGGTCCGGTTCCATGTGACCTGCACGCGATTGCAACCGGAGGATCCCTGGACGGGGCGTCGGGGTCGGATCACGCCCGAATGGGTGAAGAGCTTTGTTGATGATCCGGCGAACACGGTCTTCTACGCCTGCGGCACGAACGAGATGGTCAACGCGGTGGAACACCTCGTGACGCACGATCTGGCCCTGCCGAAGGAGCAGATGAAGACGGAGAAGTGGGGTTGAGGCTTGGGATCAGAACGTGATGTTCACGTTCGTGGTGATCTGGAGGTCGTTGTTGTCGACACCGCGCGGCGGCAACGACTCGTACTCATTGACTGCATTGAGGCTCATCGTGATCCGCTTGAAGAGTGGATAGGACGCGATGAGGTCGAACCGTACCCGGTAGTCGGACAGGTCCGAGACGTTGGGCATGTACTGGATTTTCTGGGTCAGGGCCAATTTGTCCGAGGGTTTCCAGATGAGGCTCTCGGAGATACGGGCGGACCAGATCGAGCGGTCACCCTGCTGGGAGTAGTCGAAGCGTTGGTACTGGCCACCCAGTTCGACGTTCACGATGAGGCGGGGGCGTTCGTAGATCCGGTAACCCACGCCGACACCCTCTTCGAGGCGGCGGTTGATGAGGCGGATGGCGTCGTAGCCGCCGAGCATCAGGTTGTAGACGTAGAGGCGGTGTCTGTGGTCGACGAAGACGTCGGTCTTGAGCAAGCCCTCCATGCGGTTGGCGGCCTCGACGTCGTTCACGAGGCCATAGGCCGCGTTGTAGTTGACGGAGTTGGCGATCCGTTGCCAGGCGTGCGTGGCATTGGCGGTGACGAAGAAGGTCTGGCGCTCGGTGGTGCCGAAACCGAGGTTCATGCCAAGGCCCACGTTTCCGTGCCAGTTGGTGATGAACGGCGCGATCCAGGAGGGCAGCCAGGGGTTCCCGGAAAGCGAGAGGACCTGGGTGGGTGCGTTGGTGGAAGCGGGCGAGGCAACCGTAGGTAGGGGAACGGGCGTGGCGGCCTTGGGGGGTGGATCTGGTCTGACGGCAGCAGACGGGGAGTCGGTGGTCCCCGGGACTTCCCGGCGGAGGATGGCATCCCGGGCGACCGTGAGCTTGCCGGCGACAGGGGACCGGATGACGAGGCCTTTGGTATCTTCTCGAAGGATCTCGCCGGTGATCCGGTCGCCGTTGCGCAGGTGAAGGACGACTGGCGGAGTCGGAGGGGCCGCCGCGGCCGTCAGGGAAACGGCCAGCAGGACGGCAACAGCCACGTACGTAAGGCTACTTGGCTGCAGCAGGCGTCGGCTTTGCGGGAGGTTCATCATCCGGCTTGGCGGACGTCGGTGCGGGGACGGCTTCCTGGGGGATGTCATCCGAAGCACGGCGACGTTCGCCACCGATGACGGCGACTTCGCCGGCTTCATTCACCCGCAGTTGAGGACGACGATCGGAGAAAGCGTAGATCCGGCGGGTTTCGACACGGCCCTCCGGGGTGACGAGGTGGAAGCGGTAGGTGTCGGCCGAAATCTGGTGAAGGACGTGGAGGCGGGATTTGCGATCCACGGCGCAGGAGGGGCGCCCGAATGAAACGGTGGGACCAATGGGGATGACCTTGAACGTTGCGGCCTCGGAATCATCGGTGACGCGGATGTAGAGACGGACATTCCGGAGGTGAGTCGCCTGCTGGAGGATGTACTTGCGCCGGTTCGAAGTACTGACGTCGGCGGTCTCGATGCCGATCTCCCGTTCCCAGAGTCGGGTGCCGCGGAAGACCTCGAAGTGGACGGCGGGGCTGGTGTACTCCTGATCTTCGGCGAGTTGGACCGTGGCGGAGATCCGGTACCGGCCGGGGGTGGAGAGGTCGAAATGGGGTTGGATGTCGTACCGGATGGTTCCTCGGGTCGAGGATTCGAGCTGGAATTCGCCGCTTTCCTGAACTTCAGAGATCCGGTTCACGATGCGGCCGTCGGTGGATTCGACATTGAAGCGGATCCAATCCGTGCGGTTGCCGAAGGTGAGTTTCTGGCCGGTAAAGTTGGCGATGCGGACGGCGGCTTCGATGGATTCGCCCGGCAGGAACTGCTCCTGGGTCAGGCTGACCCGCACATCGACCTGGGCGAGGAGTCGCGCGGCGAAGAAGACGCCGAGGAGGGCCGAGAGGATGTGCTTCATGGCGGGGACACTAAGAGCAGGGAACTTTGCGGCAAGCCTGACTCCCGATTTGGAGAGGGGGCGGGGCTGGAATTGGACCGAGGCGACCAGGATGGCTCACGCCAAGGCGGGCAGCAGGCGGTTCGGGGTATCAGCGACCGGTGGCAAGCCGATCGGCGAGTCGCTCGGGGAGTCCGGCAGCGCGGATCTTCCGTTGAGCGGTGGGGATGTCGTACTCCAGACGACGCAGTTCGATGGTCTGCTGGGGCAGGTCGTAGATCACATAGGCGGCTCGGGGATCGCCATCGCGGGGCTGTCCGACGGAGCCGACATTGACGAAGTACTTCTTGCCGGACTCGACCCGGAACTTCGAGTAGGTGCCGCCCCGGACACCGGTGTCGCGGATGAAGGCGACCGGGACGTGGGTGTGGCCGAAGAAGCAGACCTGGGTGTTCTGGTAGGTAAAGCTGGCGGCCGCCTCCAGTTTCTCGAAGACGTAACCCCAGCGTTGGGGGGCATCGAGGGTGGCGTGGACGATGGAAAAATTGGCGACCAGACGGAAGTACTTCAGTTCCCGCAGCCACTTGCGGTCGTCCTCGGTCAGTTGGTTTCGGCTCCAGGAGACTGCTTCGGCGGCGGCATCGTTGAACCCCTCGGGATCCTCGCTGCTGCCGATGTATTCGTCGTGGTTGCCCTTCACGACAGGAATGTTCATGCCCCGGATGATGTCCAGGCACTCCTTTGGATTGGCTCCGTAGCCGACGACATCGCCCAGACACACCACATGGGTGCATCGCTGGGCCTGGATATCAGCCAGAACCACCTGAAGACCTTCCAGGTTGCCATGAATGTCGGCAATGATTCCGTATCTCATCAACGCACGATCTCGAACCCGCGGGACTCGCCGCTGGGTTCTGTCCAAAACTCCTGTTCGTCCCGGATCATCGGCCCGAGGCCACTCTCGCGGATGGCTGTCCGGAACTCCTTGAGCTCCGCTTCCTTACCCTCGGCGATCAGTTCGACCCGCCCATCGGGCAGGTTTCGAACTGTACCAGTCACCTCAAAACCGGAGGCGACCTGTCGGGTCTGGTAGCGGAATCCCACTCCTTGCACGCGGCCGGAGTAAAATACCTGCATGCGGCGGCGGTTCATCCGTCTTCCGTAGTCTTCTCCGGTCGCTCGCCTTGGTGCGTTCAACCGGTTTCAACAGAACGGCAACTAAGCCATATCCATGCCGTTACCGGCAAATCTTTTGTCTGGCGGCGCATTTCTTGCGGGAAATTCCCACCCGGATCCCGGGGAATCGCTGGACCCGGTGGGCAGGGAAGGAGCCGAGAGTGGGGAGGCGAGCGAGGCCTAGGCTTGTCTCGGGGCCGGGATTTCCGTTTCTTCAGCCGGTGCGTTCCGCCGTGTTCCAATCTGTCCGACGTCTGGTGGTGAAACTGGGGACCGGAGTCCTGACGGATTCCCGCAAGCGTCCGGACCTGGTTCAGTTCGCCCAGTTGGTTTCGCAGGTGGCGGCCCTCCGGGCATCGGGCCTCGAGGTGGTGCTGGTGACGTCGGGTGCTGTCGGTGCAGGGATGGGGGTGCTCGGGTACGAGAGTCGGCCGGGGAGCCTGGCGGAGCGGCAGGCTTGTGCGGCGGTGGGGCAATCGCGGTTGATGGCGACTTACGACAGCCTGTTCCGGCACTTCGACCAACCGATTGCGCAGGTGCTGTTGACGCACGAGGACCTTGCGGACCATGAGCGGCACCTGAACGCACGAAACACGTTGCTGACGCTGTTGAAGCGGGGCGTGCTGCCGATCATCAACGAGAATGACGCGGTTTCCGTGACCGAGTTGAAGTTCGGGGACAACGACCGTCTTTCGGCCTTGGTGGCCAGCCTGCTTCCGGCGGACCTGCTCGTGATCCTGACGACGGCGGATGGGTTGATCGAAGGGTTCGGGACGCCGCAAGCGCGTCTTCTGGACGTCGTGGAGCGGATCGATGAACGGATCGAGGGCATGGCCGGGGGAACGACGAGCGTCACGGCGACCGGAGGGATGTCGACGAAGATCACGGCGGCCAAGATTGTGGTTCGGTCCGGGATTCCCTTGGTGATTGCGCCTGGGAGGCGCCATGACGGGTTGGCCCGGATCCTGGCCGGAGAGAAGGAAGGAACCTTGTTCCTGCCGGTCCATGGGAAGTTGCCGAGTCGGAAGCGCTGGATCGCCTTCTATCACCATGCCCGCGGGACGATCCACGTGGATGAGGGAGCGGTCCAGGCGCTGGCGGCGCAGGGGCGGAGTCTGCTGGCCCCCGGGATCACTCGATGCGAAGGCGAATTCGATGCCGAGGATGTAGTGCGGATCTGCGGTCCGGATGGACGCGAGTTCGCTCGTGGGTTGGTGAGATTCGACTCCGCGGCTCTCCTTGGACGGTCCACCGGACGAGCCGAGGTGGTCCACCGGGATGACCTGGTTGTGCTTTGACCGATGGAATCGTGACGGAACCCTGCTCCTTTCCTTTCATGCGAAAGCCCCCTTCCACCCGACTGTCTCCGATCCGACAGGTACTCGAAGTCATGGCGGCGCTTCGGGCGCCGGATGGGTGTCCGTGGGATCGCGAGCAGGATCATCAGACGCTGCGATGGCATGCGGTGGAGGAGGTCTACGAGTTGTTGGATGCGATCGAGGCCGGGGACGAGCCCGAGATGGTGGAGGAGTTGGGCGATCTGCTGTTGCAGGTGGTGTTCCATGCCCGGTTGGGGGAAGAGCGGGGAACGTTCGACTTTGATGCGGTCTGCCGGGTGCTGGTGGAGAAATTGGTGCGGCGCCATCCCCATGTGTTCGGGGATGTCGAGGTCCGGGATGTCGACCAGGTCTGGGCGAACTGGGAGAAGATCAAGCGGGCGGAGAAAGAGGGGTCGATCCGCGAGCGGAAGTCCGCGTTGGACGGGATACCGCGGAGGATGCCGTCGCTGATGCGGGCCCAGAAGTTGGTGAAGAAGGCGACGAAAGCGGGGTTGGTGGAAAAGCGGAAGGCTGGGAAGAAGCAGAAGGCCACGAGGGAAGCGTTGGGGCGTGAGTTGTTTCGGATCGCGCAGGCTTGCCAGGATCAGGGGTGGTCCGCCGAGGAGTTGCTGCGGGGCGAAATCCGGCGGCGGGAGAAGGACTGGCGGAAGGTGGAGGCCAAGGGAGGCGGGGAGTTGGTGTCGAAGGCCCGATGAGGGGGACATCTTGAACCTGCCGTTCTCACGGGTGCGGGAGCATCCCGGCTTCCCGGCGGCAGGGGGCGTGGCTAGGGTTTGGGAAATGCGTTCCATTCATTCCCCTCGAACGATTTGGCCGGGCCTTTGCCGTGTCCTCCGTGTGGCGTGCGTGCTGGGGCTTCCTACTGCCGCAACGGCCTTGCTGGCTTCGTCCGAGTGGCCGCAATTCCGGGGGCCACTGGGGGATGGAACGGCACCCGGGTCCAAGCCTCCGATAGAGTGGGGAGAGGGCAAGGCCGTGAAATGGTTCACCCCGGTGCATGGCAAGGCGTGGTCCTCGCCGGCGGTTGGCGGAGGGAAGGTCTGGATCACGACGGCGACCGAGAAGGGAACCGAGTTGTTCGTGGTTTGTCTGGATGCAGCCAGCGGCAAGGTGCTGATCGACCAGAAGCTTTACGACGTCGAGAGGCCGCAATTCATCCATGCGTTCAACTCCGGGGCGTCGCCTTCCGCGGTCGTGCAGGGGAACCGGGTATGGGTGACCTTCGGATCTCCGGGGACAGCCTGTCTGGATGCGCAGACCGGAAAGGTGCAGTGGGAGCGGCGGGACCTGGAGTGCAACCATTACCGCGGTGCTGGATCGTCGCCGGTGCTGCATGACGGAAAGCTGTTCCTGAACTTTGATGGCAGCGACCGTCAGTACGTGGTGGCGCTGGAAGCGGAGACGGGGAAGACGGTCTGGAAGGTGGATCGGTCCATCGACTACAAGGACCTCGGTGCGGATGGGAAACCGGAGAGCGAGGGGGATTGGCGCAAGGCGTTTGCGACCTGTCACGTGGCGGAGATCGATGGCAAGACACAGTTGCTGAGCCAGGGGGCGAAGGCCTTCTATGGCTATGAACCGGCGACCGGGCGGGAGTTGTGGCGGGTCGAGGAACGGACGAGCCATTCTGCTGGAACGCGACCGGTGGTGGGGGGCGGTTTGGTCTTCTTCCCGACCGGATGGTCGCAGGGACAGGTTCTGGCCGTCCGACCAGGCCGTGCCGGGGAGGTCCTGGACGCCAACGGAACGGAGACGAACTCCGGTCCGTTGACGGTGGCCTGGAGGTCGAAGCGGAACGTGCCGAAGAAGCCGGCGTTGCTGCTGGTGGGCGGGTTGCTGTTTGGCATTGATGACAACGGGGTGGCGACCTGCTGGGAAGCGGCGACCGGGGCCTCGTTGTGGAACGAGCGGATCGGCGGCAACTATTCGGCGTCGCCGGTCAGTGCGGACGGGCGGATCTACTTCTGCAGCGAGCAGGGGAAGACGACGGTGGTGGCGGTTTCCCGCGAGTTTCGGAAGTTGGCCGAGAATCAGTTGGGCGACGGATTCATGGCGTCGCCGGCGATCGTCGACAATGCGCTGCTCCTTCGGAGCAAGTCCGGGGTTTACCGGGTCGAGTGAGCCAGTCGGTTGATCTGGCTTTGACCGGTTGCCTTCTGGAGCGGCAGGGGTTCCCATGGACCCGATGACCGACTTGCAGAAAGCACTCCAGGCCCTTCAGCGGGAGGTGGACGAAGTGTTCGGTGGAGGCGGGCCTCGGCGGGCGTGGCACCTGGACAGGGTGAAACTTCGGTTGGGTGTGGAATGGGCAGAGGACGGCAGCGGCGGGCGGGTTGGGTGGCGGCCATCTTCATCGCCCTCCGCACACGTGGTGGAGCTTGAATGGCAGCGTGGGCACGGCCCTGCGGGTGATGCAGGATCCGCCGGTGCTGCAGAATCGGGTCCGGAACCTGCCCCGGTACCGCTGGCAGAGCAGTTGGATGGTGTCTTCGGGAAGCCGGGTTTTGACAGTGCAGCGCGAGCAACGGTGTTTCGCGAGGCGGTTGCGGAAGTAGGTGTTGAGGGCGTTGGAGAAGTCCTGGCTGCCGTGGTCGCCCGAGCGCGCCTGACGGATGGCGTTCGTGACCGGGCACGGCATGCGGTGACGCGGTTACTGGAGCGGGGGCCGTCTGGAATTGAAGGTGGATGCGCAGCGCTGGGCACGGCCCTGGCGACGCACGGGGTGGCAGCGGTGATGGCGGAGGTGGAGAATCGCTGGCAGTACGGGACGGGTCACGACCTCGGCCAAGTGGATTGAGCCTGAAACCGGCAGTTCATCTATCCGCAGATGGGGCCGATTGCGCAGATGAAGTGGCAAAAGGCCCGGATTCGAACCCGTCGGGCGCTCACTCCGCGGGTGCAAGGCGGAAGGCGGTCTCGGTTCAAGTCCCGCCGATCTGCGCCATCTACGGATACAACCGCCGTTTCTGGGTTGAGCGGATCACCAGCTGGCGATCTCGCTTCGGAGCGGAGCCAGATCCGGATCGTCGAGGGCCAGGGTTCGGAGTTTTTCGATACCCTTCAGTTCGAGAGCCCGCTTCAGCCAACGGCGCGCCTGAGGCAGGTCGCCCAGTTGGCACGCGTAGCAGGCGAGATTGTATGGGATGAGCGAGTCGGTCGGGAACCGCGCTTCGGCGTCGATCAGGTTGTCGAGGGCTTCGGCGGTCCGTCGCAGTTCATGCAACGCGAAGCTGCGATGGATCCATCCGGTCACGATCCCAGGCGCTGCGGCAATGATCTGATCAGCCACGGATACGGCGTCGTTCCAGTCCGGAATATGGCTGGCGAGCCGCCATCGGAGGTCCAGGACCTCGGGGTGGGCACGGGCTTGCGCGGAGATCTGTTCGAGCTCCAGTCGGGCCTCGGCGGGCACGTTCAGATCGAGCCACCCTTCGGCGGCGTGTGCATGATGAAGTTCCGGATAGGTCAGCCCTTCCATGGGTGTTTCGGTAGCGGGCAGCGGCCCGTGTGTCGACCCTGAATCCTATGGAAGTTGGCCTCGATCCGGTGAGGTTCAGGGAGACTTTTGATCCGGGCGAGGGCAGCGGAGCAGGAGGGGGCGGAAGTCGGTGGGGGCGGCGCGGCGCGGCATCCCATTGTTGTCGACGGCGAGCCAGATGTGGGTGTCGTCGACCGACAGGCCCTCGACGAAGCCGTAGGGGAGGGCCGTGATGTAGGCGTTCTGGGGGGCGAGTTCCGCGTCGGCGAAATCAAACTCGGCAAGGACAGTGCGGGTGGTGGGTTGGACGCGGAGGACCTTTCGGATGTCCCGGCAAAGGACCCATAGCTCGTTCTTGAACCAGCAGAGGTCGGTGTAGTGGACGTCGGAGCTGGTGTTGCCGGACGGTCCGACCTGGAAGTCGTCGATCACCCGGAGTGTCTTCAGGTCGACGACCACGATGCGGCCTGTGGCACGTTCGTTGGCAAGGTAGAGGTGGTCTCCACCGACAGCGATTCCCTCCCAGGACGCATTGCCGTCCTTCGCCGAAAACCACTTCTGGACGGGAGACCAGTCAATTTCGAGACGCTCCACCTGCCCATCGCTCGGGCCCGAGCGAAAGATCCAACGTTGGCCTTCCGTGCAGATGTAGAGTCGACCTTCCCGGTCGATGGCGAGTCCCTCGGTATCCGGGGCGAATCGCGGGTTCGGGGAAGCCTTCCGGACGGCGTCGAGGGGGAACCACTGCTTCTGCGGAACGAGACGGGCGACGCCGTTGGTGCCGAGGTCGATCCGGCACGGGGGAAGTTCCTTGTCGTTGACCGTCAGCAGCGAGCCGTCCGGCAGGCGGAGCAGGGCCGAGGCGTCGAATCGGCCGGAGGAAGGTTGGAGGAGCCAGTGGGCATCGGAGGCCAGAACGTAGATTGGGTGGGCGGGTTCGGCGGTGGTGGATTTGAAATCCTGGGGAACGCCGCGCAGCGCAGCGCAGGCGAGCAGGAGGATCAGCAGCAGGCGGCGCATGGCGTTCGAGGTTTAGCAGGCGTTGGGCCGGAGCCAAGCCTGGACCGGGTGTGAGCGTCCGGATGGAGACAAGATACTCAAAGTTGCCGGTTGAGACGGGACTGGGGCGGGTTACGATGTAAAGGAGCGGGTGGCACGTATGAGTAACGAAATTGATCTGCGGCGGGAGGCGCATGCTTTGCTGCAAAGTACGACGCTGTACCGGGAGTTTCTGGCTGAGCGCGAGGAAATCCTCCGACACAAGTGGATCGAGTCGGAGAAGGCGGGGCGTGACATCGGATTCGACGCCGCGCTGATCGACTGGGTTTCCAAGTACCGCTCTTCCTGGCGCAGCGCACGCCAGATGAGTCTGGTGCGCTGAGATCCTGCATGGACCGGCGGGAAGGGGCGGTGTTCGAAGCCGCGCCAGTCTTCCGCGGGTACCTGTGCCCACCGTGGAATCGAGCCTTCGAGATCGGATCCTGTTTTCCCTTTCGGGCCGTGGGTGACAGGGAGGCAGGCACGGGAGTAGATTGAGTCAGGACCGTAAGCTGAACATGATCTGGAATCGGAGACATCTGCTGGACCTCCAATCGCTGAGTTCGGAGGAGATCAACCTCATCCTGGACGTAGCCCGTGAATTCCGGGCGGTTGGGGAGCGCGACGTCAAGAAGGTGAGCGCACTTCAGGGCAAGACGGTGGTGAACCTGTTCGTGGAGCCGAGTACACGGACCCGGATCAGCTTTGAACTGGCGGCCCTCCGGTTGAGCGCGGATGTGATCAACTTCACGGCTGAAGCATCCTCCCTGAAGAAGGGAGAGACGCTGAAGGATACGGTTCGCAACCTCGAGGCGATGAACGCGGACTTCATCATCCTGCGCCACGGGGCCAGCGGTGCGCCGCACTTCCTTTCACGGTTTGCACGGTCCCATGTGATCAATGCCGGGGACGGCGCACACGAGCATCCTACCCAAGGATTGCTGGATGCCTTCACGATCCGGGAGCGCAAGGGGCGGATCGCCGGACTCAAAGTGACGATCCTTGGAGACATCCTGTACAGCAGGGTGGCTCGGTCCAACATCTGGGCCCTGAAGAAATTGGGTGCAGATGTGACTCTTTGCGGACCTCCAACTCTCGTTCCGCGCGTGTTCGAGCAGATGGGGTGCCGGGTGACGTGGAACGTGGAGGAGGCCATCCGCGGCGCGGATGTGGTGAACCTGCTTCGCATCCAGCACGAGCGGCAGCGCAAGACGATGTTTCCCTCGATTGGCGAGTATGCGTCGTTGTTTGGGCTCAACCAGGCCCGGATGTCCCTGTTGCATCCGGAGGCCTTGATCATGCACCCAGGGCCGATCAACCGGGGCGTGGAGATCGAAAGTGAGCTGGCGGACGGCGGTCGCTCGGTGATCCTCGAACAGGTGACGAACGGCTTGGCGGTGCGAATGGCGGTGCTTTACCTGATCAATGGGGGCCGGCCTGGCGAGGTTCATTGACCCCGTCGCCGGCGTTCATTCGCCGAGGAGTTGTTGGAGGGTGCTGACGTAGCCACCTGCGAGGGCGAGGATCTGAAAGACGATCCAGATGCTCACAAGCCCATAGAAGATCCGAGGGCTCCACTGGCTGAATGCGCGGAGTTTCCGGAACCCATCCTCCTCGTGGATGCGGGCCATCCTGCGCAATTGCTCTTCGAGGCTTCCGGAGATCTCACCTGTGGCGTAGGCACTCGCGAAGAGTTCGGGAAAGACACCGCAGGATTGCACCAGTTCCGCTGGGGTGATGCCTGCCGACAGCGGATCATCCCAGGATGCGACGGTTTGTTCGATGACGTCGGACCCGCTGGCACGTGCCGCCATGGGCCAAGCTTCCGTCACGAGAATCCCTGCGCTCAGCAGGGCTTCCAAAGATCCAGCCAGGCGGGCCAATGCGAGGTCGGACCGGGCCGAGCCCAGGATCGGGACATGGACGAGGATCTGTTCAATGCCGGATCGCCATGGGCGGGGGCGATCCGGGCGGACAGCCCATAGGGTGGCCGCAACCGCCGCATAACCGAGAGCAAGGGTTCCAACGGAGTGGAGCAGGTACTGGGGGATGCTGCCGGTACGGACGAACAGGGGGAGGGGAACGATGAAGACGGCGACGTGAAGGACGAGCACGGGATAGGCTGCTTCCTGCAGGACGAGTTGCCAGTTCGTGGCCAGGGCGTCGTGGTGCCGGGCGAGGATGGCAAATGTCTGATCCAGGCGACCGGAATGCTCGCCGGACTGGATGAGGGCGACATCGAAATCCGGTGCCCATCCCGAAAGGGTCTTGAAGCTTTCCGTGAAAGTCAGGCCTGCCTTGAGGCCGGAGAGGATGGAGAGGGCTGGGGTGCGAAGACTCGCGGCGGGGGGATTGCGGGCGAGTTGCTCCAGGGTTGAGAACAGAGGGAGGCCTGCCTGGAGCAGGCTGGCAAGTTGGTGATAGAAAAGCGCCCGCTGGCGGGAGCCGGCGGGCGCTTTCAGGAGCGTCATGACCGTAGTGCGGTCACGACAGGCTATTTGATGGCGGCATCAAGCACCTGCTTGAGGGCTCCCTTGGGCTTGGCGCCAACGCTCTGGTTGACGACCTGGCCTCCCTTGAAGACCAGCAGGGTGGGAATGGACTGGATGCCAAACTGCACGGCGAGGTCCTGATGGTCGTCGATGTTGACCTTGGCGATACGGGCCTTGCCGTCGTATTCGGCTGCCAGTTCGTCGAGCACGGGGCCCAGCATCTTGCAGGGGCCGCACCATTCAGCCCAGAAGTCCACGAGGACGGGCTGGGTGGACTTGATGACCTCCGCGTCAAAGTTCTCGGAGGTGAGGGTGACGATGTTCTTCGCAGCCATGATGGATCAGTAGCTCAGGAATTGGTCTGCGCAACGAACCAGTACTGGACGGCGACGGCGGCGATTGCCAGCAGCGCCACCGCGAAGGCCAGACCCACATCCAGACCGCTGACTCCCGCGGAACGCGCTGGAGCAGGGCGCGGAGCAGCCGCGGGCTTCGCGGCCGGGGCGGCTGGGGCAGCGGCGGCAGCAGGAGCCGCCGTGGCCGGCTTGGACATGGATGCCGGAGCAGCGGAGGCGGGAGAGGGCGGTGCCGGACGTGCGGCGGCCGGGGCAGCCGGGGCAGCCTGTGCGGCAGCAGGAGCCGGGGTCGACGCAGCTGCCGGAGCCGCGGCGGAGGGAATCCGGATCGACGGTCCACCCGCCGGCTTGGGCGGGAGGCTGATGCGGACGGTCTGCTTCTTTTGCGCGGCATCCGCCGGCTTGGGCGGTTCCGGCGTGGGGGCGGGCGGCGGTACGGGATTATTTTCCGACATATGGCGTGCTTTTGAGCCACGCTAGGAACGTGGCCGGTTCGCTGTCAAATGGTTTGACCAAAAGGCCGTGGAATCCGCATGTGAGGCAGTTCCACGGCCGTGAAAAGAGAGGGTTTGAAAAATCCGGTTCCCTTCCGGGAACCGTGCTTGCGGGTTTGAGGGCGAACCCAGAACGGGGCGAGGATCGACTAGTAGCGGTCGCCGCCGGAGTTGCGGTCTTCCCGACCACCGCGCCAGCCACCACCGCCGCCTCCGCCACCGCGTTCGCGACGTTCTCCGCCGCCACCGCCGCGCCAACCACCACCGCCACCTCCACCTCCACCACCACCTCCGCGATAGCCACCGCCTCCGCCACCGCCGCCGCCCCGGTATCCACCGCCACCTCCGCCACCGCCGCCGCCGCGGTATCCACCACCACCACCACCGCCACCACCCTCACGGGGCGGGCGCTCTTCGCGGGGGCGGGCGATGTTGACGGTGAGAGGCCGACCGCCGAGCTCCTTGCCATGGAGCAAGTCCACGGCTCGCTGGGCTTCTTCGGCCGTGGCGAGCTCAACGAAGGCGAAGCCGCGTGAGCGGCCCGTGAACTTGTCGAGCATGAGGTTGACGTTCAGAACGACTCCGGCAGCTGCGAAGTGGTCCTGCAGGTCATTCTCCATCGTCTGGTAGGACAGATTGCCCACGAAGAGACGATTCTGGTTGTCCATAACACGAAGGCCGCTTCAAACACCGCGTGGGAATCTGCCCCGGGCAGAACTCAGATTGAAGGGCGCAAAAACCTGAAGCGACCCCTGCAAACCGTCACCGTGACGCCGACACCGCATGCTGAAATCGGGCGGGCCAAATTAGCCACAGGACCCTTGATCGGGTCAAACGGGTTTTGGTTCAAGCTGCTGTCTGGGATCCGGTGAGGCGAGCCAGCCTGGGTGTCAAGGGCTCGCCAAACGATCCGTGAAGCCTCTTGACGCTGGGGGGCGTCGGGCCGTCAAACTCAACAGTCCCATGAAACGTCTGATCTTCTTCTGTTTGATGCTGGCACCCGTGTTGAGGGCTGCCGACGCCACCAATGCAGCCTCCGAGGTTTCGGTGTTTACCGACCGCAATCTGGAAGCGGCGGTCCGTCAGCAGGTTTTCTCGAAGCGCGACACGGACAAGCCGTTGACGGCGGCAGACGTTGCGACGGTGGCGGTAGTGCAGGGAAATTTTCGTGGGATCACCAACCTGACGGGTTTGGAGCACTGTAAGTCTCTGGCGTCATTGGAGTTGGCGGGTAATAGGATCTCCGACCTAAAGCCGCTCAGCGGGTTGCGGCAGTTGCAGTATGTGCACCTCGCCTCGAACCGGATTGCGGACGTGACGTCCTTGGGGACCCTGCCGGCCCTGCAATATATCCAGCTGGAATCGAACCAGGTGGTGGACCCTGCGCCGCTGGCGGCGTGCACGAATCTGGCGTCGATCTATCTTTCCAGGAACAAACTCAAGACGGTTGCGCCGCTGACGCAGCTTCCGCGGGTTGTGACCTTCTATGCCGATGGGAACGGGTTGAAGAGCGTTGCCGGATTGGAGCAGTTGAAGTGGTTGACGACGGTGTCCCTCGCGAACAACCAGATTTCGGACATCAAGCCGCTGGCGGGACTGCGCGCGCCCAGCCTGATTCTCCTCGATGGAAACAAGGTCAAGGATCTTGGGCCTTTGTACGCGGCGGCGAAGGCGGACCTGGCGGGGGCGAAGAACTGGGCGCCCTTCCTGCGCCTTTATCTCAAGGGCAACAAGCTGTCCTCTGCTTCGAAGAAGCAGGTGGCCGAGTTGGAGAAAGACGGCATGCGCGTCGTGGTGAAGTAGGTGATTGCGGGTGGATCCGTCAGGGGGAGATGAATGGGGTTGAACGTTGAACCGGTTGACAGCGTCGGAAGCAGGCGCAACGTCCAAAGGTCAGCCATGAAAAAACTCATCTCCCTTCTCGCGGCCTTGGCCGCCTCGTTCAGCATGATTGCATCTCCCATCCAGGATATTTCCGTCAAGGACATCGACGGTAAGGATACCTCCCTGAAAGCCTTCAAAGGCAAGGTTTTGCTGGTCGTAAACGTGGCCTCGAAGTGCGGATATACTCCGCAGTACAAGGGGTTGGAGGCCGCTCATCGCAAGTACAAGGACCAGGGTTTCAGCGTCGTCGGGTTTCCCTGCAACGACTTCGGCAAGCAGGAACCGGGTACGGCATCCGAGATCAAGGAATTCTGCTCGTTGACCTACAACGTGAGCTTTCCGTTGATGGAAAAGGTCCACGTCAAGGGTGCGGAGCAGCATCCGATCTACGCAGCCCTGACCGGCAAGGATTCGCCATTCCCGGGCGACGTGAAATGGAACTTCGGAAAGTTCCTGCTGGGCAAGGATGGGCAGATCCTCAAGCGCTGGGACTCGGGAACTGAACCGACGTCCGAGGAGGTTTCTAAGGCCATTGAGGCAGCCTTGAAGGCGAAGTAAGCCTGCCTACCGCAGCCTGGGCGGATGGCGTGAGGTTGTCTGCCCGGGCCTGCAGGCCTAGAGAAGGCCTCGTTCGTCGAGTTCGTCTTCGTCGAGTCCCAGGTAGTGTCCGAGTTCGTGCAGATAGGTGATCCGGACCTCCTCGCGGTAGGTTTCTTCCTCGCCTCCTGCGAAGTCCCAGAGGTTTTCGTAGAAGAGCAGGATCTGGGGCGGCATCGGAGGCTGGGCCTCGGATGCCTCGTGGCGGGCGTAGCCCGAGAACATTCCGAGCAAGTCTTCCTCCCATCCTTCGTCCAGCAGGTACTGGCCAGGGGTCGGTTCGTAGATGACGGTGACGGCACCGGCTTGGGCTGCCAATTCCGCGGGGAGCTCATCGAGGGCTTTGCGGACCTCGTCCTGAGCGGATTTCAGCAGCCATTTGGTGTTGGCATCCACGTCCGAAGGATGCGTCCGGAAGGGGCGGAGGAACAGGCTGGAGGTGGGCACGTGACCAAATCGTTGGACGTTGGTCCAACTCGACGCTTGCGCCCTGAGGCTTCGCCGATAGGCTGCGCGGCAGACTTCACAAGAATATGCGCCTCGGAATGAAGCATCTCTCCCTTCTCGTTTGCATCGCTGCCCTCTCTGCTGGATGTGCCAGTGCGGAGCGAAAGCTCGGCCGCGGGCTGACCAACCTCAGCGAACCGCTTCGTCTCGGTGAGATGAGCCGTTCCTACGAGCAAACCTACCTGTGGGATGGGCCGGATGCGGCCTACGGTCGTGGCGTGATCCAGGGATTCAACCGCACGGTCGGTCGGACGGTTGTGGGTGCGGTCGAGGTCCTGACTTTCCCGATCCCCTCGAAGCCTTACATCAAGCCTGAGGGCCCGGTCTATCCGGACACCTACAAGCCGGGTATTCTGGATTCGAGTTCGGTGCGTACCGACACGTCGCTTGGGTTTGATTCGACGGATGTGGCTCCGATGTTCCCCGGCAGCCGCTTCAAGATCTTCGAGTGATCCAGCTGATTTTTCGAAGGACGCGCCAACCCACGTTGGCGCGTTTTTCATTTCTACCATGTCCATCACCCGACTCTCCGGCTGCAAGGTCAACCTGCTGCTCAACATCCTTGGGCGGCGACCAGACGGTTATCACGATCTGGAGACGCTGTTCCTGCCGGTTCCCCTGCACGATCGGTTGAGCTTTGAAAGGCTGGGGGCTGGGGTTGAGTTGAGTTGCAGTCGCGCCGATCTGCCAGTGGACGGGACCAACCTCGTCCATCGGGCCGCGACGGCCTTCCTGAGGGAGGCTGGGATCCGGGAAGGGGTCCGCATCCATCTGGAAAAACACATTCCAATGGCGGCCGGGTTGGGTGGGGGCAGTGGGAACGCGGCGCAAACATTGGTGGGGTTGAACGAACTCTTCGGTCGGCCCCTGGATTTCGGGACGTTGGATCGGTTGGCGGCGGGTCTGGGTTCGGATGTGAACTTCTTCCTGCAGGAGCGGCCGGCCCTGGCGGTCGGAAGGGGCGAGCAGGTGACGCCGCTGGAGCCGTTCCAGGTGCTGTCGGGACGAGCGCTGTTCCTGCATCATCCGGGTTTCGGGATCTCGACGGCGTGGGCCTACCAGCAGTTGGGTCGATTTCCGGAGGCGCTGAATGGACGGGGTGGGCGGGCCGCCGAGTTGGCTGGGATGCTGCAGGCAGGGGATCTTCCGGGGGCGATGGCGGGCCTGTACAACTCGCTGGAGGCGCCCGCGCTGGAAAAATACCCGGTCCTACTCCTCATCCAGGAGTTCCTGAAAGCGCATGGGGCGCTCGGGACTTTGATGTCGGGAAGCGGATCCACAACTTTTGCCATCTTCCCGGATCGTGCGTCCGGCGAGGCTGCAATTGGGGCTTTTGAAGGGGAATTTGGCCGGTCGGGTTGGACCCAGGTGGTGGGATTGTGAGGGGTGAGTGCAAAAAGTTCGTGGAGAACCGAAAAATCCCCCTTGCTCCCGGGTCCTTTCTCCATAGACTGCGCGCTCCTTTTCGTAAGCAAGGAAGCTGATATGCGTCGTCCGAAGGGTATTAAGACCAAAAAGTCCGTGGCCAAGCGGTTCAAGATCACCGCTGGCGGCAAGGTGCTGACGCGCCATGCTGGCAAGCGCCACCTGTTGTCCAGCAAGAGTGCGAAGCGTCGTCGCGCCCTCGGCGAGGTGAAGGAGGTTCACCCCACCGACGTTTACAAGATCAAGGCCAGCCTGCCTTGGTCGCACTGATCCGATAGACCCGGTGAGCGGGAGCCTGCAGGGCGCCCGCCCCGATCGACAAAAAGCCAACCAACACTGATTTACTGCCATGCGTGTTACCAACGCCGTTGCCTCCCGCAAACGCCGCAAAAACATGATCGAGCGCGCGTCCGGATTCCGGATGCGCCGTTCGAAGCTCTACCGGTATGCGAAGGACGCCGTCTATCACGGCCTCGTGTACTCGTTCCGCGACCGCAAGACCAAGAAGCGCAATTATCGTGCGCTCTGGCAGGCCCGGATCAACGCCGCTGCCCGTTCTGCCGGCACGACCTACAGCCGTTTCATGGAAGGCCTGAAGGCCGCCCAGGTGACGCTGGACCGCAAGGTCCTCGCCTACATCGCCGCGACGGACTCCGCGACTTTCGCCGAGTTGGTCAAGGTGGCGGTGGCCGCCCTGCAGGCCAAGGCAGCCAAGGCCTGAGTCGGACGAGAGGTTGGGGCAGTGGGTGTTGAGTCCGCTGTCTGGTGCCAACCGAGCGTTCCCAGCCAAAGCGGGCGACCTCCGAGGGAGGCGCCCGCTTTTGCTTTCCGAAGGACTGGTTCCGCCGGAGGACGGGGTGGGCGGATTCGGGAGGCGAAGTTGGATATTTTAGAGATCGAAGGTTTTCCTCAGTAATTCCAAGCCATGAGCCTGCTCAATGAACTGGAGGCCGTTAAGGCCGGGGCCCTTGTTGCATTCGGTGCCGCAACGGATCTGCCCGGCCTCGATCAAGCCAAGGGGGCCGTCCTTGGCGGCGATGGTCGATTCACCGTCCTGCTGAAGCAGTTGGGCAGCCTTCCCAAGGAGGAGCGCCCGGCTGTCGGCAAGGCGCTGAATGCGGTGAAGGTCGAGATCGAAGCGGCATTGGGTGCGCGGCGGGCCGAATTGGAACTCAAGGCGGCGCTGCCAACAGAACCGACGGATTTCACCCTGCCGGGTCGTCGCCGGGCTGTAGGCCGGTTGCACCCGTTGACCGAGGTGACCGACGACATCGTCCGTGCCTTCCGCAAGCTCGGATTTGCCGTGGCGGATGGTCCGGAGATCGAGGACGAGTACCACTGCTTCGATGCCCTGAACACGCCGGCCGACCATCCGGCCCGCGACTCGCAGGACACCTTCTTCCTGGATGCCGCCTCGCGGCCGCTCCTTCGCACGCACACCAGTTCTGTGCAGATCCGCGTGATGGAGAAGATGCCGCCGCCGATCCGCATCGTGGTTCCGGGTCGGGTATTCCGACGGGACAACGCCGACGCCACGCATAATCCCACGTTCCATCAGATCGAGGGCCTTTACGTGGATCGTGGGGTGACGGTGGGTGACCTGAAGGGGACCGTGGAAGCGGTTTTCCGCGAGGTTCTCGGCAACGATGTGAAGCTCCGGTTTCGCCCGCACTACTTCAGCTACACGGAGCCCAGCCTCGAAATCGACTTCACGAATGCGCTCGTGCGCAAACTGGGTAAGGAGTGGCTCGAGATCGCCGGTTGCGGCATGGTGCATCCGCAGGTGTTCGAGAACGTCGGTTACGACCCGGAGGTCTGGAGCGGTTGGGCCTTTGGATTCGGGATCGAGCGAATTGCGATGCTGCGCTATGGCATCACCGATATCCGACTTTTCTACGAGAACGACGTCCGGTTCCTGCGGCAGTTCTGAATCCAGCCTGGTCCCGGGTCGAGAGCCCCGGAAGCCATCCATCTCCACATGGCCATCGAGCGTAACTGTGCGACCCTGATGCTGAAGGCGCGCCGGGAGGGCGTGACCTTCGGTCGTTCCTTGATGCTCGGACATCAGGGACTGCGACTGAGTCGTACGGAGTACGATCGGTTCCAGCAGTTGGCGGGAGCGCAGGCGGAGACGCCGATGCCGGCCTATGCCGACGGGCTCTTCCGGGCACTGGGAGCGACGCAGGTCGACGTCATGGACTTCTCGGACTACGAGGGGGCCAACCTGCTGCATGACCTGAACCAACCGGTCCCGGATGTCCATCGGGCGGGCTTTGACGTGGTGGTGGACGGGGGAACGTTGGAGCACGTGTTCAACTTTCCGGTCGCGATCCGGAACTGCATGGAAATGGTCCGTCCGGGCGGGCGTTTCTTCTCGGCGACGATTCCCAACAATTGGTGCGGCCACGGTTTCTACCAATTCTCTCCCGAACTGTTTTTCCGGGTGCTCTCCGCCGAGAACGGATTTCGCGTCGAGGGAATGTATCTGGCGGAATTGGATGCTTCCCGTTGGTGGAGTATCCGGGATCCGGCCGAGGCGCGGTCGCGGGTTGAATTGGTCAACGATCGGCCGGTCTTCCTGCTGGTGCAGGCGGTGCGTGAGTCTGTCGTGCCCATTTTCAGCCGGACGCCGCAGCAGAGCGATTACGTGGCGGCGTGGACGGGTGGGCAGGGCGGGGGAGCCGGGGCGGCATGGAAGGCGCGCCTTCGGAAGCTGCCTTTGTTCCGAACGCTCGACCAGTTGCACCGGCAGCGCCGCGAGCGCCGGTGGGCCTCCGTGGACAACACCGATCTCTACACCCCTTTCGATCCCGGTTTCCGGCTTTGACGCGAGTCGCCGGAACTCAGCCCCTGTTTCCCATGAAAGTGACCCTGAACTGGCTCAAGCAGTACGTAGACTTCAATTGGACTCCCGAGGAGTTGTCCGAGCGGTTGACCATGCTTGGACTTGAGGTCGAAGGCATCGAGAAGCGGGCCGGCGAGTTTGAAGGGATCGTGGTGGCGCAGGTCCTCACGCGCGACAAGCACCCCAACGCGGACAAGCTGTCCGTGTGTCGCGTGAATGACGGACGGGGCGAACGCCAGATCGTCTGTGGCGCGCAGAACTTCCAGGCAGGCGACAAGGTGCCGCTGATCCTGCCGGGCGCAGCGCTGCCTCCGAAGCCGGGTGAGGCGCAGCCCTTCGTGATCAAGGTTGGCAAGATCCGGAGCGTGGAGTCGCACGGAATGATGTGCTCCCACGAAGAGTTGGGCATCGACCCGGAGACGATCGGACACCGCAAGGAGGACGGTCTCCTCCTCCTCAAGGCGGACGCCGTCGTCGGGCAGCCGTTTGCCGAGTATCTCGGTCGATCCGGGGCAGACGTGGTGTACGACCTGGAGATCACCCCGAACCGCCCTGACCTCAATTCCGTCATTGGAATTGCCCGCGAGATCTCAGCCCTGACGGGGAACCCGCTTCGGCTTCCCGAGCCGGCGCTTCCCTCCGGGAACGGCGGGCCCAAGGTCGATGAAGTGGTTGCGGTGCGCATGGAGGCGACGGATGTGTGCCCCCGCTACACGGCCCGGGTCCTGAAGGGGGTGCGCGTGGGACCGAGTCCGGATTGGCTGAAGTCCCGTCTGGAGCAGGTCGGCCTCCGTTCGATCAACAACGTCGTCGACGTCACGAACTTCGTCATGCTCGAGACCGGCCAGCCGTTGCACGCCTTCGACTACCATCTGGTGGGCAAGTCCGAGTCCGGCGTGCCGACGGTCGTGGTGCGGCGGGCGGTGTCTGGTGAAGGATTCACGACCCTGGATGGCACGGTTCGGAAGCTGGATGAAGCGATGCTTCTGATCGCGGATCCCCAGAAGGGCATCGCGCTGGCCGGCGTCATGGGTGGGCAGAACACGGAGATCCAGACCGAGACGCAGGATGTTCTTCTGGAGAGTGCCTGGTTTCATCCGACCCAGATCCGGCGCACGAGCAAGGCTCTGGGTTTGAGGACGGATGCCAGCTATCGGTTCGAGCGGGGTGCGGACATCGGTGTGGCCGAATTCGCCAGTCGCCGGGCGGCGGCTCTGATTTTGGAACTGGCAGGCGGCGTGGTGGTGGAAGGCGTGGTGGACGCCTATCCGTCTCCGGCGGCCCCGAAGGAAGTCACGTTGCGCCATCGTCGGGTCAAGGAGGTCCTGGGAATCGACCTCCAACCGGAGGTCATCGAGTGTCACCTGCAGCAGTTGGGGCTGAAGTTGACGTCGCGGAAGCCGCGTCCGGTGGACGCCGAGGGCGAGCCGGAGCCGGTGACGTTTCAGGTGCCTTCGTACCGTGTGGACCTCAAGCGCGAGGTGGACCTCATCGAGGAGGTGGCTCGGTTGCATGGGGTGGACCGCATTCCCTCGACGACGCCACGGCGGGCGATGGGCGAGCATCCTTATGACTCGGTGTACGATGTGCTGATGGAGGTCCGGCGACTGATGGCTGGGCTTGGGCTTTCGGAGGCGCAGGGACAGACGCTGGTGAACGATGCTGCGGCCAGGCTCGTGACCCCCCATGTCGTGGCGCTGGCCAATCCGTTGAGCAGCGACATGAACGTTCTGCGTCCTTCGTTGCTGCCCGGCTTGCTGGATACTCTGCGACACAATCTCTCGCGTCGGAGCAATGACGTGCAGTTGTTCGAACTCGGCCGCGTCTTCACCGCCACGGAAGGTGGTCCCAAGGAGGGTTGGCGTCTGGCCATCGCCCTGACTGGGGCGAGGTCGCCGGCTTTCTGGTCCGGAGCCGATCGGGAGGCGCGGTGTGATGCTTCGGACCTGAAGGGTTTGGTCGAGGAGTTCATGGAATCGTTGGGGGTGCGGGGTGTCTCGTATGTCCGTCGCGGTGAGCCTGGCAGCCTCTTCATCGAGTCCGCGGTCGTGGCCCTGGGTGGTAAGTTGGAACTGGGACAGTTGGGGCAGGTGCAGCCTTCGCTCGCGCGCCGGTATGACCTTCGGGATCCGGTTTTCCTGGCCGAGTTGAATCTCGACCTGCTGTTGGCGAAGCGGAACCCGGCGAGATCGTTCAAGCCGCTGCCGGCTTTCCCCGCCTCCGCCCGGGATCTGGCGATGGTCGTGCCCGAGGCGACCACCCACGATGCGGTATTGGCGGTGGTACGGCAGGCGAAGCCGTCCAATCTGGAGTCGGTGGACCTCTTCGACGTGTTCCGCGGTCGGCACGTGCTCGAGGGACACAAGAGCATGGCCTACACGTTCACGTATCGGGCTGCGGATCGCACGTTGAAGGATGAAGAAGTCAACGCGGCCCACCAACGCGTGGTGGAGGCGTTCAAGGCGACCTTGAAGGCAACCGTTCGCGAATAGCGCGCCCGGGCGGGTGGGGCGAGACTCCGACGAGCTGTCCCAGAGATCGAGGTTTTCAAGCTCAAGTTGGTGGCAGGAGCCGGGCTTGAAACTTGAACCCTGAAACTCGGAACTCAGCAACGGCTCGTGAGGACACTCGCCCCACCCCTCGATGAGGGGGCAGTGTCGTGATGTGCATGGCTGTCCAGCGACAGGTATCCCGCATTGACCCGGGTTGCGGGAGGGCAGCAGGCTGGTGGCCTACCAACGATGAATCCACTGCGATGGGGAATCCTGGGCGGCGCCGGAATCGCCCGGAAGAATTGGGAGGCCATCCGGCTTTCCGGGACCGGAATTGTCACGGCCGTGGCAAGCCGGGACGTGGTCCGGGCGGCGACGTTTGTGGACCAGTGCCAGGCCGAGGCCCCGTTCGACACGAAGCCAGCCGCCGTGGGCGGGTACGATGCCCTGCTGGCGAGGCCGGACGTGGATGCGGTGTACATTCCGTTGCCGACCGGAGTCCGGGGCGAGTGGGTTCGGAAGGCGGCGGCGGCGGGGAAGCATGTCCTCTGCGAGAAGCCCTGTGCCGGAAGCGCGACTGAACTGCGCGGGATGATTGAGGCCTGCTCGGCCGCCGGTGTGCAGTTCATGGATGGTGTGATGTTCCAGCACAGTCAGCGTCTGGACTCCATCCGGGCGGTTTTGGCGGATGGGGCCAGGTTTGGGGAGATCCGCCGCATTGATTCGGCCTTCAGTTTCCTGGCAGACGCGGGATTCGCTGAAGCGAACATCCGGGGTCAGGCGGGTCTGGAACCGATGGGCTGCCTGGGCGATCTCGGGTGGTACAACATCCGGTTCACACTTTGGGCCATGGGATGGCAACGCCCCTGCCGGGTGATGGCCAGGTGCCATCGGTGGATTGGCGGACCCGGCTCGGATCGGGTCCCTGCCGAGGTCAGCGCCACGCTGGATTTTGCCAATGGGGTGACTGCCTCATTCTACTGTTCGTTCACGGCGGCGGATCAACAGTGGGCCCACATCAGCGGCACCCGCGCCGGCGTCCGCGTTGCGGACTTCGTGCTGCCTTTCGATGCGCGCAAGCTCCAGTACGACGTGGTCCGGTCGGAGTTTGTGGTCCGGGGCTGTGATTTCCGGATGAAGTCCGGGATGGAGTCGGTGGTGATCGACGAGCTTCCGACACGGGATGTCGGGGCGCAGGAGTCCCGGATGTTCGCGACCTTCGCACGGCAGGTGCAGTCAGGATCCGTGGATCCGCACTGGTCCCGGATCGCGATGGCGACCCAGGAAGTAACGGACGCCTGCATGGAGTCACTTCAGGTCAATCCGTAGGAGACTGACCGTCGGTGGTGACCCACCGGATCGCCAGGAGGTTGAGCGCGGTGCCGGAGTCGAGGGCGAGCTTCTGCTTCAGGTGCTCGCGATGGGCATCGACCGTTTTCAGGCTGATGTCCAGATGGTCGGCGATGGCGTGACTGTTGGAGCCTTGGCCGATGAGCCGGAACACCTCGAATTCCCGGTCGGTGAGCGTTCCCAGGGCGGTGGCGCCGCGGATGGCTTTCCGGGGCGCTGCGGTCTGGGATGGGATGACCCGGCCGCCGGCGATCGCCGTCCGGATGGCAGCCAGAAGGGCGCGTGGGGTGGAGCGTTTCGGCACGAATCCCACGGCGCCGACCTGGATGGCACGTTCCGTGTAAAGGTGTTCGTCCGCGGACGAGTAAAACAGGACCGGGACTTCGCGGAACCGGGAATGGATCTCCTTCGCGAGGTCCAAGCCGCTGCGCCCGGGGAGATGGATCTCCGTCAGGACCAGGCTGGGTTGGCGACGCTTCAGGCTTGCGATCGCCTCGTTGGCGGAGGTCACGCCGGTGGCGAGTTCGAGGTTGGAGGTCTCGGCGAAGAGTTGACGCAATCCAACCCGGATGAGCGGGTGCTCATCCACCAGGAGGATGCGTGACGGTTTGACCGGTTTGACCGGATTTCTGGCGGCACTGGTTTTCATGCGGATGGACGGTGCGGATTGGGGGAAGCGTTGGCCAAGACCACGGCCCAAGCCGTCCCCCTCAAGAACGTTTCCCCCTGCTGCACCCAAGGGTCGCGGCAGACGTGGGCCGGTCCGCGAATCTTCACTATTTAAATGCGGGACCGCTTGAGGGGCAGGAGGATGTGAGGGGAATGGAGCGGGGCGCCGCAGGCTGGAGTGGGTCAATGCGGTCGAACCCAGACACACCCAGGGTGTGAGGGAGTGGGGTGCGAGTCCGCAAGGACCGGTTCAGAACACAGGCGGAGGGCTGTTTGAACCTTCGGAGCGGTTTGACGAAGTCCCGCTTATCCGTCCGCGTGGGAGGTTCAGCGGAGCCGCTTGAGCAGCACCTTCGAATTCCGGCCCGAAGCGTCGTAGCGCTCCCGGCGTTGGGGTGGCAGGTCATCCGGGGAAGCCTCCACGAAACCAGCCTTGTTCTGGAACCAGGTAAACGCCTGAGTTGACAGGGTGAACAGTTCCGAAAGGCCCAGTTCGCGGGCTCGATTCTCAGCGTACTGAACGAGCTTGCTGCCGATACCCTGGTTCTCGTGGGAGGGACTGACGAACAGGAAGGCGAGTTCGCCCTTGTTCTGCTCCGGGTAGAGATGGAGGGCGACACAGCCCACCGGGTTCTTGTCGATCTCGAACAGGTAGTAGTCGGCCAACTGGCGCTCGATCGCAGTCCGGGTGCGCTTGACCAGTTCGGAGGCGGCCATGGGCGCCTTGGTCAGGTTGAGCAGGGTCCGGATGTCCTTCTTCAGGGCCCGGCGGATCTGGGTGTATTCGTTCGCGTAGACCAGGGTGCCGATGCCTTCGTTGGAGAAAACTTCGGCAAGGAGGCCTTCATCGACGCAGCCATTGATGATGTGGACGCGCGGCACGCCACCCTCGCAAGCGGCCACGGCATGGCGGGCCTTGGAAAGCGTCTCCGGACGCAATTCGGACGCGTGCATCTGGAGGAGTGCCTGCAATTCGCTGACGGGTAGTTGGCGCAGGAGTCGATCCTGATGATAGAGGCCGTCGGAGGTCGTGATGTAGACGAGCTTCACCGCGCGGAGTTGCGAGGCGAGGGCGAACGCGATGGCGTCCGAATTGACCCGGAACGTCTTGCCATCGCCATCAAAGCCGAGCGGCGGAACGACCGGAACGATGCCCTGCTGGAGCAGGCCCTGGAGCATCTCGGTGTCGACCCGTTCGACCTTGCCGGTGAACTGGTGATCGACCCCGCCGACGATGCCCAGGGGATGGGCGATGACGGCGTTGGTGGAGGCGGCCCGAAGGTCGTTGGCCGACAGACCCTCGAGGATTTCGTGCGTCAACCGGTTGGCCGCCGTCAGCGATAGCTGGAGTGTGGTGGAGTCCGTGATGCCGACACCGTCGAGATTGGAGGCCGTCAGACCCCGCTCGGCGGCCAGGCTGCTGATCTGGAGCGCAGCGCCGTGGACGAGCACTGTGCGGATGTTCAGCGAGCGCAGGACCGCGATATCCAGCAGGAGATTGGGGAAGTTGTCGTCCGTGACGATGGCCCCGTCGACCGCAATGACGAAGGTCTTCTCCCGGAAACGCGGGATGTATCGGAGGATTCCCCGGAGGTCGGTCGGCTTCACGAGGGCTGAGCAGTCGTCATGTTTCCCCTAGAACTACGAAAGCAGCGGGCGGCGGCAAGGCCGAAGTTCAGCTTGAATTTGACGCCGGCCATTTGCCGTCGGAAGATCCATCGCGTCCTCCCGATGATTTGTACCACCACGCCTGAGCGTGTCGCAGCGATTTGGACCCTTTTGCGCACGCCTGAATTGCCGGACCTTGAGCAAGGCCCGCGGTCCGGTGTGCTTCCATGCCGCCAACTCGAAGTGCGCCTTCGGGGACTTTGCGCGGAGTTGATGCTGGGTACGGAGACAACCGACCGGGTGGTTTCAGCCGGGTTGCTCTACCACGACCACCACAACGAGGCGCACGACCTCGTCGAGGACATGACGGATGCGGAAGGAGCGGTCATCCACGCCATCGTCCATCGTCGGGAGCCGGACTTCTGGAATGCCCGATATTGGTACCGGCGGGTGGGCGATCACCCGATCTATCGGAGCATGACGGGTCGGGTCGTCGAATTGGCAGGAACCGACGCGACCAGTTCGGTGGCGCGAAGGTTGGTTCTTTCGGGCACGTTGGACCCGCTGGCCTTCGTCGATGCGTGCGAGTCCGTCGTCCGAAAGGGCGCTGCGGATCCGGTCGCGCAGTTCCTGCGTCGGTTGCAGCACGCCGAGTTCGAGGCGCTTCTGGACCATCTGGTGGTGGGGTAGGGGGGAGGGAGTCTCAAGTTTCAGGTTTCCAGTTTGAAGCGGGGAAACCGGTGGGGCGAGACTCCGTCGAGCCGCTTCGGAGATCGAAGTTCACAGCTTCCGGTTTGAAGCTGGCACCGGGCTTGAAACTCGAATCTTGAAACTGGGAACTCGGCCCCGGGGCATGCAGGCTTTCGTGGCATCCGCGTGGGTGCGGCAACGATGATTGATTTCTGGACGGTGTTCTCGGCGGTGATGCCTGCCTACTGCCTCGTGGCGGTGGGCGTGCTGCTTCGGAAGGCGGAGTGGCTGACGCATGAGGCGGACGAAAGCCTGATCCGCGTCGTGGTGAACGTGCTCACCCCCTGCCTGATCCTCGACAACGTCCTGAACAACGAGGCCCTTCGACGCGCGGACAATCTGCTGCTTCCGCCATTGTTCGGATTTGGCGGCGTCTTGATGGGGGTGGCGGTGGCCTGGTTGGCACGCCGTTGGGTTGGCGCGACGACCGAACGGGAGCAGCGGACGTTCGCCTGTGCGGCGGGGTTCCAGAACTTCGGGTACGCGGCCCTGCCGCTGATCATCCAACTCTTTCCCCGCGAGACGACCGGGGTGCTGTTCCTGCACAACCTCGGCGTCGACACAGCCATGTGGACATTGGGATTGGTAACGCTCGGCCATGCCGGTGTGACCGAATGGCGGAAGTTGGTGAACGCGCCGCTGGTGGCGATCGTCGTCGGCGTGATCCTGAATCTGGGCGGGCTCCATTTTCCGGAGTTCGTGAAGACGACGAACCACATGCTGGGCCAGTGCTGCTTCCCTCTGGGCCTGGTGCTCATCGGAGCGACGCTCGCCGAGACGACGGGCCAGTTGAGTTCGGGTGGCGGGTGGCGGTTGATGCTGAGCGCCTGTGCGGTTCGTTGTGGCGCCGCGCCCGTGCTGCTGTTCCTCGCCGCGCGCTACCTCCCGGCTTCCGAAGAATTGAAGCAGGTGCTGGTCGTGCAGGCTTCGATGCCGGCAGCCGTGTTTCCCATCGTCCTCGCACGGCACTACGGCGGTGACACGCTCACTGCCGTGCGCGTGGTCGTGTCCACTTCGGTCATCGGATTCGTGACGATCCCGCTATGGGTCCGGTTCGGGCTCGGCTTTGTGCTGGGGCGTCGGTGACGGCCGTGGGTGCCGACGAGGCCCGGCCCATCCTGCGGAGGAGCAGGTTCCCGCAGGGGCGCAGAGGCGCAGGGAAGACGGAACGTGGCTGCCGTCGCTCTCGTGGTTGTAAACAGCCCTGTCCCTTCGCTCCCTCGCGGCTTCGCGCGAAGCCGCGAGGACTCGAAGAAGGAGGTTGGGTTGGGTCCGGGAATGATCCGGTGTTGATCGTCGTCGGTTGACCCGGTGCCTTGCTGCTCGTCGGTATCGGCGAGAAGTCTAGCGGCGACGCGGGCGGTCCGGGTTTCCACCCCGCTTTCACCGTTTGCCCCGTTGGAGCAAGGGTGTCGTGTCGGGAACCTGGGTGGATTCGGTGGGGGCATCCATTACGGGTGGCCTCGATCTTCGCACCCCTGCCGAGGTGCGGACGCACAAACAACGCCCGCTTCCCCGGGTGCGTGCTGCGCACGACCCGGGGCTATCGGCTTCCATCCCTCCGGGATGACAGAGGCCACGGGCGCTGTGGGCTTCTCCCCTCTGCGCCTCAGCGCCTCTGCGGGAGACGGTCCTGTCTTCCCTTTTCCGGCGTCAGCCGCGTGCCCTCCTACGGAGTGATCCATGAAAGCGCGCCGGGTGGGGGCACCCGGCCTTCAATCCAGAGGCTCACCGCGCGGGCTCGATGGGGACCTCGCAGAAGGTGAGGGCGGCGAGTTGGTTGGTGCCTTTCAAGAGGCGGGACTGGTTCCACCGGTCGGAATCGAGGTAGGTGATGGTTGGTTTCTGGGGCGGGGCTGGGACATCGAGATCGAGGTGGAGTTGGTTGCGGTCGGCGCGACCGGCGGTGACCCGGGCGGGGCTGCCAGGGATCCGGAATTCGTTGGTGAGATTGGCGGCCCAGACGACGGATTGGTCGAAGGTCAGGACGACCCGGGTGCGCTCGGCGTTCCCGAACTGCGCCATATGAAGGTTGGGCGGCGTGAGCTGTTCCTGAGAGGGCTTGCCGTAATGGTGGCCTTGGACCAGGGGGAACAGCATGCGGGCGAACTCGGCGTACCCGGCGGCGGGATAGTGGCAGCCGCCAGGGGGATCGATGCCGAGGGTGGAGAGGACGGTGAGGTTGTTGTAGCTGGAGCCGAGCGTCCGTTGGACTTCGCGGAGACGATTGTCAGATCCGTCGAATCCCATCGAACAGGACTTCGGCCAGATCTGGAACACGTAGTACTTCGAAATGTTGGGGAAGTCCTGTTTCCAGGCAGCGGTGAGATCGATGAAGAAGTTACGATAGTTCTCCCAACCGAAGCCGCCGGTGGGGCCGTCGGCGCCCTGATCGTTCTCGCCCTGATGCCAGAACACGGCGCGGATGCCGTGGGTGAGACGGGCTTGTTGGGCACGGGTGAGAAGGCGCCCGTAGATCGTGCGCGGGTCGGTGGGGTTGGTGGCGCTGCGCTGGTGTTGGTCGATGCGGGTCCCGCCGACCGCACCGTTCAGGATGCAGACGGGGACGCCATTCGATTCGACCAGTTGGCGGGCGAGCAGCATGCCCCAGTAACCGATCTGGAAGCGTTCGCCGTCGTGGCTGCGGGGAACGGCCTCGCCCCAGAGCCGGAGTCCGTTCGGGTCGCCGGACATCGTGCCGTAACTGCGGACCCACGGGCTGCGGAAGTCGGGTTCCTCCTTGCCCCAGTCGGTGGCGACGGCGTTGGACTGGCCCTGGATCAGATAGGCATCGCCGCACACGACGTTGGTCGCGGTGCGCAGGATGGTTTCGCGGCCGCCAGTGCGCGTACCCATCTCGAAGTGGTAACGGATCCGTCCGGCGGTGACCCGGGCGGAAAGCTGGAAGGCACCGCTGGCATTCGGTGAAGCCGTCGATTCGAGACTGCCGTTGGAGTCGTCGCGGAAGCGGAGGAAAACGGTGTCGACCCGGTTGGTAAGGCGGCCCGTCCAGAAGACGGTGCCGAAGCCGCTGGGTTCGCGAGTGTAGAACTGGTTGTCGACCGGGGATTCGTCGGGTTCGGGCGAGCGGGTGATCCAGGGTTGTGACTCTGGCGTGGTGACCTGGATCGTGCAGGTGCGGGTGACGGGCTGGCCGCCATTGTCGAGGGTGGCGGAGATCGTCAGCGCGCCGTCGCGTTCGGCGCGCAGCAGACGGAGCCGATCGGGGGCGATCTCGCGGGTGGTGGCGATCTCGCCGGCCTTCCAGGAGTACTGGATGGCAGGAGCTTTGGCGGAGGTGAGCCGTTTCAGGTTCGAGATCTGCGGGAGGACTTCGATCGGGCTACGGCCATCCCACCGCGACGGTGCGCGGAGCGTGAAGGCCGGATCCGGGATCGATTCCTTGAACGTGACGGCGATGTCCTGGGTGCGGACGCCTTCGGCGTAAGCGGCGGTGACGCGCAGGGTGGCCTGGGTGTTTCCAGTCACGCGAGGCGCGGGAATGGTGCAGTGGAGTTGATCGACGGCGAGGGTGGATTCGCGGCCATCGCGCAGGAGCGTCCACGTGATCTTGCGGGCGCCGCCGGCCTCGGCGGTGACGGTGGCCTCGGAGCCTTCGGTGATCGTGAGGCGTTTGGTCGAGATGCGGAATTGATTGCCAGGCTGGACGACATGGCCGACGAGCGTCTGGAGGGGCTTCTGGTTCTCGAACTGGAGCTTCGCCCATTCGGCGGACCGGGGGACGCGGGAGATGCGGACCTCGTCGATGTCGCCTTCGAAATCAAAGTTGTCGTACCATCCGCCGATCCAGAGGCGGGCTGGGGACGGGATGTTGAGGGGCGTGGCGCGGCGCGGGGATTCGGTGTCGAGCTGGCCGTTCACGTACAGGCGCGGCATTCCCTTTTCATACGTGTGCAGGACGTGGGTCCATTCGCCTGTCGGGACGTGGGTCTTCCCGTTGACGTTGGCGTCGGAGAAATAGGCGTCGACCTGGACGTGGTGCGGGCTGCGGAACTGGACGACCACCTTGCCCTGGGCCTTTTCGGTTCCCCAGCCGACGATGGTGGCGTTGGGGCGGAGCGGGCGGATCCAGGCCTCGGTGGAATGCGAGGCGGAACCGGAGGGGAAGCTCGTGGGTTGGGTGCCGCAGGCGAGTCCGTGATCACGGTCGAAATGGCGGGCCGTGCCGATGATTCCGGTCGTGGCGGTCGTGCCGGTGTCCTTGGCGTTGGTTCCGGCCACCTCGTCGCGTGGAGTGGCACCCAGGTGCCAGACCGCGGCGTAACCGTTCGAGGCGTCGAAGACCGGGCCGGTGTCCCGGGTTGGCGTGGAAGTCGCGCCCCATTGAATGCGGAGTTCCTGCTGATCGTTTCCGCGGATCACCGGGATTCGCACCCACACGGCGGCGCGCTGGCTGGCTGTATCCCAGTCCTCGATCTGATGAGCGAGTGCGGTTCCGTCAGCGGAGGTGAAGCGGACGTCGGAGCCGTCCGGAAGGGCGTTGGCGAACGGGAACGAGTCACCGTTGAGTCGGACCAGCAGGGGAAAGCCCTCGACCGACGCGCCGGCGGGAAGTGCGGCGCCGCTGGGAGTGGTGAGGATCCACAGTGAACCGGATCCGGGAGATGCGGCAGCGAGTTGGATGGCTGCGGCAATTGCGCCAGAGCTGAGCGCGAGGTGGAGGGCTTTCATGGGAGCGGGCTTTTCAGGCTACCTCGACGACGCGGCGGCCGAGAACGCCGAGGCGCGGACGGATGCCGAGACCGGGCGCGGTGCCGGCGGACATGTAGCCGTTGACGCGTTGTGGCGCGTTCTCGGCGGTGCTGACGGTGACGTAGGAATTGAAGTCCGTGGACGTGAACCGATACGCCTCGGGCGTGCTGTGGGCGAGGTGGGCGATGGCGGCGGTGGTGATGTCACCGCCCCAGCTGTCCTCGAGGGTCATGGCGATGCCCATGGAGACGCAGAGGTCGCGGGCCTGGCGGGTCTTGGTGAGGCCGCCGAGCTTGCTGATCTTGAGGTTCACGACATCCGCGGCGAGATCGGCGCGGGCGCGGAGCAGGACGTCGAGGCTGTCGATGTTTTCGTCGAGGACGAAGGCGTGGTCCGTCTGGCGTCGGACGGCGAGACATTCCTCGTAGGTGAGGCACGGTTGCTCGATGTAGACGTCGACGTCGCGGACGGCGCGGGCGACGCGGACGGCGTCATGCTGGGTCCAGCCCGTGTTGGCATCGGCCACGAGGCGGTCGGTGGGTTGGAGGATTGAGCGGACAGCGCGGATGCGGGCGATGTCGAGATCGGGATCGCCGCCGACCTTGAGTTGGAAGCGGGTATAGCCCTCGGCTCGGTAGCCGGCGACCTTGGCGGCCATGATCTCGGGATCTTCCTGCGAGATGGCGCGGTAGAGTCGGACGGACTCGCCGTATCGTCCGCCGAGGAGCACGCAGACGGGAAGCCCGGTGGCCTGGCCGAGGATGTCCCAGCAGGCAATATCGATCCCGGACTTCACGTAGGGATGGCCCTTGAGGGCAGCATCCATGCGGTGGTTGAGCTTGGAGAGTTCGCGGGGATCTTCGCCGATCAGGTGCGGCCCGAGTTCGCGGAGTCCGGCGCGGACGCCCTCGGCGTAGGCGGGCAGGTAGAAGGGCCCGAGGGGACAGACTTCGCCGTACCCGATGAGTCCGGAGTCGGTCTCGACACCGACGATCGTGCTGTCGAATACGGTGACGGACTTGCCGCCGGACCACTTGTAGGTCGTTTCGTGGAGGGGGAGATCGACGCGATGCGCGAAGATGCGGGTAATTTTCATGGCTTGGTAAAGGAAGGAACACCCCAGAGACGGCCGATCAGTTTCTCGGTTTCCGGATCGGCGTCGTGGAGTTGGGTGCGGTCGAAGGGAAAGAAGTCGTTGCGGGTGAAGAAGGCTTCGGTGGACTCAGCGAAGAATTCCATGGGGTCGACGAGGGCGTAGGCGCGGTCGGTGTGGGAACGGCCCTGCGCATCCTTGCGTTCGACCTTGTCGTACTTCCCGGAGCCTTTGGCCCGGGCGTGGGCGGACTTTAGGTCTGGATTGCCGAAGCCTCCCGGCAGCACCCGGTCGTGGTAGCCGTGTGCGAGTTCGTGGAGCGTGAAGTTCGGCATGCGGCGGGTTTCAGCCTCGAAGTCCTTGATATCGGTGAACTCGACAGCGCGGGCCATGGCGGGGTTCCGGTGATTGGAGCGGAGCCAACCGGCATCGGGATGGTACTCGGCGCGCGGACCGACACCGGGGTAGGGGGAGGAGAACCAGAGCGGGACCTCGCGCAATCGGGCGACGGCCGGAGCGGGGACGACGCGGACGATTTCCTGAAGCTGGATCCGGAGGAGTTCGATGGCCTTGGGGGTTGCTTCGGGTTCGTCCTTCAGGAGTCGCAGGTCGATGTGAAGGGTCCAACCTTCGATCTGGTTGGTCTGGTGGGTGGGGGTTGGCGGAGTGGGAAGATCGGCGGCACTGAGGCGGAACAGGAAGGGCAGCAGCAGAAGCAGCAGGGAGTGGGACCAGAGGGATCGGCTCGTGGGGACACTCGCCCCACCTGGGCTGCATGAGATATTGGATCGGCTCGCCCCCCCGGAGTGGGGTGGCCCGGGGAGGGGTGGAGGATTGGCTCCGGTGGGCATAATGTGAAACTATCCGCTTCGCCTTCCGGCCCGTCTTGGCCGGTAAGGTCAGGGTCCTGTGAATTCGCGCACACTCCACACGCCGGTCCGCTTGAAGGAAGCCTCGCTCCAGTCCGTAGATGCGGACTTGCTGGTGCAGTTGTTTGATCAGGCGCCCGACGTTGTCTTCTTCATCAAGGATGCGGCGGGTCGGTACACGGCCGTGAACCAGTCCCTTGTCGAGCGGCATGGACTCCGGCACAAGTCGCAGGTGGTGGGGCGTCGACCCTCGGACATCTGCCCGGGCGACTACGGGAAGATTCCGTCGACCCAGGATGAGAAGGTCGTGCGGACCGGGTTGCCGATCCTGGATCACCTGGAGTTGCACTGGTACGCGCCCCACAAGCCGGGTTGGTGCCTGACGACGAAGCTTCCGATCCGCGATGCGGCAGGGAAGTGCGTTGGGTTGATTGGCATCTCGCGGGATGTGCGAGTGCCGGTGTCGGCCCACGAGATTCCGGTGGGATTTGCGGCCGCGTTGGAACAGGTGGAGTTGAATCCTGCCGAGTCGGTGACGCCGTCGGGGTTGGCGCGGCGGGCGAAGATCGCCCCGCAGCGGTTTGCGCGTTTGATGAAGCGGTTCTTCGGGTTGACCCCGCGGCAGTTCATCGCGAAGACCCGGATTGCCGAGGCATCCCGGATGCTGCGGGAGACCGAGGCATCGGTGGCGGAGATTGGCGTGGCGTGCGGTTTCTACGACCACAGCGCCTTCACGCGGGCTTTCCGGGCGGTGACGGGCGTGACTCCGACGCAGTTCCGGGGCGGGTGAACGGGGCGCTACCGGCTGGCGTGCCAGTCGGGCCTGGCGTAGCGCAATTCGAGCAGAGCAGGGATGCGGGTTTTCGCATCGTCCGGAAGTCCCGTCTCCAGATCGCTCCATTCGGCTTCGAGAGCGGTGCGGATGGCCTGCGGATCGAGTTTGGTGTTGGTGACGAAATCCAAGTGGTCGCGCGATGATCGATAGCCGGGTTGAGCGGAAGGAAAGGCGAGCCAGCGACTGATGAGCGGCAGTTCGAATCGGTGGAGGAAGGTGCCGTGGAAGAGCAGGGCGCTCCGCTTCCGGCGCTGGGCGTTCCCGGAGAACTTGCGTCCGTCGACGGCGAGGTCGGTGTGGCCTTCGATGGTGACGTTGCCCGGGAGGAGTCCGGCGAGTGCGCGGCGCTGACGCTCCATGATCCAGCGGTTGGCCCCGGTGATGGATTCGAGGTCCGGGTCGAGTCCGATGGGGAGGGCGAGCCCGTAATTGAGGCAGCCGGGTCCCTGGACGACGGTGCCGCCCCCGCTGCAGCGGCGGTAGATCGGGATGTTGTCCCGGTTGCAGGCCTCGACGTGGACTTCGCGGGCGATCGATTGGCCGTATCCGACGACGACCCAGTTGCTGGGGGATTCCCAGAACCACAGCAGGCCGGGTCCGCCGTGTTCCTCGACGTGGTCGAGCGCGGCCTCGTCGAGGGCGAGGAGTTGGGGAGGTGTGTTCAGGCGGAAGCGGGAGCGGTGGCGTTCAGGCGGAGGTCGGCGACGCATTCGACATGCTGGGTTTGTGGGAACATGTCGATCGGTTGGACGGCGTTCAGGCGGTAGCGGTCGTCGGCGCAGAGGATCTTGAGATCGCGGGCGAGCGTGGCGGGGTGGCAGCTGACGTAGAGGATCTGGTTGGGACCGGTCTCGCGGAGGATGGCGAGACTGGGCGGGCGACAACCGACCCGGGGCGGGTCGAGCAGGACGGTGGTCAGGGCCGGGTCGAGGCGTTTGAGGAGCGATGGGAGGAGGAGGTCGGTGTCCCCGGCGACGAACTCCCCGTTGGTTACGCCGTGGGTGGTGGCGTTTTTGCGGGCGGCGCGGATGGCTGGGGCGTCGAGTTCGACCCCCAGGAAGGACTCGACCTCAGCGGCGAGTTCGATGCCGAAGAAGCCGACGCCGCAGTAGGCGTCGATGAGGTGGCGGGAACCGGCGCTGCGGAGGGCGTTGCGGGTGGCGTCGAGCAGTGCGGGGAGGGCGAAAAAGTTGTTCTGGAAGAACGAGTGTTCCGGGACCTCCCAGTTTTCGGGGGGAATGCGAAGGGTGGTCTTGAGGCCGCCCTTGGGAGGCGGGTTCCTCCGCCATTCGGTGATCGCTTCGTTGAGGGCGGGTTCGGCGATGGCGCAGGACTCGACGTCGCAGACGAGGCCGCAGTCCTGCCGCATGAAACCGAGATCGAGCTTCTTCGCCGGCCGGTTCCACTGGGAGCGGACGAGGATCCGGTTGCGGTAGCCGTAGGGCTCAGGGCACGGGGCGACCGGATGGACGAGGGAAGGATCGAAGCCGCCGACGCGCTGGAAGAGGTCGCCGATCTGCTTGTGCTTCCAGCGGAGTTGGGCGGCGTAGTCGATGTGCTGGTACTGGCATCCGCCGCACTCGCCGTAGTAGGTGCACCGGGGTTCGACGCGTTCCGGCGCGGCCGTGTGGATGCGGGTGAGGACACCGCGGGCGAAGCGCTTGTGGATCTCGGTGATCTTCACCTCGATCACGTCGCCGGGGCAGGCGTAGGGGACGAAGACGACGAACTCGCCCACCCGTCCGACGCCTTCGCCGCCGAAGGCCAGGTCGTGGATGGAGAGTTGGATGCGTTCGCCGTTGGTGAAGGGCGGGACGATGGGTGCGGGATAATCCGTGGTGGAAGTCATCGGAGAAAATGAGGATTGCGGGAGCCCGTCCGGGTCATGGCATGGATCAGCGTTTACCGGCGGCGTTGCGCTGGGTGAGGGCATGGGGCCCGACCCAGCGTGTGTTGTACTCGGCATGGAGACGGTCGGAAGGAAATGCGGGCCGCTCCTCGATCCCGTGGAGTTGGTCGTTCATACCGGTCCACGGCAGCGGTTCGATGGTGGTGCCCGCGGCGACGTGGTAGTCGGCGTCCTTGTCCCATCCGACGGTCCAGATGAAGTACGAGCGTTGGTGGCCGGTGGGCAGGGTGGGTTGGGCGGCCGAGTCGAACTCGAGGGTGAGTTCGTCTCCGGCAGGGACGATGGCGAGTCCTTGGTCGCGTTCGCGGAGCAGTTCGCGGACATCGCCGGGGCGGGTGGCCCAGCCGGACGGGGTGTAGCGCCAGTTGGGTTTGGCCAGGAGTTGGTCGTAGATCGGAGTCAGTGGTTCCGTCCATGGGAGGTTGGCGAAGACGGAATAGCCACGGGGATGCAGGTCGGCGCGGACGGGATCCTGTCGGAACTCGCGGAAGCTGGCCGCGGGCGCCCGCCGCAGGAGGGCGATCCGGTCCCAGTGGACCTCAAAGGACTGGGTAAGGCGGAGCCGGCGGGTACCGGCGGGGAGTATGCCGCTGAGGTCGGCGAGGATCGTCTTGGTCTTGCCGGCGGGGGCGCCAACGGAGACGTCGAGTTTGGTCCAGGAGCCATCGGCGATTTCCGCCTCGAGGACGGGGAAGGGAAATCCGAAGTCGGTCCGATGAGAGGCCGCGATGTTGGCCATGCCACCCCCGAAGCGAAGCCAGCCGTCGAGCACCAGGACGAGGGGTTCGTGGATCGGAATCGGGCCGAAGTCGAGGAGGACGCCATGGGGTTCAGCGAGCCCACGGTAGGCTTCGCCGAGCGGCTTGGGAGGAGAGACCCGCTGGCGGTCGCTGGCGACGAGGAGCGGGGTGACCTCCGAGCCGTCAAGCGAGGTTGCCTTGCGGAGGGGGATGGGTTGGTGGAGGCCGACCAGTCGATGTTCCGGGAAGGGACGACCGGGCATGAGCTTGCTCGTGGCGTGGACTTCGACGTCGGGGAGGTGGTCGACCGTGACCAAGCGGGCGGCGTCGAGGTAGAGGATCTCACGGAGTTCCTCGGTCACCTGCAGGACGTGGCGGCCGTTGCGAGGCGGGAACTGCGCGGCGGTACCGATCCGGACGAATTCCTCGGGGTCGGCCTCGATGTAGCGCTTCGGGGCCACCGGCAATCCGACCGGAGCGGCGCCGAGAAGGTCGGTGACGAAACGGAAGCCGGTGCCATCCCAGGCGTAGAGGTAGGGGCAGGATCCGCCGGGCACGGTGAGTTCGACGAGATTGAGGACGACCTTGGGTTCGACGGTGACGTCGACGGAGGGGAGTTGCGTGTCGAACCAGCGCACGGTCACCGAATCGAGTCGGGTGCGCTTGCCGACACCGATCTCGATCGGGAGTTGCTGGACGCTGCGGAGGGTGCGCCAGGAACCGCCGTTGACCTCGATCTTGGTGCCGATGCCGCTGGCGTTGGACTTGTTGCCGAGGAGTCGGACCTTGATGGAGTGGTTGGCGTTTCCTCCGTCATTCCGGAGGTAGCGGACGCCGCCGGCATTGAGCGCAACGACGAGGTCGGTATCTCCGTCCTGGTCGAAGTCGGCAGGGAGCACCTGGCGGACGTCGCGGAGGGAAGCGAGTCCCAGGACCTCGGAGACTTCGAGGAAGCCGAGGCGCCCGCGGTTACGCCAGACCTTGACGCCCGTGGGCCCCCACCCGAGGAGGTCCTGCCAGCCGTCGTTGTCATAGTCGACGAAGCGGAGGTTCGTGAGTTGGTTGTCGCGGGCAGCGAGGCGGCGGGGCTCACTGAGCCCGCCGAGGAAGAGGTCGATCGTCTTGTCGGTGGCGAGTGCGACGTCGGTACGGAGGTCGTTGTTCAGGTCGGCGGTGGCGAGGGCTCGGGCAGTCGGCCAGCCGATGGGCTGGTTGCTGGCATTGAGGCTTCCGCCGCGTTGGTTGAAGAGGACCAGTGGCGGTTGGGAGGCGCGGGTGACGATGAGGTCCGGTAGGTCGTCGTTGTTCCAGTCATCGACCGTGATGGCCGTGGCGCCCGTTACCTGGAAGGGAATGCCGGAGGTGGTGGGCACTTCGCGGAAGGCGAGGTTCCCGAAACCACGGAAGAGCCGGAGACCGCCCTTGGCCGTGAGGCTGGCGAACCCGAGCTTTCCGGTGAAGTCGTGGTCGACGAGCACTCCGCCGGGACCGGCGAGGGGAGCGAGGTTCGAGATGCGGGTGGCGTCGGAAAGGATGCCGTTGGTGGCGGAGCGAATGACGGCGACGCCGTTGTCGCCGGTCAGGACGATGTCTTCGTGGCGATCATTGTTGAGGTCACCCACGAGGATTGAACGGACGGTGCCAGCCGAGGGGACTGGGATCGGCTCGGCCTTCGGGGAGAAGACGCCGTTGGAGTTCCAGAGGAGCCGGAGGCTTCCCCCGTCGAGGACCAGCAGGTCGTTCCAAGCCCTGCGGTTGACGTCCACGGTGGCGATCGGACCGGCGTACCGGCCGGCTGCCTCGCCGAAGGCCGCGGCGGTCTGGTCGGAGAAGGCGACACGGATACCGGAGGTCTCGGGCTGTTCGAGGGTCGGTTGGAAGCGCGGTGTCGTGTAGACGCACCTCTCGTAGACGGAGGGATTGTCGGCGATCTGGGACTTGCCGGCATTGGCCTGCTGGTGGGCGGCCAGTGCGGCGGTTGCCTGGTCCTTTTGGCCCAGACGGAGCAGCATCTGGGCGAGTTGGTAATGGGCGGAGGGATGATTCGTCTCGAACTGGGTGACTTCAGCGAATTGGTCGGCGGCCTCCTGGAATCGGCCCCAACCGGCGTACGCCCGGCCCATCTGGAAGCTGACCGTGTTGATGGTCCGGTCGATGTCCTTGGCGACCTGGAGGGCCTGGACGGCGTTGGAGTGCTGGTTTTGGCGAAGCAGCGCGCATCCGAGCAAGTACGGGCCGGCACCGACGGTCGGTTCGAGGTGGGCTGCTTCACCCGCGTGCAGTGCTGCCTGGGCGGGTTGGTTGGCTGTCAGATAGGCGATGGCCAGATTGACGTGCACGTCCGGGTTGGCGGGATTCATCCCCCGAGCCTGCTGGAAGACCTCCACAGCCTTCATGGCGTCACCCGCCTCGAGATAGGTCCGTCCCGAACCCAGCAAACCCGCAAAACGCTGCTCGGAATCCGGATCGCTCCGGTGGGACCACCATGCCAGTCCGGCGATGGTGCCGATGCCGGCGGCGATCCCCAGGACGAGCAGCGCACCCAGCGGGGCGCGGGATTTCTGCGGTTGAGCCATGGGGAAAGGGTACGGGCAAGGCGGCCCGGCAGGAAGTCTGGAGGTCGGGTTCGAATCGGGGAGCTGCGTCTTGATGTCGGAGGCTGTTGCGGAGTGGGGCGAGTGTCCTCACGAGCCGGCAGACGCAGCCGAGGGGCTCGACAGAGTCTCGCCCCACCGATCCCACGGCCGCGTCAGGATGCGCTGTGGCCCGAGGCGCGGAACGGGACAATCGGGATGCGGGACGTGCGAAAAAGGAATTGCCAAAAAATCCAAAAGAAACGTCTTGTGAAAAATTTCACTATTATTGAAGGTCTTCGCCTCTTTCGGGCAACGCCACCTTTCGGGTGGTGCTTTGCGTTGAAGCGATTGGAGTAACAGAGGATTAGCATGCGGCTGTACAAGTGGATCTGGGCGCTGTTCCTGTCGGTGGGACTGGGCAGCATCGCCAACGCGGCTGAAAACGCGGTAGTGGCGGGGCATGGCGCGGCGGAAGCCGCCCATGGCGCGGCTCATGTGGACGAAGGGGTTCCGATCGCGGCGCCGGTCCTGTGTGGTTGGTTCAAGGGTTCCAACGGTGTCGAATTCCTCCCCGCAGGTGCAGCAGGGCAAGCCATCTCGGCGGGCAAGCCTCTGATCTTCGCGATTACGAATTCGATGGTGGCGATGGGGATCGTGGCGCTCGGGTTGATCGTGTTTGCGCAGTTGGCCACGCGGAACATCCAGATGGTTCCCAAGGGGCTCCAGAATTTTGCGGAATGGGTGATCGAATCGCTGCAGGACTTCCTCGGCGGCATCCTTGGCCCGAAGTTGGTGAAGCAGACCTTCTGGTACTTCGCGACGGTATTCCTCTTCATCCTTTCGGCGAACTGGTTCGGCCTGCTGCCGGGCGTTGGCACGGTGGGTTGGGGTTCGGCGGGTGCGCACGGATTTCATGTGACCGAGCCCGTGCTTCGTGGTGCGAATGCGGATCTGAACATGACCTTCTCGCTGGCGGTCGGGTTCTTCGCCATGTGGATCATCTGGTCCATCCGAGCCAACGGCCTCGGCGGCTTCCTGTCGCACATTTTCGTCTATCATGGGGACGCGACCGGCGGGATGCGGGCGTTGCTGTTCCTGATCTTCTTCCTGGTCGGGTTCCTCGAGGTGATCTCGATCATGATCCGGCCGATTTCGCTGACCTTCCGTCTTTTCGGCAACGTCTACGCAGGCGAGTCCCTGCTGGAAACGATGCTCCATCTGGGAGGCAATCTTGGCTTCCTGACCGCGCTGCCGTTCTACGGGCTGGAGTTGCTGCTGGGCGCCATCCAGGCGTTGGTCTTCACGCTTCTGACGGCGGTGTTCACCTCCCTGATGTGCACGCACGACGAAGGACACTCCGAGGAACACGGCGAGGGGGCTGGCCACTAAGCAAGGGGCACGGAAGCTTCAAGAAAATTTTGGCCGTCGGACCGTGGCAAAGCTCTGCGGGGACGTCCGAGTAACACCAATAAAGCAGACAACATGACTGGAAACATCGCCATCGCAACCGCCGCACTGGGCGGAACCATTGCTCTCGGCATGATCGGCTACAAGGCTGCCGAGGCGGTGGGGCGCAACCCCGGAGCCTCCGGCAAGATCCTCGTGCAGGCGCTCCTGAGCGCCGCGCTCGCGGAAGGCGCCTTGATCATCACGATCCTGATGGGCGCGACCAAGTAATCACACTGCATGGGATCGCTTGCGATCCCGTGCACTTCCTTTCTCGACACTTAGAACAGCACACGAATATGCAGCTCGGTCTCATTCTTGCCGCCGCGGAAGGTGGCGTGGTGGACGGTCTGAAGACGACCGCCTCTGAAATCGGACACAAGTTCGGCTTCAACACGTCGCTCTTCATCTCGCAGCTGATTGGGTTCTTCGTCGTGGCGTTCGTGCTTCAGCGCTTTGCGTTCAAGCCGCTGCAGAAGATCCTTTCGGAGCGTGAAAGCAAGATCGCCGAAAGCCTGGCGGCTGCGGAGCGCATGAAGGCGGATCTGGCCAAGGCGGACGAGGAGCGCAAGCGGGTGCTGTCGGAAGCGGGCTTGGCGGCCAACAAGATCATCGAGGAGGCGCGTGCGGCGTCGGCCCGGATCACGGAGTTGGAGATGCAGAAAGCGGTTGCCGGTGCCAAGGAGATCATCGAGAAGGCCAAGCAGGCCAATGACGCTGATCTGGCCCGCATGAAGGCCGAGTTGCGCCGCGAGGTGGGTCGCCTGGTGGTTGCCACGTCGACGAAGGTCACGGGCAAGATCCTGACGATCGACGACCAGAAGCGTCTCGCCGAGGAAGCCAACCGCGAGTTGGCCGCCTGAACTGAAGAACCGAGTCAACGCCAGCCATGAAGATCAATCGACAGGCCCGTCGCGATGCCAAGTCCCTGTTCCAGGCGTGCCGTCCGAACGGCCTGCTGGATGAGGCGAAGGTGCGCGAGGTGGTGACGAAGGTGATCGAGGGCAAGCCCCGTGGTTATCTGGGCGTGCTGCATTATTTCCAGCGCCTGGTGAAGATCGAGTTGGCCCGGATGACCGGGGTGGTCGAGAGCACGACTGCCCTGACGCCGGATCTTCAGGGTGAGATCGCCCGGAATCTGGGGGCCCGGCATGGAGCCGGCCTTCGTTTGAGCTTTGTTGTCAATCCGTCGCTGCTGGGCGGCCTGCGGGTGCAGGTTGGTTCCCACATCTACGACGGAAGCGTGGCGGGTCGCCTGGCTGCGCTGAATGAGTCGTTCTGAGTCGAAATTGAGTCTGAGTTCCCTTTTCATCCAACAGTCAGCCAAGTCTGAATCCTATGAGTTCCCTACTTCAGGACATTGAAGCCCAGATCACCGGCGCGAAGACGTCGGTCCAGAAGCAGAACGTCGGCTATGTCCGCGAAATTTCGGACGGTGTGGCGAAGGTCGAGGGCCTGTCGGACTGCATGGCCAACGAGATGCTCGACTTCGGTGGCGGCGTCATCGGCCTGGCGTTGAACCTCGAAGAGACCGAGGTCGGCGCGATCATCCTGGGCGACTACCTCTCCATTCACGAGGGCTCCGAGGTCAAGACCACGGGCAAGCTGCTCTCTGTGCCGGTGGGCAAGGGCCTGCTCGGTCGCGTGGTGGACGTTCTCGGCCGTCCGATCGACGGCAAGGGGCCGATCGAATCGAGCGTGCAGTACCCGGTTGAGAAGATTGCTCCGGGCATCGTGAAGCGTAAGTCGGTCAACCAACCGCTGCAGACCGGCATCATGGCTGTCGACGCCATGATCCCCATCGGCCGCGGTCAGCGCGAATTGATCATTGGCGACCGTTCCACGGGCAAGACCACGATCGGCGTGGATACCATGATCAATCAGGCCCGCATCAATGAAGTGGGCCTCGCGTCCGGTGAAGCTGGCTTCCGCCCGGTCTACAACATCTACGTCGCTGTCGGGCAGAAGCAGTCGAACATCGCCCGCGTGATCGCCGAGCTCGAGAAGGCCGGCGCCATGAAGTACACGATCGTCGTGGCAGCGGCGGCGTCCGATTCCGCGGCGAACCAGTACCTCGCTCCGTTCTCCGGTGCAGCGATGGGCGAGTGGTTCATGGACAACGGCATGGATGCGTTGATCATCTTTGATGATCTCTCCAAGCAGGCCGTGGCTTACCGTCAGGTTTCCCTCGTCTTGAAGCGTCCGTCGGGCCGT
>CAIMMI010000270.1 GCA_903842505.1 uncultured Verrucomicrobiota bacterium | reverse complement strand
TTCCAGTTGACTGGGCGCGCGACTGCGGACCCGGGGGCTGATGGGGGGAGGCAGGGGCGGACGGAAATGGGAGGGGTTATGGGATGAAAAACAGGGCTGAGGTGCATGCGGGTGGGAGCAGGGAGTAGGTATGCACTCGGTCACGGGCATGTCGTGTTATGCCACCAGGTCCCAGTCCCGCGCGGCGACCACTGCGTCCTGAATTGTTCCAGGGATCCCAGTGGCTGGGTGGGCGTCCAAGTCCACGAGACGTTGGAATGCGTCCATCACACGCGGCACGTCCTTGTTGGCCACCATGTTGACTTCAGGTGCCGCCCGGAGGCACACCATCATCCGGACAATTGTGTCGACAGACGGGGTGTCGGCGTTGATGAGTGCAAACGACAGAAGACGTCGACACACCGACCGCCGGTCTGTGGGATCGACGTCGTGGATATGCTGGAAGAACTCGGCCGTCGACTGTTGTGACACCAAAGCCACCGCTTCGGGCGGATCGCATGACTCGATACCGAGGACGCGGGACTGCCAATCCGCCAGGAAATTGTGTATCCCTCGTGTGTGGTGAGCGACTAAGCGAATGTTGTAGATGACGCACGTAAGCGACAAGAGTTTCAGCAGGGTGTCAGCGGACCCGGACGAGGACTTGTTCTTGATCAGCCAACACAGGGCTGCCGTGTTGTCGCCACTGATCGAGACCACCTGGCCCGCGAGTAATGGTGCCACCATCATAATCATGAAAACCGCGATAGCGAACTCGAGGACGTTGATCGTAATCTTGGGGCAAGGATTAGCGACTACGCCGGCGTCCGGGATGGTGTAGAACTGCAGGGACCTCTCCACAACGACCCACTGGTCGTCGTCTGGCTGACCGCAGGGTAAAAGCCGCGCCGCAATTGCCTCCACCTCTGCGGGTGTCCACCGGAGGACGAACCACAAATAGGATTCCTGCGGTATCCACGTAGGGCCTGAGGAAATCCAGCCGCCTGCCCCAATGCCGGTACACGCGTCGTTGATGATGTAGCATTCAGGGAGGCGACGAGTACGGAGCAGCTCCAAGGGGCATCCTACCAGGTGGGGATCTTCCAATGCTGTACGCAGCAGCGCTCGCCAGAAAGTGAGGTCTCGGGCGGCTGCCGGGTGGATTGACACACGCCCTCCTACGAGGCGTCGACACTGGAATAGCGTGTAGACGAACGCCTTGCCCATAGGGATGGCCGTGGCAAACCAGCACAAGAGCCCAGTGATGGAATTCATGACGTCGCCTGAGGCGGACACGTCACCTTCGCGGACGAGGTTGAAGATGTGGTGAGCAATCTTGTCGAGCTTGCCTCGGAGCGGGAGGATGTCGAAATGTGAGTATCGCAGGTCGAAGTCCCACCCAATGCCTTCGAGAAAGCCGGAGAAGATCTTGGTCTTTTTAAGAGTTGTGGAGGCTGGGCCGGCCATGCACGCCAAATTCTCACGGGCTTCGACGACCGCGTCGATGATCGCGTACCGAGTTCCTGGGGCGAGCGGGAGTGCGCCCTCTCGAACGCGTGGGACTACGTCGTCTGCGTTGGAGTAAAAGAACCGTTCTTTTGATGGATCGACGTCGGAAGGCACCGGAGGGGCAAACACGATCATGTCGTCCACGTAAGTGCGGGACTTGAAGAGCTTAGAAGCCGCGTTGTGGATGTCGCTGAGACACTTAGCTATGATGTCCCATGTGTCGCCGGCGCCGGCGTCGCCGAACATTCCCGCCACCGCCCCCTTGAACACACGGACTGACTCGCCATCCAGGACGATATCCAACTGCGACCAGAGTAGTAGGAACTTTTCGTACGAGAGTGGGAAGATTTCGTAGGCGCCCTTGGCGTCGATCACTGCTCCATGTAAGAAACGAGCGTTGGGGAACTCGCGGCGCATGTCGCAAGCGATGTCGGCCAGCTGGTTGACAGTCACTAGGGGGAAACGGGGATAGAAGTCATAGTGCTGGTCCCAGTCGATGCTGTCGTTGTATGACGGGGATTGGGCGGTGCCGTACGACATGTGTGTGACAATCCTATCGACCGATTCGAACTTGGGGACCGGGTGGACTCTGTACCCCATCATCTGTGCGACGTCTGACTTGGCCACGGTGGGTGCCCGAAGGAGGACCGCCTTTCCCGCTTCCCACAGGCCTACCGCGTTCTCCTCGTGGATACACTTGTGGGACTCGTAGAGGTTGTTGTTCTTGACGCCGACGAAACCGTTGGGTTTGAATTCCGGTTTCATGAGAGCCCGCTGTCCGTTGATGAGGAGATCCATGACCTTGGCCGTATGGAGGGGTGCCCTCGCGTCCAACCACTGACGTAAGCGAACGCGGTCTAGGCCGGTGTTGAAGACGAAGGCGGCTACTTTCTGCTGATATAGGGCGCGCAGCCCGCCTGCGGCGTATGCGCGTTCATCAGCGGCCAGCATGGCAGATGTGACTGTGCGTAGCTTGCCCTGGGCACGTAGGATGGGGATGTTGGCTGACGTGTCGGAGTAATCTGAATCTGCGGAGAACCGAACATTGATTTCGTCGAGGTACGACTGAAAAGCTGGTGAGAACACCGTGCCGTGCGTCTGCAGATGGCCGGATATGGCGGTTAAGGCCGCCCATCCGCGCTCCGTGATGGAGGCTGCGGGCCCGTTCCTGTTCGCCTTGCGCAAGTTCTTAGCTGCTGACTTAGCTCGCCGCCGAGCCTGGTACGCGAGGGAGTCGGTCTCTGCGCTGACCAGCACCGTGGGGCGTGATGGGGTTGCGACTGTCTCGACGTTGGCTGCCCGCCACGTCGTGAAATTGGAGTAGGACTCCCGCGTCGCGGGTGGTGGGATGGGTCCACCCCAAGCCACCTGGAGGCGGCGCTGCCAGCGGAGGAGATCGGCCGCCAGCGACCAGAGGTGCCACTGCAGCGACACGTTGGACACTCCTCGGATCTCTCGGAAATACAGTTCCAGGACGGCGTCTCGCTGGGCCGGCGTCATGGTGACCGGGTCGCCGTCGAACCAACTCGACGCGCGGAAGAGCTCGCTGTCCGGAAGGAGAGGCGATGCTGCCACGAGCGCGAATTGTGGTGGTGGGCGGCCGGGGTCGTGCACCCACCGCACTGACGGGGCACATCGCGGGTCGTCTCGATGAGAGGCCACGGCTCTGGGGCCCGCGGCCGCCAGAGAAGCCCGGGAGACGAAAATGCTGCCGGTCTCGAGGCGTAGCTGGACTGTCTGTTGTATGCAGAATACTGCATCTACCGTCACCGGGACCAGCTCGAGGTGGACGTATTCGAAAAGCGGAGCTCCGACGTCTGGGAGGTACCCACTCTGCCGGAATGGTCGGGTTAACTGGGACGTGTGAAAGCCTAGGACGAAAAGGCCTTGTCCCGTAGCGTGGGGGTGCGACGTCGGACCGGTCGCTAGCCGGTTCGACGGTGACGGAACCCGTCACAGGTTCGCCGGTGCGGGCCTCGGGATCACCGGGATCTCGAGGCTGGTGCTGACCGCCGAGTCAGCGCGCAGGGCCTCCATCATTTCCCTCGCGACCAGCTCGTGGGTTCCCCCGAGGGTCTCGAAGTCTCCTGACATCAGCCCCGGGGGCATCGCTTCAAGTGGGAAGTAACACACGACATCGGACGCCCTGGCGAGATGTTCCACCGGGAACACTTGATGATTGTGAGCCAGGAGGGACAGCACGGTGCCCCCCCGAAAGTTTCCACGCGAGTCTGTAGCGGGATTGACCACCGAGTACAGGGCATGTGCACAGAACCCGTTGTCGTCGACCAGCACACAGAGTACACCGTACCGGTCGTCGCTTGCCGTCATGCGTGACACCAGGGACCGCTGGAACAGGAAACCCTCTGGTACGTTGACGTGGGATTGGGCGAATACTGTTGGCCACCCGTGGACCTCTACGGAGTGTTCGCTGATTGGGAACCCGTGGAAGTGCGTGTCCCAGCTGGGGTTGTCGAAAATCCAGAGGAACTCCTGGGCCATGGCAGTGAACTCGTACGGGAACCGTGTGACCAATGTACTGCACTGGGCCACCATGGCGCGTAGCGGGTCGCGGGAGGATCGCTGGGCTGTGTCTATCCGGTCACCGATGTCGTAGACGAAATCGCTGATGTCCTCCGGTACCCAACCACAGTGTGGGTACGGGCTGGCATTGACGACGGTGTCGAAATGGCACCGGCCCCTGTAAATTCCGAAAGCCAGGCCGAGGTTGGCGTACATCTGGGAGTTGTCGTCCGATAAGGTCAGGTGGGCGGCCACGGTCGGGTCGGTGCAGGCTATGTGCAAGGGGCCGATCGAGATGAGTGCGAAAGCAGGTGACGCCTCGGCTAGCCACTCTTCGATATGCCGGCCGGGGCCGCGCCGGAAGCACGTGATGACAAGCAGTCGTAGGACTGCACCGGCCAAATCCACGCCCCACCACAGAACAGGGGCGTCCGGGCCGTCTGCTTCGCATACGGCATACAGCAGGGCCAGCCGAGCTCGGTGTTCCGACGCGAGCTCTCGGCGCTGCCTCCGGAGTTGCCGTCGGGGGATGGTGCCCGCCGAGTCGTTGCCGTCGGGGTCTTCGAAGAACATCGCGGCGAATCGGTCCGAGGCGATATATGTCCCGGTGTCTTGGTCGAATGTCGTCTCGATCGCTTGGACGAGGAGCT
>CAIMMI010000269.1 GCA_903842505.1 uncultured Verrucomicrobiota bacterium | reverse complement strand
GCGCTGGGCCTCGGAAACTCTTTCGGCACCGTCGGCGTCCTGGAAGTCGCGGTGCTGGCCGGTGCCGACCAGGATGTCCTCGAATCCATCCAGATCGACATCCAGGAACACCGGGCACCACGACCACTCGCTGGCATCGATCCCAGCCTGCTGGGCCATCTCCGAAAAGGACCCGTCAGAACGTCCCATGGCGAGGACGTTGCGCTTCATCTGCACCCGGTCGTCGATGAGCCCTGGCGGACGGAACTCGGGGGCCATCGCGGCCAGCTGAGTTTGCCGGTTGCGCCGCGAGCGGCTGAGCATGTCCACGACGTAGAAATCTTCCCGGGAATCGCCATCCAGGTCGCCGAAGTCGACCCCCATGGAGAAGGTCGAGTTGTTCCGCAGGGCCAGTCGGGACACGGCCCGGAAAACCGCATGACCGGGGCGGCTTTCGTTGATCCAAAACCGGTCGGGCGTCCAGAGGTCGTTGCAGACGTAAAGATCCGGATCGCCGTCCCGATCGACGTCATGGAATCGGGCAGCGAGCCCCCAGTCACCGGGTGCCGCGGCCAACGGACGGCCGTCCTCGTCGAGGAAGGCGCCTGAAGTCCAGGAAACCGCACTGAAGTGCCCCTTGCCGTCGTTGAGCCAGAGGACATCCGGTTCGCCGTTTTCCTGGACCTGCCCGTCGGGCCCGATCTGGAAACGGTCGCGAAGGTCGGGCTCCGTGACCGGGCGGCCGTCGACGGCAACGATCAGGGGCCGGCCGTCGATGGTCTGGGTGGAAAAGCGGGCGGTTGGGCGATCGAGGATGATCGTGGGCCGGAAGTTGGCCACGTAGAGATCGAGATCTCCGTCAGCGTCCACGTCGGCGAGTGCAAGGGAAGTGGCGCCGGTCTGGGAGCGGAGCCCGGCCGTATCGGTGGTGTCACGGAACCGGCCCTTCCCTTCGTTGAGGAACAGGCGGGTGCCGCCGCCGAGGATGTTGACCAGGAGATCCGGACGGCCGTCGCCATCGACGTCGGCGAACGCGGCGCCGGTGGCGTCGGCCGAGGGGCAGGCAAGACCGTTGGTCCTGGTGATGTCCTCGAACTTCCAGTTGCCGAGGTTTCGGTACAGGCGGTTGTCGCTGTCGAGCCCGCAGAGATAGATGTCGCACCACCCGTCGCCGTCGACGTCCGCGAGCGCGAGCCCAGCGCCGGAGACGAGATTCCGATTTGTGATCGATCGTTCTTCCGAAAGGCTGTTGGTGAACAGGACACCGAGAGTCGGCGGGTCCAACCGGGTGAATCCGGGAGCATGCGCAGCCGCCGGGGCGAGGGGCATCGAACGGAATCCCCTGCCCTCCTCCCATCCCTCCGCCGCGAAGGAGACGACGGCCGAGGCGGCCATGAACACGAGGACCAGAATCCAATGGTTTGGCTTCACAGTCTCTCCTCCTCGGTTCGCCCATCTGCGGAGAACCGCATTCCGCGCGCCGCAGCGGGAACGCGGACCTGCGCCTTCCTTCCACCCGGCCATGTCACCTCCAAAGTTCCGTCCCCCGACTCCGGTCGCGCGAGCACCTGCACGGCAGAATCCGACGCGCCGCCACCGGCTCCGAAACGCCAGAAGCGCGCGGGTCCCGGCGTCCCCGTTCCCACCCATCGAACCTGCGCTCCCGCACCGAGCGGATTTCCGGGACCGGCATCCAGACGCACGCGGAGGCCTGGCTTGCCGTGCGTGTTTCGGAGCACGCGCGTCATGCCGCCCTGCTGCGTGACGAACAGATCCGGCCGACCGTCGCCATCGGGATCGCCGACACTGGCGGCGCGCCCTTCGCCATCGATGCGGATGCCGGACTGATCCGCATCCAGCGCGGCGAACGACCCATTGCCCAAACCTCGCAACAGCAGGCCGCGGCCGGCGTCATCGCGCGTCAACCCGTGATTGTGGCCGAAGAAATTCTGGGACAGGAAAAGATCCTCGCGACCGTCGCCATCCCAGTCGGCAACGGCGATGCCGAACACAGGAGCCATCTGGGCAGGCTCGGGCAGTGGCATCACGACCCACTGGTCCGGGCGATTGAGGAGCACGACGCTTTCGGTCCAGTGGGCCAAGGCCCGCCGCATCCGGGAGGCGTCCGGTCCGAGGATCGATTCGAGGTTGGCGGCGGCGTATTCCCGATGGGACTTGAACCGTTCACGGATGGCTGGGATCGACGCGGAGAGTTCGCCCAGGCCCAGCATCGGCAGGAAGTTCGATATAGGTTCGCCGGGGCCCGGTGCGGCCGCCGGATTGCGGTAGCCGAGGACGACATCGTAGGAACCGTCGGCATCGAGGTCACCGTGATGGACGGCCCAGGGGCGATCGAAGAGTTGGCCGTAGGAATTGGATCCCCAATTGCCGAGGACGAGGTCCGGCCGTCCGTCGGCATCGAAGTCGCCGACGTTCACCGAGGTCCAGAGGCCGTCGAACGCCGCGGGCGGCAAGTTGGATCCGGCCAACTGGAATGGGAGGTTCCACGTCACGAGACGGCCGGAGTCATTGCGGAAGAACCGGGGCGCGCTCCACTCGGCCGAGATCGCGAGGTCCGGATCGCCATCCAGGTCGAGGTCGGCAAACACCGCGGCGGTGACGAGTCCGGCGTTGGTGAGCACCTGCCGGACAGCGAAGGAATTGGTCACGATCGACACGACGGCCGAGACGGGTTCGCGCGGCCATTGGCCGGGCACCACCCGGGCGCCCACGAAGACTTCCAGGTTTCCGTCGGAGTCGAGATCGGCCATGGCCAGCGAACCCACGGCATTGGGTCCGGCAGCCAGTGCCGGGCCGGGTCCCGGCCAAAGCGACAGCGCGGCACCATGCGCGGTTCCCTCGGTATAACTCGACTCGGCAAGGAGCACCCCACCCTCCCACGGGAGCGCCATGGGCTGGGCGCGACCGGCAGGGGCATTCGTCCACGATTCAAACCGGAAGTCTGGAAGGATGCGAAAGACCTGCAGGGCACCCTGGTGTCCCCCGGGCAGAACCAGTTCCTCGCGCCCGTCGCGGTCGAGATCCGCCCAGGCGAGGCCCGGACCCTCGGTCGCCAATCGGCGCGGCAGCAACGGTTGCCGAATGAACTCATCGAACGACTCGGTCCGGTTCGTGTGCGAAAGGCGGGCGGAGAGATCCTCGAACCAAGGCTTTCCCGACACGGCCGGAACCGGATCCGTCGACGCCACGGCGTTCGGATCCGCATGGATTTCATAGAGGCGGTTCGCAGCGCAGTTTGTCGCCCGGGATTGCCTTCCATCCGGCCAACGGACTTCAAGGCTCCACGTTCCGGTCCCGGGTGCCGCGAAGGTCCGGGCCGGTGCATCGCCACTCAGGTAACGTCCGCCCGCCGTGAACTCCTGGGACTGCACCGGGGTCGGATCACTGCCTTCGGGAAGGACGCGGACGCGGGCACCGATGCCGGCGCGATTCGAAGGAGGGCCGACCAGGCGGACGGCAATCCGCGGGGCCGGAGCGTTGTTGCGGAACACCGAAGCCACGGCGTTGAGATGGTTGATGACGACATCCGGATCCCCGTCGTCGTCGAGGTCCGCGAGACACAGGCCTTGGGCCACGCCGCGGAAGTCGAATCCCCATTCGGCGGCGCATTCGCGGAACCGTCCGCCCAGATTCCGGAAGGCGACCTGAGGTGGTTCGAGTCGGGGGTACTTGCGTCGCGCGGCGAACAACTCGGCGTCACTCAGACGACGGGTCTGGCGCAGTCGGCGGAGTTCGGAAGCGACATCGAGGTCGCGGGCCGCGCGCCACTGGCCGGTGGTGATGAGGAGGTCTTCCCATCCGTCGAGGTCCACATCGACGAATGCGGGCGTCCACGACCACTCGCTCGCCTGAACCCCGGCAAAAGCCGCAGCCTCGACGAACCTTCCATCGGGTCGCCCGAGGTGGAGCGTGTTCACTTCGTACTGCGGTGTCGCGAGGGGATCGGCCTGCTCGGCGGGCGGCGGCGACGCATCCTCGAGTTGCGTCAGACGCTGGACGGGATCCCGCGAGAGCATGTCGAGGACGATGAAATCGTCGAAGCCGTCGCGGTTCACGTCGGCGAAGTCCACGCCCATCGAGAACCGGCTGGTATGACGGAGCGTGCCGGGAGCGGCGGCGCGGAACCGGACCTGACCGGGCGTCGATTCGTTGAACCAGAGTCGGTCCGGGCTCTGGAAATCATTGCAGACATAGAGCTCGGGGCGTCCGTCGCCATTGAGGTCGCGGAACTGTGCGGCCAGGCCCCAATCGAACGGCGGCTGCGCGAGCGGGCGCCCGGTGGCATCGAGCCAGTTGCCCTGCGTCCAGGGAACCTCCGCAAAACCGGTGCCGCGCTGATTGAGGTAGAGGACGTCCGGTTCGCCGAGTTCCTCGACGCCGCCGCGCAGGTTCACGGTGAAGCGGTTGGTCAGGTCGGGCGCGGTCGTGGGCCTGCCATCGACGGTGGCGACTTCGGTCCTTCCCTGGACCACCTTGAACGTCGCGCGGGCGTTCGGCATGTCCATCAGCGCGCGCACCCGATAGTTCGCCACGTAGAGGTCCAGCCAGCCGTCTCCATCCACATCCGAGATGGCAACCGAGTGCCCGCCGCGGCCGGGATTCAGCGGCGGCAACGCCACCAACCGCCCTGGCCCGCTGCTCAGGAAGACGTGGGTTCCCTGACCGTGCGAATTCACGACGAGGTCCGGTTGTCCGTCGCCGTTCAGGTCGGCGGCGGCACAGCCCGTGGCATCGAGCGTCGCAAGCGGGGAGTTGGTACCGAACACGGAATGCGTGATCCGGGTGAAGCGGAAGTTTCCGTCGTTCCGCCACAGGGCTGAACTGCCGCCCAGGCCGGTAAGAAAGACATCGGTGCGACCATCGCCATCGAAGTCCCCGGCTGTGACGCCACCGCCGTCGAGGAGCAATTGGTTGGTGAGGTGGCGCGATTCCGGCACGAAGTTCGTGAACTGGAGCCCGGTGGCCGCGGGGTCCAACCGGACGAAGCCAGGCTTGCCACCCGGGACAATCTCCAGGGCTCGCGAACGCACGGAACCTTCCCCCGGAAGGTCCGCCCAGACCCGGAAGGCAACGAGCAGCCCGACCATGAAACGGAGTGAGTTCATCGGAGTTCCGCGAGTTTGCCGTCCGCCATCACCCGCACGCCCCGGGCATCGGCAGGCAGCGCCGTCTTGAAGGATTGCCCCCCGGGCCACTGCACCTCGACGTGGGTCGGTGTCGTGGGACACGCCGGAATCAGGGTGGGCGACGGACAACTCCAATAGCCACCCCCCAGATGCACGGTCCTGAACGGCCCAGGGCGATCCCCCGCCCAGAGCCGGACCCGGGCGCCCACGCCCGTGGGATTCGTGGGGCCGCCATCCAGTCGGACGCGCAAGCCCGGCTTCGCCCCTTGGTTCCGGAACAGTCGGACGGCAGCGCCATTCTGGGCGACCGCGAGATCCGGCCGTCCATCGCCGTCGAAGTCGGCCACGGCAGCGCCCCGCGCTTCGCCGAAAACCATCACGCCCGATTCCTGAACCGATGCCGACCGGAACCTGCCCTTCCCATCGCCCAACAGCACGACGCCCACGCCGGCATCCTGGCGGGCCTCTTCGGAATGCACGGGGAAGAAGTTCTGACCCAGGAAGGCGTCGTCATTCCCATCCCCGTCGAAGTCGGCAACCGCCATCCCGAACACGGGCGAGACCTGCGCCTCGGTGGGCAGTGAACGGATTTCGAATCGGGGTCCGCGATTGAGGAGCAGCACGGATTCGAGGCGACGGGCGGTGACGACCGGGTTGGTGGCGAGCGCGGTCCCGTGAAGATCCTTGAGCGTCGCAGCGCCGTAGCGGCCGTGCGTCGCCAAGGCCTCCTTGATTCCCGGCATGGCCTGCGAGACCGACGCGAACTTGCGCACCGGCAACTCGACGCCGCCCGGTCCCACATACCCTTCCACCACGTCGGCCGATCCGGACCCACCCAGGTCTCCGTAATGGCAGGTCCGCGGCGAACCTGTCCCCACAACCCCGGGAAAAACGTTCCGGCCCCAATTGCCCGCCAACAGATCGACCCGGCCGTCGCCGTCGAAGTCCCCCGCGGCAACGCTATTCCACCAACCGGTCTCGGTATCGAGTCCGAGTTCCGCCGTTCGTTCGACCCATCGTCCATCCTTCAAGGCAAGCACCCGCACGGGGCCCCATTCGCACGCGAGGACGAGTTCGGATCGGCCATCCCCATCGAGGTCCACAAAGAGCGCGTCGTTGACAATGCCCAGGTCCTGGAACCGTTGGACGGGACTGAGGCGACCACCTGCATTCCGGAGCAACAGCGAGTCCGAAGCCCGCGGATAACCGCCGGGCACGGCCCGCCCGCCGACAAAGATCTCAATGCTGCCATCGCCGTCGGCATCCGCAGCAGCCAGTGGGCCGGTGGTGATTCCCTGGTTGAGGACTGCCTCGCCGCTCACCTGCCGGGCGACGTCGAAGATCCGGATGCAGCCGCCATTGGTCAGGCCATCCTCGTAGTTGCTGGATCCGACGAGCAGGGCTGGGGGGAACGGAAGCAAGGTGGTGAGGTCGCGGCCGGCGGGTTTGCTGAACGGAGCATCCGCCCAACGGCGGAACGTTCCCTTGCGGTCTCCCCGGAAGACTCCGGGCAGGGCGCCCTGACCCGCACCCACGATCAGGTCGTCGGTGCCGTCCCCATCCAGGTCCGACCACGTCACACCAGGTCCGGCCTGGGAGAGATTGCGGGGGAGCAACGGTTGGCGGGCCGGGTCATCGAAGGGAGCGTCTCCGTGGCTGAACGCGACCCGATCCGAAACGTCGACGAACAACGGGGCTGCAGGGGGTGGCGAGGCGACCGGGTTTTTCGCGTCGGATTCACGGACTTCGACGACCCCTCCCGGCTTCACGCCCTGGAGCCGGGTCTGACGACCGGAACGCCAGGTCACCTCGACGTCCAATTCCTGCGCCGTTCCCACCGCGAAGACGCGCATTGCCTGATCCGACGACAGGTAGCGCCCCCCAGCGATCATCTCCTGGGACTGCGGAACAGGACCGCCTGTGACCCGGATGCGCGCGCCGATCCCGTGGCGATTGG
>CAIMMI010000268.1 GCA_903842505.1 uncultured Verrucomicrobiota bacterium | reverse complement strand
TGAAACGACAGCCTTTCCCAACCTGCTTCAAATCCGTGGAATCGGTGCAATCTGTGGATCCAACTGCCTTTTCTAAGGTAAAAATCCTCACTTCCCCTCCTCGGTGTTCCCTGTGTCCTCTGTGGTGACAATCTGCGCCATCTGCGCCATCTGCGGATAGACACCCCTCCCCTTGTTCCAAGCCCTTCAAAACCCCCTCGGCTGGTGTTGGCTGATCTGGGTCGCCATCGTCGTCGTGCTGGTTCGGCGATCTGACCGTCGGCTTGCCATCGTCACCGGATCCGCGTGCCTGTTCCTGACCCTCGTCGGCGGCACTCCCCTTTCCGCCTGGCTACTCGCCCGACTCGAACATCCCACCTCGATGGCATCGCTCCCGACCCGGGCCGATGCCATTGTCGTTTTGGGAGGTAGCTACACCGCCAGCCAGGCTGAGCCAGCCGGCTTCAAAGCCAGCTCCGCCTTTGACCGGATAACCACTGGCCTGGCCTTGGTTGACCGGGGCCTCTCCACCAATCTCGTCCTCGGCGGAGGCATCGATCCTGTTGCCCTGCCCCGGATCCATGACAGCGAAGCACTCCGACCCTGGCTCGAACGACGAGTCCCCACGACGGTGCGCATCCACGTCATCGAATCCAGCACCACCACCCGCGAAGAGGCCCTTCACTTCGCACCGATGGCAGCCCGTGAGCACTGGACCCAGATCGTGTTGGTGACGTCGGCTTCCCATTTACCCCGCGCCACGGCAGCCTTCCGAGCTCAGGGAATTCAGGTGATTCCCATGGCCTGCGCCTTCGAGGGCCAGGCCCGACTGAACTCCCACAATCGCTGGACGCTCATCCCCAACACCGGCGACCTGCGTCTGGCGGGCATGTGGTTCCACGAACAGGTCGGCAGCCTCTATTACCGCCTCCGCGCCTGGTCCACCGATTGAGGGGATATTTGGGGTGGGACATCCACAGATTACACGGATTGCACAGATTCCCGGTACTGAACCTGCGCGTAACCTCACCACAGAGAGCACAGAGGACACAGAGCACCTTTCACAACAACGAGAGCGACGAAAGCAACGCCTGAACCGTGTCCATGCAGTAGCAGTCTCACGCGGAACCGCGGAGAGCGCGGAGAGAGAAGCCGGTCACGAATGATCGAGGGTCAGTAACCATTCACCAAACGGTGACTGCCCAGCTTACCAGCCAGGTGTCCTTTTCCCTCCGCGACTCCGCGTCTCCGCGTCAACCTGTCCCTGCCTTCAACGGCATGGATACGGCTTAGCCCACTTCCCCGCGCCACGGCATGGCATCCTGCGCTCCGGGCCGACCCACGGAGATCGCCGCCACCGCAGCAGCAAAGCGCGCCGCCTCCAACGCCCCCATCCCTTCCATCCATCCGACCACGAACCCACCCACGAAAGCGTCCCCTGCCCCGACGGTATCGACCACCCGCTCGACCGGATCCGCCTTGACGAGTTCCCGGATGTTTCCATGTCACCCGAGGGGTGAAACGACAGCCTCTCCAAACGGCATCCGATCCATGGAATCGTTGCAATCCGTGGATCCAACCGCCCTTTCCAGGTTCACTTCAGCCGATTTCGGAAGTAGCGGTGCGGGAAACCCGTCAGGCCCTTCAAGACCGTGTCGGTGTGCCAAAGCTCGATCTTCTCGATTTGCGCGGTTGCGGCGATGATCCGGTCCGCCGGATCGCGGTGACTCCACGGCCAAAGTGCCGATTGTCGGGCAATCGGGGCGGTCATCGGCAGGACTGTCCAGGAGGCGAGCGCCAGATCCAGCCAAGTGTCCGGATTGTCCGGTAATCGCGCGGATTGCCAGAGTCGAAAGATCTCAATCACAGACACCGCCGAGATGAATCGCTCCGTTTCGGGGGAATCCAGGGCCTCCTCCACTTTTGAAGGAAGCGGAAGACGTTGGGTGAAGAGAATGAAGACGTTCGTATCCGCAAGGATCCTCACTTCCATTCCTCCATGACTGGGCTTTGCAAGTCACCAAACCGGGAAGGATCCCCCACCTTCTCTGCCCGCCACGGTTTTCCCTGGAGATGAAATGATGTCAGAACCGCTTTCGGTCGCCCGTGACTGGTGAATACCACCCGGGCGCCGGCCTCAACCTTACCTAAAAGTTCACAAAGGTTGGTTCGACCTTTTGAAATGGGTACGTAAAGCGTCGTCATGGGCAATATTGTGCCCATATTGTGATGCGTGGCAAGGTTCTGAGTTTGCGGCTTCCGTCCCCGGTCAGGCGATCGGCCCACCGCCGAAGAGGAGGCAATGGGGTCGGTCCCGTACTTTTTACATTTCCTCCTACTTTCGCCCTCCGTCTTTCACCAGTCACCGCACCCATTTCGACAACATCCGCACCAATCCTCAAATGCTGCCGATGTGGCAGCATTTCGGGAATGCGCTGCAACCGAGGAAGCGTCCTCCTGCGTTGGGTCCCTTCTTCGCCTCCCGCGGCACCAATGGACTCCCACATCGGGGACAGACTCTTCGATCAGGCTCTTGCGGAGCATGGTCGTTGGGAAACGTGATTAACCGCAGACCCAACGACAGCGGCCTGGGTGGCGTCGAGCGAATGATCAATCCTCGCGCAGGCCTGGAACTAGTCGAGCGGAGCGGCGAGGCGTTGTTCCCAGATGGCCGCTAGAGGTTGCCAGTCGGATCGATCCGCCGCACGCAAAGCGCACAGATAGTCTGCAGTCCCGCCGGCATCGACCGGCACAAGGTCTACCGGGGGCAATTCAAGACGGCGAAGCAACCAAGGGAGGAAGACCCGGGTGACACGGCCATTGAAGTCTCGAAAGGGATGGATGGACAGCAGTCGCCCCTCGGCAAAGGCGAGCGTCTCTGGCAGGAGTCCGGGGTGTTCCGGCAACGCTTCAAGCCGCACACCGAGATCCGCCTCGTAGTCGTGCATGCGCAGCGGCACTTCGTGCGGCAGCGGCGACTCGTGGGAACCGACCACTACGGCCACGTTTCGCCAGCTTCCGGCCCAGTCAGGCACCAGGTCCGCGCAAATGGCGGCGTGGAAGGCGCACACGAGGTCTCGGCCGGGTACGGCCTGATCATGGTCCCCGCGGGTCATGGCCTCCTGAACGCGCTGGACCCGCTCGGCAAGGAGCGGGGCAAGCTCGGCGTACGTCAGCAGCCCGCGGGTGGTTTCAATCGCACGGGTGGCGTGAGGGGGGCGTGTTGTCGGATCAGCCATTGGAGGTCAACAGGTTCGCCCTCGAAGGCCATGGACTGGGCCACTTGACGGGGAATGCGCCGCCACGCCGCCTCCGTCCGTTGCTCGGACGACAGGGCGCGCCAGCGCTGGATATTGGCCTGCCAGGCAGTCATGGACAGGAGCTAACAGCATCGGGGCGGAAACGACAAGGATCAGCCGGCTATCAGCCACAAGTGAGCAAGGCCAACCGATTCGAAGGGAGCAATGGTAAGGGGCAATGGGGTCGGTCCCGTACTTTTTACATTTCCTCCCTCTCTCGCTCGCCGTCCTTAGGCAATCACCGGACCCACTTCAGCAACGTCCGAACCAATCCTCAAACGCTGCCGACATGGCGGCATTTCGGGAACGCGCTGCAACCGAGGAAGCGTCCCCCGGTATTGGGTCCCTCCTTCGCCTCCCGCTCCACCCGGGGGCTGCCGCATCGGGGACAAATTCTTCGATCAGGCCCTTGCGGGGCATGGTCGTTGGGGAGTGGGATTGTCTACGGATCCAACGACAGCGGCCTGGGTGGCGTCGAGCGAATGATCGGGAGAAAAGGCGCAATGGTGGGGCCTGAGTCGGCCGCTGAGCATTTGGGGTCAGAGAAAGTTTCGACGCTGGAGAGTCCCAAGTTTCAAGATTCAAGTTTCAAGGCTCCGAGGGGTACTCGTACTCGTACTCGTACTCGAGCCAATGAACCCTCTCAACAGCCGACAGTCCCTCTCCCGATCGAGTACGAGTACCGCCCTGCGGACTGAGTACGGGTACGAGTACGCAGCTTGAAACTTGAATCTGAAAAGTCGCGCCATCGGCAACGCCTCCCCTGCGCCTCTGCCGCCCCGTCCGGGGCTGGTTTCCCTTACCGCCGGGTCCCACGGCTGACGCCGTGGGCTAAGCCGTATCCATGCGGTTGAAAGCGAAGGCAGTTTCACGCGGAGCCGCGGAGCCGCGGAGAAAGGACCGTTGGATGGAAGGCGAGGCAGTCACCTTTTGGTGAACGGTCGCCGGCGTCGAAATGTTCGGCACCCAACACTCCGCGGGCTCCGCGGCTCCGCGTGAGATCCTTACCGCATGGAGACAGCTAAGTTCTTACGGTGCTCCGCACCTGACACCCGTCCGCTCCAGGCCCGGAGGGCCGAAAGACGATAGCCCACGGCGTGAGCCGTGGGTGGGTGT
>CAIMMI010000267.1 GCA_903842505.1 uncultured Verrucomicrobiota bacterium | reverse complement strand
GCTACCGATCGCGAAGGAGGACCGCCCGCAGACTGCGTTCACGTGCCCTGGCCTTGGAACGATGGTGTGGAAAGTCATGCCTATGGGACACCGAGATGCTCCAGCTGCGTTTCAGATGGTGGCGGAATGGCTATGCTCGGAAGCATCGGAGCAACCTAACGAGTTCCCGGTGTGTGCGAACACCAAGGTGCGGCGCTATCTGTGTTATTTGGACGACTTCACCATTGTAACGACGAGCGGCGGCTGGCGAGAGCACCTGCAAGCGGTTCTGGCCTTCTTGCGGAAGCTGAAGTACCATGGCTTCACGCTGCGGGCGGATAAGTGCAAGTTCTTCCGGACGAAGGTGAAGCTACTCGGGCACATGGTCGACGGCAAGGGCGTCTCCCCCTGCCCGGAGTACACCAACAAGGTCGAGACGTTCCGCAACATCGCCACGGTGAAGCAGGCGCAGTCCTTCCTCGGCCTCGTGGGCTACTACCGCCAGTACATCCAGGGATATGCCCAGCTCACAACGCCGATACGCGACGCCATTGAGGCGGGCAAAACCAGCAAGAAGGTGTTGTGGACACGGGAATGCGAGACCGCGCGCGAAGCTTTGGTGAAAGCGCTGCAGCAAGGACCGCCGAACGGGCCACTCATTCACCCGGACTTCACCCGGCCTTTCCGCATCGCGTCAGACGGCTGCGTGGATCCGGGCGGAGTCGGCGCCATTCTGGAGCAAGAGGATCCGGACGCGCCGCCGGGCACGTTCCGGCCGGTGGCCTACACGAGCAAGGCCTTAACACACCAACAACGCGCTTGGGACGTCAGCAGAATTGAGGCCTACGGCCTGATCCACGCGCTGCGCACGTTTAAATGGGCTCTTATCCCGGGCATCCCGTTCACGCTGGTGGTGGACCACAAGGCCCTCACCTACCTCAAGTCCATGAACGACACGGCGACACCGGCGAACCGCCAACTCATGCGGTGGGCTCTGGAGATGACCATGTACGGCAGCCACAACCTCGTGTACCGAAAGGGCGAAGAAAATGGAGGAGCAGATGCGCTCTCGCGGCTAACGGACACGATGGGCACCGTCCCAGACGGGGCTCAAGTGCTTGGCGTCAACGAGGGCACGGACTCAAGCCTACGGGTGGCGGCAACGCTTCAAGAAGGTGGGGACGACGACCTCTATCTCTGCATGGCGGTCACGATGCGGGACAACGGCAACGGCACCCGGGTTCCCTGTGTCGATGAGGACACGCACCTCAGCCCGCAGGAGATCGACGCGGTGCGGCGCACCCACGCCTTTGCATGGTCGCCTAATATCCCGAACGACAGATGCTCCGCGGACTTGCAAGAGCTCTACAAGTGGAACAAGGTGAACCAGCTGCTGCAGCCGGCGGCACCCAGCACGGTACCCGACGACCCGGAGCACGCGTGGCTAGAGGCACTGGCAGCAACGGGCATCTGCGATACTGCAGAAGGTCGGGAACCGATGGTATGCGCCACAATCGACGAAGCTCCCGCACCTACTGTCGGGCAACGGCCGCTACTTCCGGCGCAGCTAGCTATCCCGCACCTGGCTGAGCAGCAGCGTGCTGATCCGCTACTAGGCGAGGTGTTCCGCGTGCTGGAGACCCCCGAGAGCGAGCGCCACGAACTCTGGCTACAGTCCAAGTTGCCAGGGGCACAGGCGTCGCTACGGGACTTCGCAGCTGAATGCTGGATCGATGCTGCGGGGCTGTTGAGACGGGGCCGCACGCAGCAGCGCGGTACACGGCGCACCAGGGCACCGACTGACGCGCCTGAGCACGGTGTGCCATGCGTGCCCGAAGGCCTGCGGAAGGCGGTGATCTCTCTGTACCACGACAGCATGCACAGCGGAGTGCATACGGTCATCGAGGCGGTCTCGAAGGCTTACTGGTGGCCGACGTTGGCGTCGGACTGCAAGGTCTACACGGACATGTGCCACGTCTGCAAAAGCGTTCGGACTTCGACGGCGGCGATCCCGGAGTCGACGGGCCGGTTCGAGCGTGCCATGATCCCAGGTGAACAGTACGTCGTGGACATCCTCGGCCGCCTACCGGAGACCAAGCAGGGCTACAAGTACGTACTTGTCGCGGTGGACCGCAGCAGCCGATGGGTATGTGCCATTCCCATGAGAGACAACACTACGCAGTGCGTCTTGGATGCGCTCCTCATCTTGCTTCAGACGCGAGGAACGCCACAGTTTTTGTTTTCCGACCGCGGAGGTAACCTGCTGTCGCTCTTGGCAGCTCAAGTGTACAAGCGGCTGGGGATCGAGAAAGTCTCCATGGCGCCTTACCAGCACAACGCCAGCGGACTCGTGGAGCGCACCATACAGTCGATACTGCAGATGCTCACGTGCAACTTGGCAGGGCTCGAGCATCATGCGTCGTGGGACGAGCGGCTGCCTTGGGTGGTGTGGACCTTGAACACTTCGGTCTGCTCTGGAACGGGCTACACGCCTTTCTACATCGAACACGGGAGGCAAGCGCGCACTTTCGACGACCGCGCCCTGGACACCTCCGGTGTCGCGACAGTGCACGGTCCATGGGTTGAAACTCTGCGGCAGCGACTGGAGCTCGCAAACAAGATCCGGGCTACGATCGAGGACGAAGACCACAAGCGACGCGAACTGGGACCACGCTCGGTGCGCACCCCGCCGATCTACGAGGTCGGATCCTACGTGTACTACAAGGTGGAGCGCTACACTCGCAACGCAGAAGATGGACAGAAACTCGTACCGCAATGGCAGGGCCCGTAT
>CAIMMI010000266.1 GCA_903842505.1 uncultured Verrucomicrobiota bacterium | reverse complement strand
GTCCACCTCGCCGCCGACCACTTTGTCTTCGCCACTTCCCGTTCGGGACCGTTTATCCGGGTCGTGGATCCCCTGGCCAGACACGGCGTTGTGTACGTAACGCCCGCCGAACTGGCGCGGGAAGCGTCGGGCTGTGTATTGGTCCCAGAAGAGTCGGCCAGTCGGATTCCGAATGTAGCTGGAAGGCTCATGACTGATGCCGATGCCGCCAGCTTTCGTGGGAAGTGCCATCCGCCGAGCCCCAATACGGATGAGGACCAGCCCTGCGAAACCTGTGATTGCCCTCCCGGATCCAAGGATTGCGGTGATGATGAAGGCGCGGCTGCAGTCCGAGTCTCGTCTCCGTTCCTCCATCCCTGGACGCAGGATCAGCCCCTGATGCAGAGGGCCGGCGCGGGCTCATCAGGCCCTGCCTTCCCGCTCCGATTTGCAAACCATTCCCTCCAGCAGTGGACGACGTTTCACTATTTTGCAGGGAATCCGATGGATGACTCGGGCCGGTGGCGGGCGCCGTGGGAGTCCCGGGCGATCTTCACTTCGGGCGGAGCGGTTCTGTCGGTCAATCTGCCCGGTGGCGGGGCGGCAGGTTTCGAGTTTCCGCTGGATGAGTTCGGAGAACGAACCAGCAACACATCGTTCAACTATCGGAGCCGGAATCAGGCCGAGCTGCTGGACTTCCCCGAGGGGGGAGGCCCACCGCAGCAACTTCGGCTGACCCGGCCGGATGGCAGCTACCTCCGGTACGAGTTTCGCGATGATTCCCTCGACCACTACCGACTGGTTGCCATCGGGGGAGCGGACGGTATCGAGCATCGGGTGGGGTACGATGAATATGCCCGGGCGTCTGTCCTCACGATGGCGGACGGCCTGCAGGTCACTGTCACCTATGACCTCTTGCCGGATGGACCGGTGCGCCCCATCAGCATGTCTGCCTCGGATGGCAGGCAGGTGGTGTTTGGCTATGGTGAGCGTGCGGACACCTTCCCGATCAATCAGTGGAACCTGACCTCCATCACGGATCCCTCCGGCGTCCGCAGTGAGTTCAACTATGTCGAGGATCCCGAACTGTTCACGCCGATCATCCAGGAGGTTCTGACGCCCTACGGCAAGACCACCATCGAGTTCGAGTATCCCGCGTCCGGGTATGTGGCCAAGCTGGTGAAGGTGACCCGTCCGGACGGCAGTGTTGAGGCCTGGGCGAGATTGACGGAGAACGCGGACTACCCGCCTTTCCCGGCGGTTCCGCAGGTGAACACAAACTCCCTGGATGTCCTGGAGCGGGGCGCAAGGAACACCGTTCACTGGAATGCCCAGCAGTTCGCCGCCATCTCTTCCACGTCTCCAACCAACTGGAACTACAACCACTTCGTCCGCGGGACGACGCGGCACTGGCTGGCGGTGAGCGGTGCTGAGCCGACCCACTTCGACACCTTGTCGTGGGAGCAGTTGCCCAGCCCCACGGGCCTCACCAACAACCCCGGGGCGGTGACGTGGTACGACTACGATGGTAAGCCCACGGATGCGAACGGCGTCATTCGCCATGAGCGCGGCACCAACAGTGTGATGCCATCCCTCATCGCGCGACTGATGCCCGACGGGACGACCTGGTCGCAGTCGCTCGTGCGGAATGCCGTGGGGAATCCGCTCTCGACCACCGAGCGATGGCACGACGGAACCGGCTATCAGACCCGTACCCAGACCTGGACGTATGACACCACGGGGATGCTGGCCACCTCGCATGTGGATGTCCTCGGCCGGACGAACAGCTTCCAGTACACCGGCGGGCGTCTGACCCGGCAGTTCAACCCGCTCGGCGAAGCGGTCGATTGGAGCCATGACTCCGCAGGCCGGGTGACGGAGCGGACGCTTCCCTCAGGGCAGCGGTTTGCGACGAGCTATTCTGCCAGTACTTCCGGAGGCCAAACGAACGGGTGGACCGTCACCACGGTCGAATACTTCGCGACCAACGCGGTTTCCACGAATGTGGTCGTTGAGGCATGGAATGTGACCCTTCCCTGGACCTATCGTGGTGGGGCAAGTTCGAACATCGCGACGGTGAGGGTTGTGGCGACAGACAGCCGTGGGTTGATCACGACCAACTTCAGCGATGGACTGGGTCGCTTGGTCGAGAGTCGGGCCTCGTCGGGCACAGTCCGCTTCCATCACGAGTTGCGCCCTGGCTCCAGCTATCCGGAAGGCACGGGGACGCTGATCCTCGATCGTACGCTGATCGAAAGTCCGCTCGGCATCACCAATGAGACCATCCATGACGCGCGAAGGAGGCCGATCTACGCCGTCG
>CAIMMI010000265.1 GCA_903842505.1 uncultured Verrucomicrobiota bacterium | reverse complement strand
GAATCCGCCGGGATGCCCATACTCGTTCCCGGTGTTCAGCAGGTGAACGTAGTCCTCGCCGTTGGTGACCGGGCTGTTGTCCGGCTGCCCGGGCAGCCAGTTCGAATAGCCCGTCAAAGATCCATCCGCCCAGACGAACTCTCCCTCCTGCGCCGAGTCATTCAGCCCGATCCACAGACTTCGCCGGATCCCGCCCCACGCACCGAACGTGTCGAAGACCCATGCCTGCTCCGCGGCGTCATCAATCGTCACCAGATGCCCGCCCAAGGCGATCGCAAGCGCCTCCGACTCACGCCAGCCACCCGGCGAAAGCAGGAAGTACTCATGTTCGTTCGCCGGATTCACGACAGGTCCAGCAACGACGTCGACCTGTGCCTGCGCCGGAGCGGCACCAGCCACCCCAAGCAGCAGCATCCCGCACACGACCAACCCGCGCCCAGGCCGAATCCCAATCATCCCACAAGGCAACCACGGGCATCACCCTTCGGCAACGCCTGCGCGGGGATTTCACAACTCCCCACGAAATGCCCGGTCCAAGATCGCAGGAAGCAACGCCTCCAACTCCGCTTCCGTCTCCCCCTGCAACCGCTTCAGGGAGTCGACTTGGGACTGCAACGCATCCAACTCAGCGACGATTCGGCGCTGTTCAGGGAGTGGGGGGATGGGTAGTCGCACATTCCCAAGTAGCGTCGTGTTGTACCCAGGGCGCGTGGCTCCTCGAATCTGCCCAAAGACTTGCTCTTGAATCTGGAGAGATCCGCGAAGCGCCCCAAAAGCAAATCTGTTGAAAACCCTCGCGGGATCGAATCGCACACGAAAGAGATGGCCAGTCATCAGCCATGATTCACATCGAACTGGGACCAGGCAAACTTTGCCAAGCGTCGCGCCAGACCGAGCGAACAAGAGGTCCCCTGCCTTAACAGAGTAGCGACGAAGTTGATGCGCCTTCTCCTCAGTGACGAAGGTCAGGCGATCTAAACGAAGGCCATCGGGCCACACGTTTCCGACATTCAAGACCGGAACCCCTTCCGCTACGAATTCGGCACTTTGCAGCTGAGCTCCAAAGGGCCCGATCTGGATTGGATTGGCTCCCCCGATACCGAGGGTCTCCAGCGGTTGACACCCACCGTCGAGCAATCTCCCAATCGCTCTTGTGGTGTAAGCGACCATCAACCCCTCCCCCTCCTCCACGGCTTCCAGACGAAGACGTCTCGCCTCCTCGATCTGGGCGGCCAACTCCTCGATCCGAGCCACCACCCGCCGCTGCTCCGCCAGGGGGGGGAGGGGGATTTGGTAGGCCAGGACATGGGCCGGACGAATCGCCGAGTAGTTGGTAGAGCCCTTAGCCGACACTTGGTCGCGAAAAAAACGGGTCCGGATGAAATAGCTCAGGAAGCGGCGATCGAGCTTCGATTCGTCCACCACGAAAAGGAAGTAGTGGCTGCTCACGATGGATCCGTCCATCGACTCCGGCACGATACCAAAACCACCAACCTTGGCGTCGATCTCAGCGACCAGGAATTCACCGTATCGGCAAACCTGCTGAGCCTTGGTCTTAATGAGCGCACCAGGCACCTCATCCCTTAAGACGATGCCTTGTGCATGCAACTGGACCCGTGGCCGCCTGTAGATTGTTAGATCATCGATAGTAACAAACTGCTTCCGGTGCTCCAGCACCTCCCCCAGCCTAACCCTTGGCCACGAGTTCATTTGCCGGTCTTCGCGAGGAGTTTCTGGATGTTGCCCATGATCTCCGCGATGCGGCGTTCCTTCAGGAGGATGCCGGCGGCGATCTGTTCGGGAGGCAGGTGGGCGATGTCCTCCTTGGCGTGCGGGTTCTTGCGGTCGAGGTTGCAGCCGTTGGCGAGGAGGTCGGCAGCAGGGACCTTCCAGGCGCGTTCGTTCTCCGTCCGTTGGTTCCACCAGTCGAGGAGCCCGGCGAACTCCTCGAACTGGATGGGAGCGGTCTTGGTGTAGTTCTTCCGTCCCTCCGGGAGCGGTTGCTCATAGTACCAGACCTCGCGGGTCGGACCCGAGCGATCGAAGAAGAGAAGATTGGTGGGAATGCTGGTGTAGGGGGCGAAGACGCCGTTGGGGAGCCGCACGATGGTGTGCAGGTTGAACTCGCGGAGCAGGTCCTCCTTGATCCGAGCGCAGACGCCGTCCCCGAACAGGGTGCCGTTGGGAACCACGACAGCCGCCCGTGCGGTCCTGCCGGCGGCGGTGGGGGATCGGCGCAGCTTCCGCATGATCAACTGAAGGAACAGCAGGGCGGTCTCGGCCGTCTGCCGGTCGCCCGGGAAGTTGCCCTGGATTCCCTTCTCCTCCTCCCCGCCAAACGGTGGGTTGGTGACGATCACATCCACGCGGTCGCGCTCACCGATATCCGTCAGCTTGTGCCGGAGGGCATTGCCGGGATCGATCTGCGGCGCGTCGAGCCCGTGCAGGAGCAGGTTCATCTGGCACAGCAGGTACGGCAGGGGCTTGGGCTCGCATCCGAGGATCGATCGTTCCTGGAGCACCCGGCGATCCGCGACTGTCTTCACCTGCTTCGCCAGATGCTGGTAGCCCTCGACCAGGAAGCCTCCGGTGCCACCGGCCGGATCCAGAAGCACTTCCCCGAGTCGCGGGTCGGTGACCGTCACCATGAACCGGACCACGGGCCGCGGGGTGTAGAACTCACCCGAATCACCCGCCGCATCCCGCATCTCGCGGAGCATCGACTCGTACAGCGCACCCAAGGTGTGCAACTCCTCACTCGCGGTGAAATGGATGCCGGCGATCTTGTTGATGACATCGCGCAGCAGGTAACCACTCCTCATGCGGCTGTCGACACCCTTGAACACGGTGGCGATGACATCGCGGCGGTCATCGCCGGTGACGCTGGCCAGCGTCCGGAGGTATCGGAACAGGCCTGCGCCGCGCGTACCGTCCGGCCGTGTGGCCTCCTCGTTGTTGATGAAGCTCAACAATTCATCGCCAGTGATCCCGTCGGAACGGGCGGCCCAGTCCCGCCATCGGTAAGGAGGCTCGATGGCTGGCTTGAACTTCTTCCCGGCCAGCTTTGCCTCGCCTTCCCGCTGGAGCTCCAGATCGTCGAGGAACTTCAGGAACATGATCCAGGTCAGCATCGGCAACCGGTCGAGGTCGCCGTTCAGCCCCTTGTCCTTCCGCATGATGTCGCGTGCGGACTTGAGAAGGGCGCCGAGGGATTGGGCAGTGGTGGGGGAGGACATGAACGGGGTGAAGAGCTTCAGGGCCGCGGTTCCACGCCAGACGGCCGCCAGGGTACGGCGGCTTCCTGCAACGCACCCAACTCTGGAGCAGCAACCCAGACGGCCTTTCCCTCATGCCAGACCGCCAAGGGTCTGCCCTGACGCCGATGTTCGTCGACGACCTTGGCCACCGCATTGGCGAGGGCTTCCATCGCCTGATCCGTCAGGCTGGGCGTTTCCGGGGTGCTCATGGCGCAATGTGCTTTCGCAGGGTCTCGTAAAGGACGGGTTCCAGAATGGTCAACCGGCCCGCCTCCTCCTTGAAAATCAACCGCGGTCTCGAAGAGGAGTTATCGAAGAAATGAAGGGTGTCGAGCAACGGGTGGTACAGCGAGAACAGATTGCCGATCGTCCGCTCGAAGCGTCTCCGGACATCGCGTTCCGGCACGTTGTGTCCTCCGGCCTCAACCCGGTCGCGGATCCGCATCAGCGCCAGCTCCGGACTGGGCAGCCACAGGTAGAACAGGTGAAGTTGGAAGCCCGCCTCCTTGACTCGCCGCAGCACGGGTACATAGCCACGCCCCGACAGCGTCGTCTCGAAGGCAAAATCCTTCTGCGCCTCCGTGAACTCTGCGATCCGTTCCAGCACCGTCCGCCCGGCACGAAAGAGCCCAGCATCCGGGTCGAAGGGCGAATAGGCCCGGGCCAGGAGGTCCGGATTGATGAAGTTCCGGCACTGCGCATACAGCGGCAGGAACTCCATGGCGAAGGTGGTCTTCCCCGCCCCGTTGGGTCCGGCGATGATGTAGCACCGCCCGCAATCAGGGGGCATACAACAGCTCCTGCAACCGGTGGACTGCCGTTCGCAACTCGTCCGGCCCGCCGAACACGTTCACGATCTCGCCCACCGATCCGTGACGCGAGATCGGGGAAATCTTCAGGACATCCGGCAGGACAAACTGCAATTCGCCGTCGGCAGCATACTTCTCAACGAGTTCACTCAGGATCTCCCGGGCTTCCGGCCGCAGGTAATCAAACATCGCCGCCTGCCTTGCCTTCGCCCGATTCGCGCGCTGCCGCCGCGTGAGGAGCGGTGCCTGGAAGGCGCAATGACAGAGGAGATCGAAGGGATCGGCATCGGGTTGGCCGGCCTGCGCAGCCACCGAGGCAAAGTCGATCCCGCGCTCGGCCAACTGCTGGAGGATCTCTCCTCGTTGCCCGGCATCAGCCCACCGGGCACGCAGGTCTTCCGCACCCGTGCAGAGGGTCCGGACCTTTTCCGCGGTGTACTCCGTCAGCTTCACCACTCGGAGCTGATTGCCGTCCGCGTCCAGTTCGTGGACGAGCTCGGCAGCAATCTCCACATGACCGCCGTCGAAGTAGAACTTGCGAGCCGCGGTCGACGGTCCATCAACCAGCCGCCCACCTCCACCCTGGCCATGGGAAGGATCGTTTGCACTGGCATCGTCATCATCCCGCTCCTCGGGAGTGACCACCTCGGTGTCTCGGGTCCTGCCGTGCTCATCGATCTCTTCCTGCGTCGCGAAGGCGGGATCCCCATCGAAGGCGGTGTCCGCAAAGTTCCTCGTGGCCGTCCCCGTGTAGTCGAGGATGTTGAACCACAGCTTGCCGTACTCGTCCCGCACCCGGGTGCCCCGCCCGATGATCTGCTTGAACTCGACCATCGAGTTGACCAACCGCACGAGCACGACATTCCGACACGTCGGCGCGTCAAGTCCGGTGGTCAGCAACTGGGACGTGGTGAGGATAACGGGCGTCCGCGTTTCGGGATCCTGGAACCGCTGCATGTGCCCGCGCCCTACGTCGCCCTCGTCCGCAGTCACACGGCACACGTAGTCCGGATGGCTTCGGACCAGGTCGGCATTCAGGTTGTTGAGGGCGATACGCATTTCCGAGGCGTGCTCCTGGTCGACACAGAAGACAATCGTCTTGGCGAAGCGATCGGACTTCTTGAGGAAGTCGGTCAGGTGACGCGCCACAGCCTGCGTCCGCGCACGGAGCGCCACCCTACGTTCGAAGTCACCCGTAACGTAGACCTCGTCTGGAATCTGCCTGCCGTAGCGGTCGAGGTCATCCTTGCTGGGACGCCAGCCCGCGGCGTCCCACTGGGTGACAATACGATGCACCCGATACGGCGCGAGGAAGCCATCATCGATGCCCTGCTTGAGGCTGTACTGATAGACCGGGTTGCCGAAGTACAGGTAGGTGTCGCGGTTTTCGTCCCGCTTTGGCGTCGCCGTCATCCCCAACTGATAAGCCGGAGAGAAGTACTCAAGGATCTCACGCCAGTTGGATCCATCCTTCGCACTTCCCCGATGGCACTCGTCCACGATGATCAGGTCGAAGAAATCGGGAGCGAACTGCCTGTAGAGCCCGGGGCGGTTCTTGTCCTCGGCGATCGACTGGTAGGTCGCGAAGTAGACCTCCCTGCCATGAGTGACCTCACCTCCCTCGATCTTGTAGCGGGCATCACCAAACACGGAGAAGGTCTTGTCCTTCGGATCGTCCACCAGGAAGTTGCGGTCAGCCAGGTAAAGGATCCGGGGTTTGCGGGTGGGGTCACCTTTCGCGTTCCACCGGGAGGACCAAAGCTTCCAGCAGATCTGGAATGCCACCACAGTCTTGCCTGTGCCGGTCGCCATGGTCAGCAGGACGCGCCTCCGTCCCTGCAGGATGGCCTCGATCGACCGATCGATCGCGATGACCTGATAGTACCTCGGTTCCTTCCCTGCACTCAGGTTGAACGGCGCCAGCAGATGATCCGCCGTGGCAGAACTGAGCCCGGCCGGAACCGGAAGACGCGCCCACAACTCCCTCGGGGTAGGGAAGCCGGCGATGGAGCGCTCGCACCCCGTAAGGAAGTCGAACTCCAGGATCTCCTGACCGTTCGTGGCATAGGCAAACTGGAGTCCAAGGATCTGCGCGTAGTCCTTTGCCTGCTGCATCCCCGTGGCCGCCGGCAGGTGCTCGGCCTTGGCCTCCACCACCGCAATCGGGAAATCCCGCGTGTACCGGAGCAGGTAATCAGCGCGCTTCGCGGGCCGACGACTGGCCCGAGTACCTCGAACCACTATCCGTCCATCGGTGAACGTCCGCTGCTCCGCAATGGAGTGCGGAGCGTTGTCCCACCCAGCTGATTGAAGCTTGGGTGTGACCAGGAGTCGGCAGGTATCCGCTTCCGTTGGCATCTTCAGCCCCTTCGCATGCCACCCACCCCAGAATCGGCCACGATCGAACTCGCCTGTTGGGAACGATCCGACCCGCCGGCAATGGGTTGTTGGCTTGGCATTTGGTACCGCAAATCGAACGCGATCATAAATCCCGCCCGCAGCGCTTGCACCTGTTTATCCTTCGGCAGTCGCTTCTCCACGCCATGGGTTCCGTGCTCAGACCAGGCAAACCAACGCAAGCAACCCTCGAAAGTGACGACTGGTTCAAGCTGCCCTTGTCCCAAATGGTCTCGGCGCTCCGCGACTTTCTGATGGCACTGACTCAGGCTTGAAACGTCTCCGTCGCGCCCTGTCCCATGGGCGTCGTTCGCGATCTACCCCGATCACCTCCGCGCCTCCGCGTCTCCGCGCGTCGACATCACCCCCTGCCTCCGTCCAATACTCTCCGCATGCAACCGACTACCACGGTGGATGTCCTCGCGGTGGGCGCCCACCCGGATGACGTGGAATTCCACGCCGGCGGCACCCTCCTTCACCTCGCATCCCTCGGATATTCCACGGGAATCCTGGACCTGACCCGCGGCGAGTCGGCCACCCGGGGAACCCCGGAAATCCGTGCCGCCGAAGCCGAGGCCGCCGCCCGCGTCCTCGGACTCCGCCATCGATCCTGCCTCGACCTCGGGGACGGCCAACTCGCCGACACGCTCGCAACCCGCACTGCCGTCGCCCTCGCCTTCCGCCGTCTTCAGCCCCGACTCGTCCTGACCCACCACTGGGACCAACCCCACCCGGACCACGTCGCCACGGCCCGGATCGTCACCGCCGCCGCCTATCTCGCCGGCCTTGCCAACTGGCAACCCGTCCCATCCCTGTTACGGCACCGCCCCGGCCGCGTCGCCCACTTCGGCCTCCCTCACTCCGTCCAACCGACCTTCATCGTCGACATCTCGGCATGGGCCTCGAAGAAGGACGAAGCCATCCGCTGCCATCGCTCCCAACTCCACGATGCCGCCTCGGCAGCCCCAGCCTCGGCTGTTTCCTCGCCAGACCACCTCGATCGCCTGGACGCAATCCACCGCTACTACGGCACACTCATCCAGGCCCGTTACGGCGAAGCCTTCGTGACCCGCGGAATCCTGTCCGTTGAGGATCCTGTCCGGTTGCTCTCAGGCCCCATGGACATCCTGCCGTGATCCGGATCGGAATCATCTGCCACACCGGGATCGGCGGGAGCGCGACCGTCGCCTGCGAACTGGCGCGCCAACTCGGAGCCCGGGGCCATGCCGTCCACGTCATCGGCCGCTCCCAGCCAGCGAGACTCAACCCTGCTCCCGCCAACGTCCGGTTTCACGCGGTCCCTCCGCTGGCCCTGCCCGTCGCCAGCGAACGGCTCCCGACCCTCGAATTCGCCGCCGCCGTGGCGCGCATCAGCCTGGAGGAAGGCCTCGACCTCCTCCACGCCCACTACTCGGTGCCCCACGCCATCAGCGCGCAACTCGCCCGCGAAATGGTCCGCTGCCAAAAACCACTTCCAGTCATCACAACCCTCCACGGCACCGACGTCACCACGCTCGGCCGCGATCCCGAATTCAGCGCCATTGCCCGACTCGCCATCACTGGCAGCGACGCCGTCACCGCCGTCTCCCACTCGCTCGCCCACGAAGCCTCCTCCCTGTTCAGTCTCCCTCCGGTACCGGTCATCCCCAACTTCATCGACCCGACGTTCCTCCCACCCACCCACACCGCCCAAAGGCGCCCTCGATCCAACAACGACCGCCAAGAGGCCGTGCTGGTTCACGTATCGAACTTCCGCCCCGTGAAGCGTGCGACGGACTGCATCCGCATCCTCGACCTGGTCCGTCACCGTCACCCCTGCCGACTCCTCATGGTCGGTCAAGGCCCGGACCTACCCGCCGCACGGGAACTCGCCCGATCCCTGGGACTCGCATCCCGCGTCGACTTCGTCGGCGAGCAGCACGACGTGGCAGGCTGGTTGGCGGCAGCTGACATCCTGCTGCTTCCGAGCCAGACGGAGGCCTTCGGAATGGCGGCCCTAGAAGCCATGGCCACTGGACTTGCCGTGGTCGCCAGTCACGCCGGCGGTCTCCCCGAAGTCGTCGAGGACGGTGTCACCGGACGACTCCTCCCCGTCGGTGATCTTCACGCCATGACCGACGCAATCCTCGAACTGCTGAAGAACCCCGACCTCGCGGACGCCCTCGCGGAGAAGGGGCGGCGTCGGGCCCGCGATCTGTTCTCGCCCGACCACGTCGTGCCCCGCTACCTGGACCTCTACGAGCAAACCCTCACCCGGTTCCGAAGCCCGCCTCCTGTCCGATGAGCGGCCTCCTGCACGGTTTCGACCTCGGCCGGATGTTCGCTCACCCCGGATTCCGCACGACACCGTTCACGCCGGAAAACCTCGCCCGGCACCAGCAGTCCCACCTGACCCGACTGCTGCATCACGCCCAGACCCAGGTTCCCTTCTTCCGCGATGCCTTTGCCCGCGCCGGCATCGACCCGGCTTCGATCCAGTGCTCCGAGGACTTCCAACGCGTGCCGATCTTCAGTCGCCGCGACTGCCAGCAGGTGGATGCCACGGATCGGATCGCCCAGAACGCCAACCCACGCTGGCTGCTCGACCGCTCGACCAGCGGCTCGACCGGCGAGCGCCTGACCGTCAAGCGGACCTGGTTCGAGGAACGACTCCTCAACGCCTTCCGTTGGCGCGCCTGGAGGGAGTTCGGACTCCGCACCTCAGATCGCCTCGCCATCCTCTACTTCCATCGCGCCCAGGACCCAAGCGACAACCAATTCCTCCAGCGCCTCGCCGCACGTCTTGGTCTGTGCCGGCAGCAGGTGTTCGATGCCGTCGGAGATCCCGGCATGGCCCGCGCCACCCTCGACTTCCGCCCACAGGCCATCGCCGGCATGTCGAGCGCCATCGCGCTGCTCGCCGACCAATGGGCGAAGCAGGGAATCCACATCCCGCTCCGCTTCGTCGCCACGGGCGGCGAACTCCTGACCGAACCGCTCCGCGCCCGCATCAGCACCCTCGGCGCCCCGATCCTCGACCTCTACGGAGCCAACGAACTGAACCTCCTCGCCTCGCGCTGCCCCGCCGGAGCCGACACCTACCACGTCTGCGACGATGCCCATCGGATCGAGGTCCTCCGGCCGGACAACACCCCCGCCGCACCGGGCGAGTCCGGCGAGGTCGTCGCCACCAGTCTCTTTTCCTACGCCATGCCCTTCATCCGATACCGGATTGGGGACCTGGCCGTCCGTGGCCCGGACCGGTGCCCGTGCGGCGCGCCGTTCTCGACACTGCTGTCCGTGCAGGGACGCACGATCGACCGTTTCCCGCTCGGTCACGACGCGTGGCTTCATCCATGGGAAATCATCAACGCCATCCGCCCCCAGTTCCGCTGGATCCGACAGGTCCAACTGGTGCAGAGCGCCCGACGACTCCTGGTGCTTCGCATCGTTGCCCTGCAACCGCCCACCGGGCAGGAACTCAACCTTCTGGAAACAGCCGCCACATCGGCCGTCGGCAACCGGGCCCGGATCTCGATCGAACTCACCCACCACATCGAACCATCCCCTTCCGGGAAGCCGATCCCGTTCGTGGCCCTGCCGCTCACTTCTCCTCACGCTTGAAGCGCCTCACGCCGACGTCACGCCCTTCACAGAAATAGCGCCGCCAGCGCCCGACACCCACGTACCCCGCCCGGCCCATCACCCGGAACCCGGCGGCCTGCATCGCCCGAAGACTGGCGGTGTTCTCGGGCAGGATCGCCGCGACAAACCTCTCCATGCCGCGGCCCCGGAGGTGGGAAGCGATCACCGGAATCAGCCCGCGTGCCAGTCCCCGGTTCCTGAACTCGGGCTGTGTATGAAGGTCGATCAGGCAGGCTCCCCTCGATCCCACCCGCAACCAGCAACCGAGGTATCCAAGCCTCCCCTCCTCCCGCATCGCCCAACAGGAAGCGACGATCTTCCCGCCGCTCCGGATTACGAAACACTCCGCCCCCTCGGCCATTCGTCGCCGCACCAATTCTCCACCTTCTCCATTCCATCCCTGTGTGCCGGGCCAACCACCCATCCCCTCCTCCAACCGCATCGCGACATACTCATCGACCTCCGTTCCGCCCAACCGGCCATGAGCCACGCCCAACCGGCCATGAGCCACGCCCACTCCCGTCACTGGTGCCGCATCCGAAGCCAGCGTGGACCGCTCCAGCAACAGCAGCCGACGATGGATCGTCCGTCCCAAAATCCGGACCGCCAGCCACCGCAAATCCCAGTTCCCCGGCGCCGAACGCGAGCCTCGCGTCGCCCCTACACCTGCATGCCCGCGTGGTTGCTCGTGAACCATGTTTCCGAAAGGATCCTCCCTCGATGATCCACCCCGCCCGCATCCCGGACAAGCCCGCCCTCGGCGCGGCGGATGCCGGAATGCGGGAGGCTTCCGGAGCCACTTACTGGGAAAGCCTCGCCGAGGCACGGCTCCCATCCTTCGAGATCCCGCTGTGGCGGACTTACTGCGATCGCATCCACCAAGCCTGGATCCTGCGCCGCACCGGCCCGATCCGGTTCGCGCGCACCTTGAAGACCGATCTCTTCGAGGAAGCGCTCGGCAATGGACTCGCCGACGATCTGCTCCGGTCCTCGGAGCACGTCGTCGGCATCGATGTCTCGCCTTCCATCGTTTCCCGCGCGTCACTCCGGCATCCCGCCCTGCAGGCGCGCATCGCCGATACCCGCGCGCTCCCGTTTCCGGATCAATCCTTCGATCGGATCGTCTCCATCTCGACGCTCGACCACTTCGAATCCCGGGCTGAACTCTAGCTCGGGCTTCGCGAACTCGTGCGGGTCCTCGCCCCGGGCGGGCACCTCTTCCTCACCCTCGACAATCCAGCGAATCCACTGATCGCCGTTCGTGGACTCCTCCCACCGGGAGCATTCGGACATTCCCAGGTGCTCCCGTACCGCGTGGGTCCCTCGATGAACGCCCGCGAACTTCGACAGGCCCTCGAAGCGCTCGGTCTGAAGGTTCACAACATGGCCCACCTCATGCACCTGCCCCGAATCCTCACGCTCCATCTCTGCCGATGCCTCCGCCTCCGCGAAGGCGCCGCCCAGCGCCTTCTCCGCTGGATGCTCGCCGCAGAACGGATGCAAGACTGGCCCACCGCCTCCAGCACCGGTCACTTCGTCGCGGTCCACGCGTCCGTGCCGGAATGACGCCGGCCAATTTCGGCCCTGCAGCCCCGCGGTCGCGCTCAACGGACATTCCCCGAAATGCTGCTTGGACGCTCATCAACCGCCGATAGGCTCTGCTCAGCCTGAGAGGTAGCACGGTCAGCTGATTCGTTGCTCCATGATCGCTCCCGTACCATTGATGACGCCGCCCGCTCCACGCCGATACGACTCGCGACACCGGTCTGGGCGGTCCCTTCTGGCGCTCCTTGCACTCGCCGGATTCACCGCCTGCGCTCGCTACTCACCGCGCCCGTTGTCGGCAACGACTTCAGCCGAATCATTCGATGCGCGACGTCTCGACGACCCCGAGATGCTGGCTCGGCTGGACGCGGCTGGCATCCCTCTGGAGGGCGCCTGGAATCTGGCGCAGCTCACTGAAGCTGCTTGCTGGCTGAATCCTGAACTCACCCTGCTGCGCGCCCGCGTCGAGACCGTCGCTTCTGGCATGGTCACTGCCGGCGAACGCCCCAACCCGGTCCTGTGGCTGCGGCCTGCCTACAACAGCTCCCTCCGGGGCGCCTCGCCCTGGATCATAGAGCCATGGGTCGACATAACCATCGAGACCGGAGGCAAGCGCGACGTCCGGATCGCCGAGGCCACGGCACGGCTTCGGACGGTCGTACTGGAACGAGAGGCCGCGGTTTGGCGGATCCGCGGCGAGATCCGCCGGGCCCTGATTGCCATCGCCAGCACCACTGCCATCACGTCGGTTGCCACCGCCCAGGCAAGCAACCTCACCGTCATCCAGCAGCGCGTGCAGGACCGCGTCGCGGTCGGCGCCATTCCGGATCAGGACGCTTCCACGGCCCGGATCGGTGTCGAACAGGCCCGACTGGCCGTCCTGGATGCGGATCTTCAGGCCGTCCGCGCCCGGGCGCTCCTGGCGGCCGCCATTGGCATCCCTGTCGCCGCTCTGGAGGGCGTGCCCCTGAACCTCTCGGATGCACTCCGGATGCCGGAGGCTCCTCCGCCAGCGGAGCTTCGTCGCAAGGCTCTCTCCCGCCGCGTCGACATCCTCGCTGCATTGGCAGACTACGCCGCCAACGAGGAGCGACTCCGACTCGAAGTCACCCGCCAGTACCCCGACCTCCGGCTCGGGCCGGGATACAAGCTCGACCAGAGCATCCAGCGCTGGATGCTGGGAATCGGGTTTGAACTGCCGATCCTCAACCAACGCCGCGGCCCCATCGCCGAAGCCGAGGGACGCCGCGCTGAGGCATCCGCCCGATTCCATTCCGTCCAGGCGCGGGCCATCGCCGAAATCGACCTCGCGCACGAATCGTTCCGGGCCGCCCGGTCGCGCGCGGACTCCGCTGGGCGGATCCGGGACGAACTTCGGACCTTGGCATCCGCGACCGAGTCCATGCTCGCCGCAGGTGAAGTCTCGGAACTCGAAGTCCTGCAACGCCGCGCCGAGCAATTCGTCGCCGAACTCTCGGCCCAGCAGGCGCTGCTCCAGGCGGCCGCAGCCGCCAGCACCCTCGAAGATGCCCTGCAAACCCCAATGCCCCTCTGGAAATGAACAAAGCCCGATGGCTCCTCTGCCTGTCCTCCCTCGCTGCCTGGGCCGCCGACGGGGGCGGCACCCCGACAACCGGTACTCCCCAGGCCTCCGTCACCAATCCCCGCCGTGAGGCCGACCTGACCACCGTGTCGCTCACGCCCGATGCCGTCCGGCGGCTCGGCATCGCCACGGCTGAAGTCCGTCGGCAGGTCATCGCCGAAGAACGCCTCTACGGAGGCGAGATCACCCCGCCGTTGGCCGCCAGTTCCCCGTCCGGCGGACTCCAACTGCTCGCGCCACCGCAGACGCTGGCCGAACTCATCCGGATCGCCGACCTCCAGGCAACCGCGGAAGGCGACGTCGCCCAGGCCCAGGCCCGACTCGACGCCGCTGAACTTGCCCTCAAACGCGCGGAGCGCTTGCTCGCCGCCCGGACCGGAAGCGATCGCGCCGTCGAGGAAGCCCAGGCCGCCCACCGCATCGCCAGAGCAGCTCGCGACCAATCCGCATCGCGCCGCGCCCTCCTCGGTCCCGCCCTCGATGCCAGCGCAGCCGGAAGCCGCTGGTGGATCCGCGTCCCGGTCCTCGCCTCCGACGTCCCGGGCCTCGATCCCGTGTCCGCGGCAACGGTGACCATCCTCGGCAACCAGCGCCGCATTCCGGTCCATCGGGTCACCAATGCCCCGCCAACGGCAAACGCCGCCACGTTGACTCTCGACTGGTACTACGTCGTCGATGATCCCGGGCGCGACCGCCGACCCGGCGAACGGGTCGAGGTGCGCATCCCCGCACTCGGTTCCACAACCGAACGCCTCACCGCCCCGTGGTCCGCCGTCCTGCATGATTTCCACGGCGGGCAGTGGGTCTACCTGATGAAGGGGAGCAACACCTTCACCCGGTCGCGGGTCCGCGTCGCCCAGGTTACCGGGTCCAATGCCGTACTCGACTCGGGCCCACCGGTCGGAAGCCGGGTGGTGACGGACGGCGCCGCAGAGCTCTTCGGAGTCGAATTCGGTCCCGGGAAGTAGCCATGCTGAAATCGATCGTCACCTGGGCCCTCGAGATGCGCGTTCTCGTTCTCGCCCTCGCAACCGTCCTGGTCCTGGCCGGCATCGCCGCCATCCGGAAGGCGCCCCTCGACGTCTTTCCCGAGTTCGCGCCGCCCATGGCCGAAATCCAGACCGAAGCTCCGGGGCTCTCGACCGAACAGGTGGACGCCCTGGTGACCGTCCCTCTGGAAAACGCCCTCAACGGCCTCCCCTGGCTCAAGACGATCCGGTCGAAGTCCGTCCTGGGACTCTCTTCCGTGGTCATGATCTTCCAGGAGGGCTCGGATCTGCTCCGGGCCCGCCAACTCGTTCAGGAACGCCTGAGCCTCGCCCAGACCCGGCTCCCGCTCGTCGCACGAACCCCCGTGCTGATGTCGCCCTATTCGTCGCTCAGCCGCGCTCTCAAGATCGGAGCCACTTCGAAGGTCCTGTCGCAAACCGAGCTGAGCGAACTCGCCGTGTGGACGATCCGTCCGCGCCTCATGTCGGTTCCCGGCGTCGCCAACGTCGCCATCTGGGGACAGCGGGACCGGGAGTACCAGGTGCTCGTCGACCCGGAACGACTCCTCGCAGCCAACGTCTCCCTCGACGCCGTCGTGCGCGCCGCTGGGGAAGCCACCGTCGTCGGCGCCGGCGGCTTCGTCGATACGCCCAACCAACGCCTCGGCGTCCGTCAGGCCGGGACCATTACCGGAGCCGACGACCTGGCCCGGAGTGTCCTCGAGTTCCGCAACGGTGTTCCCCTCCGCCTTGGCGACGTCGCCGACGTCGTCATCGGCAACCCCGCACCGATCGGCAATGGCGTCATCAATGACGGCCCCGGCCTGCTCCTCATCGTGGAAAAGCAGCCCTGGGGCAACACCCTGGACGTCACTCGCGGCGTCGAACGGATCCTCACCGAACTCCGTCCCGCCCTGCCGGACGTCGAACTCGACTCCACCATCTTCCGCCCTGCCACGTTCATCGAACTCAGCCTCCACAACCTCGGCGAAGCCCTCTGGCTCGGATGCATCCTGGTCATCCTGGTCCTGGCAGTCTTCCTCCACGACTGGCGAACCGCGTTCATCAGCATCACGGCCATTCCCGTCTCCCTCGTCGCGGCCATCCTCGTGCTCCGGGCCCGAGGCGAGAGCCTCAACACCATGGTCCTCGCCGGACTCGTCATCGCCCTCGGTGAAGTCGTCGACGACGCCATCATCGACGTCGAAAACATCCTCCGCCGACTGCGCCTCAACCAGTCGCTGCCCAAGCCGATCCCCGCGTTCAAGGTCGTGCTCAAGGCCTCCCTCGAAGTCCGGAGTTCCGTGGTCTTCGCGAGCGCCATCGTCGTGATGGTCTTCCTGCCGGTGTTCTTCCTCGACGGCCTGATGGGCACCTTCTTCAGGCCGCTCGCCTTCAGCTACATCCTCTGCATCCTGGCGTCTCTCGCCGTCGCGCTGACGCTCACACCCGCCCTCTCCCTCCTGATGCTCCCGGGCCATTCCACCCGGCACCACACCGACCCGCCCGTCGCCCGCCTCCTGAAGTCGGCTTACCGGAGGATCCTGCCCTTCCCGCTCGGCCACCCGATCGCCGCGCTGACCGCGCTGGCACTCGCCCTGGCCGGCACCTGGGGGCTCTCCCGCCGGATGGGTGAGGAATTGCTCCCCAACTTCAAGGAACGCGATTTCCTCATGCACTGGGTCGAGAAACCCGCCACCTCCCTCGAGGCCATGACCCGCATCAGCATCGCCGCCAGCAAGGAATTGCGCTCCATCCCCGGAGTCCGAAACCTCGGCGCACACATCGGACGGGCCGAGGTCGCCGACGAGGTCGTGGGCCCCAACTTCACCGAGCTCTGGATCTCCATCGACCCCTCCGTCGACTACACCTCCACCGTGAAGAAGGTCCAGTCCGTCGTGGATGGATACCCCGGACTCCAGCGCGACCTGCTGACCTACCTCCGCGAGCGCATCAAGGAAGTGCTGACCGGACAGGGCGCCAGCATCGTCGTGCGGATCTTCGGCCCGGACCTGGCCACATTGCGGGCCAAGGGCGCCGAGGTGGCCGAATCGTTCAAGTCGGTACCCGGCATCTCCGCACTCAAGGTCGAGCAACAGGCCCTCGTGCCCCAGATCGTGATCACCCCGCTGCGCGAACAGGCAGCCATCCGGGGCATCACCGAAGCCCAGATCCTCCGCGCCGTCTCCACCCTCGTGCGCGGCCGCCGCGTGGGAGAAGTCTTCGAGGATCAGAAGATCCACAACGTCGCCGTCTGGAGCAAACCTTCGGCCCGTACCGATGTCGAAGCCCTCCGCCGACTCCTGATCGATTCCGTCCTCCCGGGAGCCGTCGGCGCCGTCGCAGCAGTCCGGCTCGGCGACGTCGCCGATCTGGCCATCGTCCCAACCCCAAACGAGATCAAGCGCGAGGGTGGCTCCCGCCGGCTCGACGTGACCTGCAATGTGTCGGGACGGGACCTGGGCGCGGTCGCCCGGGAACTGGAGCAACGACTCGCCCAGATCCGATTCCCCGCCGGCCATCACCCCGAGATCCTCGGCGAGTACCGGGAACGCCAGCAATCCAGCCAACGCCTCGCCTGGATGTCAGCCCTCGCCGTCCTTGGAATCTTTGTTCTCCTCCTGGCCGACTTCCAACGGCTCCGGTTGGCCCTCCTCGTAGGCGGAACCCTGCCGTTCGCCCTGATCGGAGGCGTCCTTGCCGCCTGGATCCAGGGTGGAGTCCTCTCCCTCGGATCCCTCGTCGGATTCGTCGCGGTCATCGGCATCGCGGCCCGAAACGGCATCATGCTCGTCAGCCACTTCCGCCACCTCGAAGCGAACGAGTCCGTTCCCTTCGGACCCGGTTTGGTCCAAAGGGGTGCCGAGGAGCGGCTCACCCCGATCCTCATGACCGCCGCAACCGCCGGCCTCGCACTCGTTCCCCTGGTCTGGCGCGGCGACATTCCGGGCCACGAGATCGAGTATCCCATGGCCGTCGTCATCCTCGGCGGACTGGCCACCTCCACACTCCTCAACCTTTTCCTGCTGCCCGCGCTCTACCTTCGCTTCGGATCCAGCCCCCGCCCGGCCGGCACCCCGGCGCCTTGACCCAGCCGTCGGCATCCCGCCACCACTCATCCCGCGGCGCCGCCTTCCCTCAGCCTCCCGCCAACTCCTCCCAACGCGCGTACAACCGCGCCACCTCCGCGCGCGCCGCCTCCAGTTCCGACATGAACTGCGGAGCCTTTGCCCCGATCGACTTGTGGAAATCGGGTGAAGCCAGGCGCCCCTCCATCTCCGCCACCTTGCCCTCCGCCACGCCGATCGCGGCTTCCATGCCGTCCAACTCGCGCTGCTCCTTGTAACTCAGCTTCCGCGCCTTGGCTGCCGGCGCGGCCGCAACCGGGGTGGGCGCGGCCACCGGTGCCGCCTTGGGTGCTGGCTTCGCGCCGCTCTTCGCCGCCGCCTTCTGTGCCGCCACCCACGCGGCCTCCTCGGCCGCCGCACGGCGCTTCTTCTCGAGGTAATAGTCGTAATTGCCCGTGCTCGTCGCCACCCGGCCCTCGCCCTCGAAGGCCACGATGTTCGTGCAGACGCGATTCAGGAAATACCGATCGTGGCTCACCACCAGCACGCAGCCCGGGAAAGAAACCAGCGCCTCCTCCAGCACCCGCAACGTCGGCAGGTCGAGATCGTTCGTCGGCTCGTCCAGCACCAGGAAGTTGCCGCCCTTCTTCAGGATCCGCGCCAGCAGCAACCGGCTCCGCTCCCCACCGCTCATCAGCTTCACCGGCGTCGTCAGCCGGTCGTCCGTGAACAGGAACCGACGCAGGTATCCCCGAAGCGACAGCTTCTCCTCGCCCCACTGCACCCATTCCGAACCATCGCTCAACTCCTCCAGCGCCGTGCGGTCCTCCCGCAACTGCAGCCGGCTCTGGTCAACGTAGTTGAACTTCGTCAATGCCCCGATCCGAACCTCGCCCTCCGTCGGCGGCGTCTGGCCCAGGATCACCCGCAGCAACGAGGTCTTCCCAAGCCCGTTCCGACCCGTCACGCCCACGCGTGTCCCACCGGCAAACTGCAGCGAGATCCCGGAGAACAGGCGTCGGCCGCCGTATTGCAACCCCACGTCCTCCAGCTCGACCACCCGGTTCCCCAACTGCGGAGGCGGCGGAACCACCAGGTCCATCTCGCCTTCTTCCGGCGGCGGCCCCTGCTCCTGAACCTCGTAAAACTTGTCCACCCGGACCTTCGACTTGCTCGTCTGCGCCTTCGGGCGCCGACGCACCCAGTCCAGCTCCTTGCGCAGGAACATCTGGCGCTTGTGCTCCACCAACTCCTCCGTCGCCAGCTTCTCCGCCCGCGCCAGCAGGTAATCCGTGTAGCCACCTTCGTACCGCTCAAACACCCCGTTCCGCAGCTCCACGATTCCCGTCGCCACCTCGTCCAGGAAGTGCCGGTCGTGCGTCACCACCAGCATCGCGCCGGGATACGTCCGCAGGTAATCCGTCAGCCAACCGATGCTCTCCGTGTCGAGATGGTTCGTCGGCTCATCGAGGATCAGCAGGTCCGGTTGCGAGACCAGTGCCCGGGCCAGTGCCACGCGACGCTTCTCGCCACCCGACAGATTCGTCACCGGTGCATCCGCTGGCGGGCAGCCCAACTCGCTGATCGCCGCCTTCAGCCGGTGGTCCAGGTTCCATCCGTCGAAGTGGTTGATCCGGTCTTCCAGATAATCATGCCGCGACGTGTGACCGGGCAGGTTCTCGAACTCCTCAATCAGCTTCAGCACGTGCTGCGCTCCCAGCCTCACGTTCTCACCCACCGTCAATTCCGGGTCCAGGGTGAACTCCTGCGGCAGGTACCCCACCACCAGATCCCGCGCCCGGATCACCTCGCCCGAATCCGCCTGCACCGACCCGAACAGGATCTTGAGAAACGTCGACTTGCCCGAGCCATTGCGGCCCACCAACCCCACCCGATCCCCCGTGCACAGGGCCAGCGATGCCCGGTCCAACAGGACCCGGGTATTGTGCTTCAGGACGATCTCGCGCGCCGCAATGAGTGATTCAGCCATGACCTAAGGGCGCCGATCTTACCCGACCTTGTCATCGCGGAGAACCTTCTTCGTCGTCCCCCTCAACTTCAACGCCACCGAAATCACAAAGCCCGCGAACAGGAACGGCCCAACGGCCCAGGCGGGCGCCAGTTCGCTCCCGGTCGCCCAGATCGCCAGCGCACTCACCGCCGGCCCACCAAAGATGCCGCACCCGATGAACGCCTCGTGCAGCCCACCGTGCTCCCCTTTCGCCTCCGACCCATCCATCGTGTAGAACAGCGAGGAGTAGTAGAGCACCGCACTCGCCCATCCCAACGCCACCTGCGCCACCACCAACACCCACGTCGACGGCGCCAGCACCACTCCCACAAAGCCCGCCAACAGCAGCAGCAGGGCACTGGCAAACCAGCCGAACCGATAGTGCCAACCGGTCCACTTCCACAGCACCGCGAACGCCACCGCCCGTGCCACGAACCACACCGACATCAACTGCCCCATCCGTTCCACGTCCTGCCCCAACCGCACCGACAGCGCCGGCACGATCGCCAGCACCGTGTTGATCGCCATGTAATTGAACGGATTCCCCAGCCACGCCAACTGCTTGAAATACCCCACCCCCTCCGTAGTCGACGACGTCAGGAGGCGCTGCTCCCTCCCCACCGCCTCCGTAGTCGACGACGTCAGGAGGCGATCCTTCTCCCCACCACCCCCCGTAGCCGTCACAAGGCGCTGTCCCCCCACCCATCGATCATGCTTCCTCGCCAACCCCGGCAACGCCACCCACTGCCCCAGATGCACCAGCGCCGGCAGCCAATACAGGCTGGCCGCCCCCAGAACCTTGTAGAGCGTCCCGCCCGCGAACACTCCCACCGCCGCCGTCGCCGCCCACGTGACGTTGTAAATCCCCACCCGATCCGGCAACCGCTCCTTCGACTCATGCTCGCTCACCAAGGCCTCGAGCATCGGCCAAACAAAGCACATCGACGTCGTCCAGATCGCCACGCCCGCGACCTGCGCCCAGGCCGCCGGCACCAACCCCGCCAGCACCACCCCGGCGAACTGACCTCCAAAACCCACATGCAACGACCGGAAGTACCCGAACCGTTGACCAAACTTTCCGCCGTAGACCGACCCCGGGATGTACAGGAACCCGTGCAACACACACAGCAACAGCGTATCCATGTCGCTGAAACCCGACTCCCGCCGCAACCGCTGCAGCACGTAGTTGAAAAAATACGCCGTCGCGAAGGAGTTCAACCCCTCCAGCACGTAGTAGCCGTTCTTTCCAGGTCCTGTTCGCACGTTGATGACCCCGGCCCAACCGGGAACGGCGCAGTCAACGGACCCAACGCCCATCCTGCAAGCGCCCGAATGCGTCCGTTCTCCATCGCGGCGACAACGTCCTCGTTGCCCTCCAATGCACTTTCCAAAGGCGACGAGGACGTCGCCACCCCGGCTCGACTCAGCCGCGGTCAAGCCGAGCCCAACATCCGTTCCACCGCTTCCCGCCCAGTCATTCCAGCAGTAACGCCCAAGGCAGCCGCCTGCGGGGTCAACTCCACGATCCGGGCCTCCAGCAGATCTTCCGGCTCCGCCAGCGGCAGTTGCGGAGTTCCCCGGGCAATCGCCAACGCCTGACCAAAACGCTCCGCGGTCTTCACGTCGTAGATCCCGCACCCAACCAAGCCGCGGCCGGTCAGGATCGAACAGAATTGCCCACCTTCCCAACGCTGGCTCGACCCGAGCGCCACGCCATTCCCGAACTGCATCGTTCGAACCGTGCTGGATGGAATCGTCGTCATGCGCACCCTCTCCCGCCTTACACCGCCAACTGCACGACCCGCTCCTGGATCTGCCCCGTCCAACGCGCCACGTAGCTCATCGCACGGTACACCTGCTCCAACCGCTCCAGCGGCAAAGCTGAAACCCGCGCCGGATCTCCCACGCTCGGCGCTGCTGCCCACACCGCATTCATCGCCGTCAACTCGGCGGACAACGAATCCCCCATCGCCCGCACCCGACCCTGCAGGTCAATCAGCCGGTCCATCCATTCCATCCCCGCCTGCATCAGCTGCAGCTTGAGGATGGGAGAGGTCGCCGTGGCCTTCTTCTTCAAAAACTCATCGCAGTCCCGACACATCTGCCCCACCTCGACGAACAGGTCCATCGTCCCCGGCGGGATGCGCTGGATGTCCTTGGGCTTGCCCCCCAACTCCAGCTCCAGCAGGTGCAGCAGTCGATCCCGCGGCTCCTTCAACAGCTGGTACGCCGTGTTCAACCCGGAGTAACGCTCTCCCGCCGCCGCCTTCTCAGCCTCCGCAGCCCCATGAAACCGATCCGGATGCAGCGGACCCGACATCGCCTGGAACCGGTCCTTCAAGGCCTCCACATCCAGCCAGGGCCGACGCTCCTCCCCGAGCAGTTCAAAGGCATCGGTCATCGCCGGGCTCACGCGCTGAAGCTCTCACCGCACGAGCAGCTCGTCGCGGCATTCGGGTTCTTCACCTTGAACCCGCCCTCCTGCAGGGCATCCACGTAGTCGAGTTCCGAACCCGTGACGTACAACGCACTCTTCGGATCCACCACCACCCGGACTCCCGCGCTTTCCACCAGGATGTCCCGGTTCTGGGGCGAATCCTGCAGGTCCATCTTGTACTGGAGCCCCGAGCAACCGCCACCCACCACCGCCACGCGCAACACACCCTGCGGCCGCCCCTGCTTGGTCAGCAACCCGCTGACCTTCGTCGCCGCCGAGGCCGTCAGCTTGATCAGCCGCTCGTCGCCCACCCGGACCGACGGCGCCGCCGCGACTCCCGCTCCGATTTTTCCCGCAATCATGGCCATGAACCTATGGGCCGCCCCGTGAAGCGTCAACGAGGCGGGATTCCAAGTTTTCAGTTGGAAGTTTCAAGTTTGAAGCCTCGCAGGACCGTAGCAGCGGACGTCAGAACGCTGGCCAACCCGAGAAGGCCCGCCCCGACTTCAAACTTGAATCTTGCACCTTGAAACTCCTCTTCCTACCAACCCCTCTCGATCGAGCGGCGCTTCCACAGGAACTCGAACATGTTGCCCTCGTGCGGCTGGTCCCACGAAATCTTCATCGTCGACACCGGCCCGATGTTCAACCGGTCGATCTCTCCGAACGCCTCAACCTGACGGATGAACTCCGGGTCCTTCGTGATCACCGAACACGCCAGCGTGTAACCGATCTTCGATAACACCTCCGACTGCGGGCACGTCACCACGCTCGCGTACGGACACAGGAACTCGCGATTCGCCAACGGATGCGAGAAGTCATCGCACCGGACGATCGTCGGACGCATGTACGTCCCGCCCTCGAAGATCGCCTTGCGCGACCCTCCGCGGTACCGCGCGGTCACATCCTCCGCTCCCGGCGTCTTCAATCCCTCCTCGATCTGCACATCGATGAACTCTGCCATCTTCGGGTTCGCAAATCCGGACAACCGGGCGGCCTCATCCTCCGGACGCGTCGGCTGGATCGGACCCAACTTCTTCGCCAACGCGTCCGCGATCAGGTCCGCGTGACGCGGCACAACCACCGCCGACGCATTGATGCAGGACCTGCCACCATTGTCCGAGATCGCGCCCGCGATGACGTCGATGAAGTCCGGCCACTGCTCGATGCAATCCTCGCCGATGACGAACTTGGACCAACCCGGGCCATGGATCTGGATCGCGGGATTGCTGGCGTACTGCTGCGTCGTCGACTTGTCGCCGAAGATCAACGCACGGCCGCAGGTGTTCAGGATCGTCGCCGCCCCGTCGTGGTCGGTGGCGTAGAATCCGAAGGCTTCCGCAGGAACACCTGCCGCGATGAACGCCTCGATCAGGCGGTACGGCGTCCAGGGTTCCTCCTTGCCCGGCTTGATCACCACCGGCGTCTTCAACGCTACCGCCGGCAACCACAGCGAATTCACCGCCGGCGAGTTGCTCGGCATCACCAGACCCAGCGCCGCGGAAGCCGGGCAGAAGGCCAGCTTCGTCCCGAACTGCTCGCCGTAGCCGTGGTCGATGATCGAGAAGTCCAACCCGCGCGAAAGCCCGTTCAAAACCTCCTGCAGATGCGTCAGCGCATAGTGGATCTTCGCCATGTTGCGTCGCACCATCACGTGCGGCAGCCCGCTCGTGACGCTCAGCGTCTCGACGTACTGTTGCGCCGACTGCGTGTGCCCGCGGTCGCCCAGCCGCAGGGTGCCATTCATGAAGAATTCACCCGCCTTCGCCGACAGTTCCATCAACTCCGCGACCGTGAACCGCGCAAGCGCCTCCCTCGAAGCCCCGATCTTCGCCAGATCACGCCGGACGATCCCGCCATTGACGGTCGAGACCACCGCCTTGACCTCTCCGGTGCGGTGATCCTTGACCTCGATCTTCTCCAAAGACTCGTAGGTTCGGCCGAGGCGCAAGGCTGGGATATGGGGAATGGAATCAGACATGGTATCGCGCTTGTGCGCGTCGGAAATTGATACGCCTGCGTACGAATGCCAACTGAAAGTTCAGCCCCACCCCAGGCGCACGTAGGCCGGGTGCCCCCACCCGGCGGTGATCGCGATGCGCCGCGTAGGGGCACGCGGCCTACAGAACGCGGAGCACCCCAAGCCCCGTCCCTTCACCTCCTGGTGAGGTCTCCGCATGACAAACCCCCGTTCCATCGGGACAATGCGCGACTTCAAGATGCAAGATCTCGCCAAAGTGCTGCGCTTCGGGTGGCCGTACCTCCGGCGTTACCTGGGACGCTTCGCTTCCGGGGTAATGCTCGCCGTCCTTTTTGGCCTGACCAACGCCATCCTCCTCTGGGCGATCAACACCATCCTGATCCGGATGTCGCCGGAGGCCCCTGCCTCCATTACCCAGTCCGCCGGCGCCACCCACACCCTCGGCCGCGTCGAGCAATGGAAGGCCGACTTGCAGAAGGGCAGCGAAGCCGTCGTCGACCAATGGCTTCCCCGCGCCGGCCGCCAAGCCGACTGGCGCCAGATCGTCGGGGGTCTCCTCCTCTTCCCCTTGCTGGCCGCCCTCCGCGGCTTCGTCGGATACGGCAGCAGCTATTGCCTCGCCTGGGTCAGTGAACGCGTCGTCAACGACCTCCGCGTCGAAGTCCTCCGCAAGCTGAGCTCCCTTTCGCTCGACTACTTCAACAAGGCGACCACCGGCGACCTCATCACCCGCGTCAACGGCGACACCGCCATGCTCCAGCGCTGCCTCAACGGCGGCCTCTCCGACCTCATCAAGGAACCCGTCACGGTCATTGGACTCGTGGCCATGCTCTTCGCCATCGACTGGAAGCTGACGTTGATGGTCCTCGTCTTCTTCCCCCTCGTCATCGTCCCGATCGTCGTCCTCGGAAAGAAGGTCCGCCGCTCGGCCAAGGCCGGTCTCAACACCACGATCACCCAGGCCAGCCTCATCGTGGAGGTCCTGTCCGGGATCCGCGTGGTCAAGGCCTTCAACCTCGAGGAACAGCAGGTCGAACGCTTCCAGCGGATGTCGAAGGACCTCGTTGCCCACTCGATGCGCACCACCCGCGCCAAGGAGATCACCAACCCGATCATCGAATCGATCGGCACCCTCGGCTTCGGATTGCTCGTCGTGGTGATCGTCCTCCGACAGGTGAAGATCGAGGACATGGTCACCCTCCTCACCGGCGTCGCCTTCATCTACACGCCCATCAAGAAGCTCGCCGGCGTCCACAATCTCATCCAGCAGACCCACTCGGGCATCGACCGCCTCATGCAGGTCCTGCGCGAGAAACCCAGCGTCGAGGAAACTCCCCATCCCGTCCGCCTCTCCGGGTTCCAGTCCGGCCTTGCCCTCGACCGCGTCGGATTCAGCTACGGCCACGAGACCGTCCTGGCCGACGTCTCGATCGAACTGCCCCGCGGCACGAAGCTCGGCATCGCCGGTGAAAGTGGTTCCGGCAAGAGCACGCTCGTCAACCTGCTCTTCCGATTCTACGACCCAACCTCCGGCGCGATCCGCATCGACGGAAAGGACCTCCGGGAACTTTCCCTGCACGACCTTCGCGAGCGCATGGCCCTCGTCAGCCAGGAGGTGGTGCTCTTCGACATGACGGTCGCCGAGAACATCGGTTGCGGCCGCCCGGGCGCGACCCGCGCCGAGATCGAAGCTGCGGCCAAAGCAGCCTTCGCCCATGACTTCATCCAACGCCTGCCCGAGGGCTATGACACGCGCGTGGCCGAACGCGGTCTGAACCTTTCCGGCGGCCAGCGCCAACGACTCGCCATCGCCCGCGCCTTCGTCCGCAACGCACCCATCCTCGTCCTCGACGAAGCCACCGCCGCTCTCGACGCCCAGTCCGAGGCCGAGGTCCAGGTCGCCATCGAACGTCTCGAGGAGAACCGTACCGTCATCTGTGTCGCCCACCGCCTTTCCACCCTCCGCAACATGGACCGCATCATCGTCCTCTCCGCCGGACGGATCGTGGAGGACGGCACCTTCACCGGACTCGTCCAGAGCGGCGGCCGCTTCGCCGACATGGCCCGCCGCCAGGGCGTCGGAATCTGAGATCATCGGATGAACCCAGGAACCCAGCCCAACAACGCCAGCGCGTCCCCCTTCCGAATCCTCCACACAGAGTGGTCCATGGGATGGGGCGGACAGGAGCAGAGGATCCTGCTCGAATGCCGGAAGATGGAGGAGCGCGGACACCAGTTGCTCATCGCCTGCCAACCGGGCAGCGGGATCCTGGAAAAGGCGCGGAGCCGCAAGCTCCGCACCGAGGAAGTCGTCATCCGCGGGAGCTTCGATCCACGCGCCATCCTCGCCCTGCGACGCCTCATCCGCCGTGAACGCATCCAGGTCGTCAACACCCACAGCGGGAAGGACAGCTGGGTCGGCGGATTTGCAGCCAAGCTCGCCGGAGCCGACCTGCTCGTCCGCTCACGTCACCTCTCGGTCGCCATCTCCAACAACCCGCTGAACTTCGTCTACGCCATGACGGACGGGATCATCACCACCGGCGAGGCCATCCGGGACACGATGATCCGCACCAACGCCATGGACCCGGCCAAGATCGTCTCGATCGCCACCGGCGTTTCCCTCGGCCGATTCGATCCAGCCCTCGCCAACGGCGCCCGCATCCGGGCCGAGTTCGGGATCCCCGCCGACGCCCTCGTCGTCACCATGGTCGCCGTGCTGCGCAGCATGAAGCGCCACGACCTCTTCATCCGAGCCGCCATCCAACTCAAGCAGCAGTTCCCCGGAATCCGTTTTCTCCTCGTCGGCGAAGGCCCCGGCCGCGCCGGCATTGAAGAACTCATCCAAAGCTCCGGCCTCACCTCCGACTGCATCCTCGCCGGCTATCGCGATGACGTCCCCGACATCCTGGCCGCTTCCGACATCGTTGCGCTGACTTCCGATCGATTCGAAGGCGTCCCGCAATCCCTGTCCCAAGCCATGGCCATGGCGCGCCCGGTCGTTGCCGCCCCTGTCGGAAGCATCCGGGAACTGGTCCTCCACGGGCAAACCGGCCTCCTCGCTGAAACCGGTTCCGCCGACTCCTTCGCCCAACAGATTGGCCGCCTCGCCGCCGATCCCGCGCTTCGTTCCACGCTCGGCAATGCCGCCCGCGAACACGTCCTCGCCGGCTACACCGACGACATCATGGCCCGCAAGACGGAGGACTTCTACCGCTACCTCCTCGACCGGAAGGTCAAGAAGTAGGGAGTGCCCATCCGGCAAGGCGTTGTTTCCTGTCGTGGCTTCGTCGCCTACGCCGGAGGGGTTGCAGCGGATAACCAACCGAAGGTTCCCTCTCCCTTAAGAGGATTCTGCGTCTCCGCTGCTCTGTTGTGTCCCTCCTCTGAGGTCTCCCTCCGCTGTCCCACTCAACCCGCCTTCCGCCGGAGCACAACCCACGCGGAGTGGGCGTACCGGTTCTGGTACGACTCTTCGCTGTAACGAAGGTGACGAAGCATCCGAACCAACCCTGGGCGGGGCTTCTCGATCGCAAACAATTCCACCAGCTCAACCGGGTGCCGGCCGACCTGCCCACCGAGAAACGCCGCTGCCTCGCTCAGCGAAAAGAACCATTTGTGCCGATCTACCGGCGCATCCAGCGGGAGTCCGTAGTGGCCGATCGACCCACGCCCCTTCTCCACCGGCCGTCGCGCATTCGCGTAGTTGTTGGGAAGCGACACCACGATGTGCCCACGCGCGACCCGGACCAGTTCGGCGAACGTCTGGTGCAGGTTGTCGATGTGTTCGAGCACGTCCGAACACAGCACAAAGTCGAAGTCCCGATCCGGGAACGGCAAGCGCTGCTTCTCCAGATTCACAACCAGATCCGGCGTGCCACCTACATCGACACCGACGTAGTCCAGACCCGGAACCAGCCTTTTCAGGTGGGCGCGGTCACACCCAACGTCGAGGACCCGTCCCCGGATGAAGGGCCGGAAGCGGTCCGCGATGAAACGGGAGCGAGCCTCCCGATTCTCGATCGAAACAATTTCACAATGCATGATGGGTAACCCGGACCACTTAGGTTTTCGAGGCCTGGGAGGGCATAGGCTACTGACGGAACTGGTCCTTGGCGAGTGGCCATGCCAACCTCAGAGCCGGTTCCCGTCAGTGGTCCGCCCGATCACAGGAACGTCCCGAATGCAGATTGCCCTGATCCGATCCCGAGGCTCCTCCACCGGAGGTGCCGAGCTGTACGCGACGCGCCTGATGACGGCACTGGTCGCGGGCGGGCACGATGTGCATCTACTCGCCGAGCGGTGGGACAACCTGCCCGCCCGGGTCGAACTCCACCCGTTGGAGGTGAACGGCTCCCGCGCCCAACGTCCCGTCCGACTCGCCGAGGCGGCGGCGGCGACCGTCGCCCGCGAACGCTTCCAGTGCGTCCTCAGCCTCGAGCGCACGGCTTGCCAGCACGTCTATCGCGCCGGCGACGGCGTCCACCGGATCTGGCTCGAACAATACCGACGGTTCTCCCCTTGGTGGCGCCGCCCGTTCATCGGGCTGGGCGCATTCCATCGCAACGTCCTGAACCTCGAACGCCAGACCTTCGATCCCACCCGCACCCGCCACGTCATCGTCAACTCGACGATGGTCCGCGATGAGATCGTCCGCTGCTTCGGCTTTCCCGCTGACCGGATCCACCTCGTCCGGAACGGCGTCCGCACCGAGCGCTTCCAGTCCGGCCAACGCGTCGCCACCCGAGCCCGGCTCGGGATCCGGCCCGACGAATACGTCCTCCTCTTCGTTGGCAGCGGATGGGTCCGCAAAGGCCTGCCCGTGCTGGTCGACGTCCTCAAGCGGTTCCACGCCCGACGCGATCCGGTGAAGCTGATCGTCGTGGGCAAAGGCCGCCTCCGCGGAGCGCCGCCCAACGTGATCTTCGCGGGAACCACGGACTCCGTTCAGGACTACTACGCCGCCGCGGATCTCTTCACCTTCCCGCCGATCTACGAACCTTCCGCCAACGTGGTCTTCGAGGCGCTCGCCGCTGGACTCCCCGTCATCACCACCGTCTTCAACGGCGCCGGTGAAGTCCTCACCCCAGGCATCCACGGGACGATCCTCTCCGATCCCGCCGACGCGAACGCCCTCGAACACGCGATCCAAACCTGGCGCGCGAAGCCAGGCCGCATCCCATTCCCAACCGCAACCATCGACCTCGACCGCAACGTCGCCGAGACCGTCCGCATCCTCGAGATGGCCGCCGTGACCGGAAAACCATGAACCTAGAACCGGCAGTTCATCTATCCGCAGATTGCGCAGATTGCGCAGATAGAGAGGCAGAAAGGCTCGGATTCAACCATGGCCAGCCCTCACTCCCAGGGTGCGCGGTCATCCCGGTCCAAGTCCCTGCCCATCTGCGCCATCTGCGTCATCTGCGGATCCAACCACCGTTTTCAGGATGAAGATCTCCTGCGTCCTCATCACAAAGAACGAGGAGGCCAACCTCGCGCGCGGCCTCCAGAGCACGGTGGGACTGGTCGACGAGATCGTCATCGTCGATTCCGGCAGCCGGGACTCGACCCGCGAAATCGCGGCCGGCTTCGGCGCCCGATGGTTCCACCAGGACTGGCTGGGCTACGTCGGCCAACGCAACCTCGCACTCTCCCACGCCCGACACGATTGGATCCTCGTCCTGGACGCCGACGAGGAACTGTCCCCCGTCTTGAAGGAGGAGATCCGCCAACTCCGTGCGAACGGCCCCGCTCCCGACGCCATAGGCTACTCGATGCCGCGGTGCGTCCTCTATGACGGACGCTGGATCCGGCACGGCGACTGGTATCCGGACCGACTCACACGTCTCTTCCGATCCGGTTCCGCCCGGTACGCCGGAGCGAAGGTCCACGAACGACTCGAGATCTCCGGCCGTGTGATCCCGTTGAAGGGCGACCTCCACCACTACTCCTTCCGCGACGAAGCAGATCATCGGGCCCGCGCCCGCCATTACGCTCGGCTCTGGGCCGAGTCGAAATGGGAGGCCGGAAAACGGGCTGGCGCGCTCGCACCGATTTCGCACGCGGCCTTCCGGTGGGTCCGCGGGTACTTCCTCAAGGCCGGCTTTCTGGACGGTACCCACGGCTGGCGCGTCGCCCGCATCTGCGCCTGGGAAACCCACCTCAAGTACTCGCTCCTGCGCTCCCTCGGTGCGCCGAAGTAAACGCGCTTGGTCACTGAATGCAGAGGGGTGGGGCGAGACTCTGTCGAGCCGTTCCAGAGTTTGAAGCTTTCAGTTTCAAGTTTGAAGCACCCGACCGGCCTTGAAACTTGAATCCTGAATCCTGGAACTCTTGAACGCCTCGTGAGGCCACTCGCCCCACCCTTTGGTAGTGGCTGGGTCAGGATGCGCCCCCCGGAAACACCTGGCTTCACTTCAAACTTCCAACTTCAAACTCCCACCCACCCGACGGATCACCCTTTCCACAGTGATCCGCGTCACGTCCGTATCCTCCGAGAGCAACACGCTTTCTTCCCGACCAATCGGACGCGGTGCCGAGGGCCGGGCCAACATCAGCACCGGACGTCCCAGACCATTGGCGATGTGCACCAACCCAGTGTCACCTCCCACAACCAACTCCGCCTCGGCCATCAGGCCAACACACCCTCGCACTCCCAGCCCGGTCGACACCGCAAACCCCGCCGCCTTCGCCTGCCCGAGCACCGCACTCTCGGCAGGTCCACCCCCGAAAACCGAGGCGACACCCCGTTCACGAAGCCAACCCGCCACAGCAAGGTAACGATCCATCGGCCAGTTCTTCGCCACCGCGCTCGTGCACGGCTGGAAATAGACCAACCGCGTTCCCGCCCGGATTCCCTGCGACTCCAGATGACGTCGGGCCTCGTCGAGGAAACGGGACTCCAATCGCTGATCATTGCGCACCGGGGTCGCCTGAAGCCCGAAAGCCTCCAACATCGCCAGATGTCGCGACGCCGGGTGAATCCTCCTGCCTTCCGTATAATTCCTCGTATAGGCCCGACTCCGGAGGGACGGCTTGGCGTTCCCCCACCGTTCCTTCGCACCACTGATCCGCGCCATCAACGCCGTCTCACCATACGCCTGGAAGTCCACCACCAGATCGAACCGCTCCCGACGGATCTGTCGGAGCAACCCCAGGAACGATGCCACGCCCGCCAGGTACCGCCCCTCCTTCAACGCTCCCCGATCCACCGTCCAGATCCGGTCCACAACCTCGAACCCCTCGACGACGAAGGCGTTCTCCTTCGAGACCAGGAACGTCAACCGGGCATCGGGAAAGTTGTCCCGGATCCGGTTCACGGCCGGCAGCGTGAAGGCGACGTCCCCAATCGACTTCCATCGGATGACCAGGATTTCTTTCACAACCGGATTCCTCCCATCAAACCACTCAATCGTGCCCACACCGCCGTCGGCGGCAACGTCCCATAACATGCCGGTTGAACCTCAGAAGGTCCCGTGAAGGAACAGCGCCGTTGCAGGCACGGTGCGCACGCGAACTCCGCACGCATCTGAACCTGGTTCGCGCCCACGGTTCCCGTCAGGCCCGGCTCCGTCGCCCCATACAACGTGACCGCCGGCACGCCCAACGCCGCCGCCACGTGCGCCAAACCCGTGTCCACCGCCACCACGCCGCTCGATGCCGCCAGCAACCCGGCGATCTGGCCCAGTCCCAACCGGTCCAGGACACGGACCGATCCGCACCCCGATGCGATCCGGGCCGCGCGATCGCGTTCCCGATCATTGCCCCAGGGCATCAGGACCTCGAAACCTGCGGCACCCGCCTGCTTGGCCAGCGCCAACCAATAGGCCTCTGGCCAATGCTTCGTCTCCCACGTCGTCCCATGCAGCAGCACGACCGACGCCCGACTCAGCGCGCCTTCGGCCAACCGGTTGCGATCAATCCCGTAGTCCGGTTCGGTCGCGCCCAAGCCATATCCGAGGCTCGCCGCAAACAATTGCCTCACCCGGAGGATGGCATGCTGGGAACGCGCCACCGCATGCCGCTCGTGGCAGGCCAATGAGGAAATCCCCTCCCGCGCCGAACCCCAGGAAAGCCCGTGCCTTCGCCCCCGCGCCTGCATCGAGAGCCAGGCACTCTTGATCAATCCTTGCGCATCGATCACCGCGTCATACTCGCGCTCCCGCAACTCGGCCCGGAACCGACGCCGCTCCCCCCTCGTCTCCCCCGACCACCAACTGCGACGCCATCGCCGTATCGCCACCTTCAAGACCCGGTCCACCGAAGGATGCCATCGCGGCACCTCGGCCAATCCTTCCTCAACGACCCAGTCGAACGTCACACCCGGCATCGCCCGGACTGCGTCCGTCAATGCCGGCAACGTGTGGACGACATCGCCCATCGACGACGTCTTGATGATGAGAACCCGCTTCACCTGTAAGACGCCATCCTGCCCCGCGACACAAACCATCGTCTTCCAAAAAATTCCGTAGCCAACGAGGTAACGAGGCGGGGCCAAGGGGGAGTTCCCAGTCGCCAGACCTCGGGGCCCTCGCCTGTAGGCCGGGTGCCCTCACCCGGCGTG
>CAIMMI010000264.1 GCA_903842505.1 uncultured Verrucomicrobiota bacterium | reverse complement strand
CGTTGTGTTAAACGCAGGGTCCCACGGCTGACGCCGTGGGCTATCGTCTGTCGGCCCTCCGGGCCTGAGGGGATCGAGGGGACGCTGGGGGTGGAGCACGGGTGAGGGGGATCTCCCGCAGGGGCGCAGGGGCGCAGAGGGGCTCTGGTGTGGAAGCGGGGTTGGGGGCGTACTCGTACTCGTACTCGTACTCGAACTCGAACTCGAACTCGTACTCGAACTCGGGGCGATGAGGTTGCTGAGAGGACGAGGGTGATTGTCGGAGCTCGAGTACGAGTACCGCCCTGCGGGCTGAGTACGAGTACGGTCTTGAAACTTGAAACTTCAAACTTGCGACTCCTTCAAACTTGCGACTCCAGCAACGCTCGCCCTGTCTGGTGGGGTTTGATTAGGGTTTGGGCGTGAAGCGAATCGAAGGGTGGTTTCCGACGTTCATCTACAGTTCCCCGATCCAGCCTCGGTGGCAGGGGCTCAATCGGGAGTTGCTGGCGGAGTGCCGGCAGATCCAGGAGTACGATGACAAGGGGCGGAAGTGGTCGGCGAAGAACTATCCGGGCGGCTACACCTCGTATGGATCGCTGGACAAGGTGCATCGGCTGTCGAGCACCTTCATGGATTTGCAGGCGCGGATCGATCGTCATGTGAAGGCCTATGCCAAGGCCCTGGAATGGGACCTTTCCGATCGGGCGCTGGAGATGACGGATTGCTGGATCAACATCATGCCGCATCGCACCTCCCACAGCCTGCACCTGCATCCGAACTCGGTGGTCAGCGGGACTTACTATGTGGCGACGCCGCGGGGATGTGCGGGGCTGAAGTTTGAGGATCCCCGGATGTCGCGCTTCATGGCGGCGCCGCCGCGGGTGGCGAGTCCGCGAAAGGAGAACCAGTGGTACGTGACCTATCCGGCGAAGGCCGGGAACGTCTTGTTGTTCGAGAGTTGGCTTCGGCACGAGGTGCCGGCGAACCCGCTGCAATCGGAGCGCATCAGCATCAGCTTCAACTACGCCTGGGCCTGAACGGGCGGCGTGGTTGCGGGGGCCTTGGGGCGGTAGAGGAGATCGACCACGTTGCGGACGAACTGTTCGTCGGTCAGGGATTCGGCGATGTCCGGTGGGAAGGCGACCTGGGCGCGGAAGTCGTCGGCGAGGCTGCGGAAGAGGGCGATGCGGGCGGTGGGTTCGAGGTCGTCACGTCGGAGGAGGGCCTGGAGGGCGATGGCGGCTTCGGCAGCGTGGATGCGTTGGCGGAGGCGTGCAGCGAGGTGGGGTTGGGTTCGGAGCGAGTTGAACCGGCTGCCGAGGAGGGATTCGAGGTCTGGCGAGGCCAGGCGTGGGATGCGGATCACGACGGTGCCGGCGGCGAGGTCGCCGAGGCGCTGGCCCTTGCGGTTGAGGAGGGTGGTGATGCCGCCGACGAGGTAGAACACGGGGAGGAAGTCGACGGCGCGAAGGAGGTTTCGGAGGATGAGTTGGGATGGGCGGAGCTTGAGGCCCTCGGCGTCGACGACGCGGAGTTGGAACGCTCGTTTGCCGACCGTCTGACCGCGCCAGAGCCATTCCGAGAGCACGCCGTAAACGATGGGCAGGGCGAAGAGGCCGATCTGGAGCAGGGCTTCGCTGAGGTCCCGGGAGATCAGTGAAAGCAGCGAGAAGAGGAAGATGAGCAGGGCGTCGACGGCGACGACGAGGAGGAAGTCGAGCAGGTAGGCGAGGGCGCGGGAGACCGGGCCTGCGATGGGCAGGGTGAATTCGACTCCCTCCGGGGTGCGGATGCGCAGGTGGGTCATCGGGTGGGTTCGGTCGGCTTGGCGGGTACCGTGGAGGACTGGCGGCCGGAAAGGGTCAGGAAGGAGATGAGACCGATGAGTTCAGCGAGGCCGAAGGTGATCTTCAGGGCGTAGGGAATGACGGGTTCGTGGTACTGGGAGAGGAAGGCCTCGATGATGCCGGCGTAGACGAGCAGGACGGCCACGCCGCAGATCAGCGTGACGAGGTCGGGGGCGATGGCGCGGAGACGCCGCGACAGGGACAGGTTCGAGCCGCGTCCGAAGAGGGCATGGGCGAGGACGAGGCCGGCCTGACCGGCGATGAAGATGGCGGGGAGTTCGATGGACCCGTGGGGGAGGATCCAGGCGGCGAGGAAACTTCCCTGACCGTCGAGGACATAGTCCGTGCCGATGGCACCGAGGATGACGCCGTTGTAGAAGAGCAGGATCAGCGTGCCGATGCCCCAGCTCATGCCGAGGGCGAGGGTGCCGATGGAGACCTGGGTGTTGTGGGTCATCAGTTGGCCCGAGAACGACGCGTGCTGGCCGTGGATCGCTGCGCCGGTCTGCTCGGCTTCCTCGCGCTGGACCCGTTGGGTCGGGGTCAATTCATCGTGGCCGAACGCCATGGTCACGTGGCGGGAATCCGGGTCGACGACCGTGGCGAAGGAGCCGAAGACGGTTCCGAGGAGACTGATGCCCAGGGAGACGGCGAAGGCGCGGAAGTGGCGTCGAAAGGTCTGGGGAAAGGTGGCGAGGAACCAGTGCAGGAACCGGAATCGGGTGCGCGTGGTGCGGGCCTCATGGATCTCGGCGTAGGCGCGGGCGACGAGGGATTCGAGGTAGCGCCGGGATTCGGGTTCAGCGGCGAAGGTGGCGAGACGGGCGAGATCGGCGGAGGCGCGTTCGTAGAGGGCGTGCAGGTGGCGGGCCTCCTCGAGGGCGAGCGAGTCGCCGGCTTCGAGGCGGTTGAGCAATTGTTCCAGGCCCTGCCAGTGGGGGCGTTCCTGGGCGAGGAATCGTTCGAGGTCGAGGATCATGGCGGGGTGGATTCAGAGGGCCTGGCGGCGCTTCACGTCGAGGTAGCGGGTGACGAGGGCACCGGCGAGGCCTTCGGCGGAGGCGAGGGCGACCGTGACGCCGCGGCGTTGGAGGACGGATTGCAGTTCGCGCAGGCCGCGCCAATGCAGGTGGCCGGCGAGGGCCTGGTGGAGTTGATCGACGGTCTGGACCTGATCGTGGGTGAAGACGGCCTCGACGCCCGGGGCGCGGGGTTGGACGACCACGCACAGGTGTTGGTGGCGGAGGATCTCGATGGCGCGGACGAAGCCTTCGGCGGCGACCGGATCGTCGAGGGAGGTCAGGAAGAGGAGCAGGGCGCGACGGCGGAGTCGGACGCGGAGGAACGAGGCGAGTTCCTCGAAGTCCGGCGTGACGGCCTGGGTCTGGAGCGTGACGAGTTTTTCGCGGCAGGTTCCGAAGTGGCCGCTGCCGGAGTCCGCCCGGACGAAGGACTCGACCTGGGAGGCAAAGGTCAGGAGGCCGAACAGATCGCCCTGGCGTTCGGCGACCGCGCCGAGGATGAGGGCCGCCTGGATGAACTGTTCGAGGAGCGGTTCGGCGCGGCGGGCGGACGGTTCGTCCGGTTCCGCGGCGAGGATCCGGCCGGAGAGACGGGAGGCATCGACGAGTACGTAGACCTCCTGGGTTCGTTCGACCTGGAAGATCTTGGTGACCGGATGGCCGCGTTTGGCGGTTGCGCGCCAGTGGATGTCGTCGACCGAATCGCCGGGAATGTAGTCGCGGAGTTTTTCGAAGTCCCGGCCGCGGCCGATCTGGCGGAGGGTGCGGACCCCGTTGAGGGCGCGGGCGAGGAAGGCGGCGTTGGACTGGATGGCGGTGGCGAGGTCGGGTTGGACGCGGACCTGGCACTGCACGGGAAGGACGCGACGGTGGAGCCAGAGGCCGAGGGGTGAAGTTGTTTCGGCGTGGCAGGCGAGCAGGTTGTAGTGACCGCGTTCGGGAGCAGCGACCGGCCAGTCGAAGCGGCTGGCGGGGGAATCGGGAATGTGGGCCTGCAGGCTGTCCTGTTCGGACTGGAGGCCGATGGGAAGCGCGAGGCCGAGGCGCAGGCCGCGGATGCGGCATTGTTCGTGACGGAGGCGGAGCGGCAGGAATCCGGGGCGGCCCTTGACCAGTCGGACGACGGAGGGGAGTTCGGCGATCAGCGGGCGCAAGAGGTCCAGGCCGCGGAGGGCATCGATTGCCGCCACCGTGGCGACGAGGGCGATGGCTCCGAGGGCGACGGCGATCGAGTCGGCCTGCACGCCGGCGAGGGTCAGGGCTGGGCAGACGACGAGCCCGACGACCCATAGCATTCTGGAGGTGGGGACGATCATGCCGGGTCAGCGCGGGACGGGGACCGACTGCAGGATGCGTTCGATGGCCTCGGAGACGGTGGCGCCTTCGAGTTCGAACTCGGGGCGCAGGATCAGGCGGTGTTCGAGGACGGGTTTGCTGAGGCGCTTGATGTCGTCGGGGGTGACGAAGTCCCGTCCTTCGAGGGCGGCCCAGGCGCGGCTGGCGAGGAGGAGGGATTGGGAGGCGCGAGGGCCGGCGCCGACGAGGACGGCCTCGTGGGTGCGGGTGGCGCGGACGAGGTCGACGGCGTAGGCGACGAGTTCGTCGCGGAGGGTGATCTGGCGGAGTTGGAATCGGAGGGCGGCGAGATCCTCGGAGGTGATGACGTGCTGGACTTCGCCGCGGTTGAGGACGGCTTCGGGCGAGTCGGCGCCGAGCGAGCGGCGGGCGAGGAGGAGTTCGTCGGTCCGCTCGGGCGGGGACATGCTGATCTTGAGCATGAACCGGTCCTTCTGGGCTTCGGCGAGCGGGTAGGTTCCCTCGCTTTCGACCGGGTTCTGGGTGGCGAACACGGTGAAGTTCGCCGGGAGCGGGTGGGATTCGCGGTCGATGGTGACGGTCCGTTCCTGCATGGCCTGGAGGAGGGCGGACTGCGTCTTGGCCGGGGCGCGGTTGATTTCGTCGGCGAGAAGGAACGTCGTGAAGATGGGACCGCGGACGAGGGTGAAGTCGTTCTTCTGGAGGTTGAAGATGTTGGTGCCGGTGATATCGGCGGGCATGAGGTCCGGGGTGAACTGGATGCGGCCGAACTCGCATCCGAGGACCTGACCGAGGGATCGGACCAGGAGGGTTTTGGCGACGCCTGGGACGCCCTCGATGAGGGCGTGCTGGTTGCTGAAGATGGCGACGAGGGCGAGGTCGACGACCTCCTGCTGGCCGATGATCACCTTGCTGATCTCGGTGCGGGCCCGGGCGAGGGTGTCCTTGAGTTGGGCGACTGGGTTTTCCATGGGAATCGGGTGTCGTCAGGTCAACGGATGCGGAGAATCTGGGTAATGCGCCGGTAGGTGTCGACCGGGTTGCGTTGCTGGGGCGGGCGGTCCATCTCGAGGTTGAGGCAGTCCTGGGCGTCGGCGAGGCGGCGATCGGAACCCGGGATGCCGCGGGGATGGGTGGCGCGCCATTCCCCGAGGCAGACGGCGACGATATCGGCGGGGGCGACGGAGCGGCGGAGGATGTTGAGGAGGCCGGCGGCGCTGCCGCGGCCCTGGACGACGGCTTCGGTGGGGTCGGGGTCGACGGGCGGGTTGAATCGGGCCATGGACCGCCAGACGTGGAGTCCAGCGAGGAGGAGCAATCCGAAGGCGGCACCGCCGAGGCGGTACTTGATGAGGAGGCTGACGATGCCGGGTTCGAGGGAGAGTCCGAGGTGGGTTTCGTCGAAGATCACGGTCCGGGCGGGACCGATGAGCCAGCTCAGGAACGCGGGTTGCGGGGCGAGGCGAAGGGACTCGTTGCTGAGGAGGTAGTCGGAGGCGAGGACGACGACGGTTCCGGAGCCGCGGGAGCTTTGGATGGCGACCGGTTGACCCTCGCGTTCATAGAGCGTCTGCCATCCGGAGTTCAGGTTCGTCAGATGCCAGATGGAGGTCCAGGGGACGGTGGCGGGGAGTTCGGGGGCCTGGGCGACTCGGAGGGCGGAGGCGTTGGTGGTGGCAGGCCCGGTGATGAGGGTAAAGCCGAGCTCGGCTCCCAGCGGGGTGGGTGCGTTCGTGACGGGAGCGACGGCGGGCGCGATGCGGCGCAACTGCCCGCGGAAGGCATTGGTGGCGAGTCCGAGGGACTCGTGTTCGACGGCGATGACCAGTCGTCCGCCCCGGTCGACAAAGTCGAGCAGGTGCCGGTTTTCCTCGAGGGAGGCGCCCGGGTGGTCGACTTCACCCGATGGCACGCCCAGCAGCAGGAGGGTGGAGTTCGCGGGATCGGCGATCCTGCGGAGGGGTTCGAGGTTTTGCCGGACGCGGATTCCGGGTTGGCGGGCGAGGGATTGGAGCAGCGCCTTGGATCCGAGGGGATCGGCTCGGCGGGACGAGGAAGGTGGGTAGATATCGCCGCTGGAGAAGCGCAGTTCGAAGAGGCGGTGAAGACCCCAACCGAAGGCGAGGAAGGCCAGAGTCGCGACGGCGATGTGGAGTCCACGACGTCTCATGCGGGAGGGGGAGTCGGGGTGCGGAGCGCGTCGAGGCGGGCCCGGGTGGTGTCGAAGAGCGAGGCGTCGGCGGTGTGGGTCCCATACCAGACGCGGTCGAAGGCATCGGCCGTCTCGGTGAAGGCCTGCTGGACCCCGGGGAGTGCGCGGGCGCGTCGACGGAGTTCCTGCCGGTATTCGTGGTTGGATTTCGAGGGGGCGAGTCGGACGAGTTCGCGCTGGGCGAGGTGGGCGAGCGAGGCGAGGTAAAGGGCGCGGAGGGCGAGGCGCCATTCGCCCTGGGCCGCCATTTCGAGGGCGAGCGCGATCCAACCGTCCTCGGGGAGTTGATCCGCCGAGACGTTTTCGGCGCGGAGATCGGGAGTACCGGTCAGGGCGATGGATCCGTCCTGGGTGGGCGTGGGCCGGCGTTTCTGCCACAGGCGGACGGCCAGCCAGGCGAGGACGGCGACGCCCACGACGAGGAGGACGTAGACGAGGATCTTGAAGCCGCTGAGCCAGTCGATCTGGCTGTTGCCGGTGGGCAGGTTGGGCGGGGTGAAGCCGGTAAAGAGCCGTTGCAGGAGCCGGCCGAGGGCGCTGAAGAAGCTCCCGAGATTCCGACTGGTGAAGTTGCCGAGGGAGCTGAGTTGTTTGCGGATCCAGCGACGGATCGGATTCTCGGTCGGGTCATCGGGTTCATCGGGCGACAGTTCCCGGGGGGAGCGCCACGTGTACTCGACGCCGGCGAGCACATCGCGGATGGCGGATTCCAGCCGATCGGGTTCGATGGTGGGCGAGGCGGCGACCGTGGGAAGTGGGGTGGGAACGGGCGCCTGTGCGCGCAGTTCACCGCCGGTGGTGGCGATGCCGAAGAGGAGCAGGCCGCCGACGACGAGTGAGGCGGCGTTGTGCTGGGGTCGGTCCTGTCGGATTTCCTCGAACCGGGCACGGAGATCGTCGCCGGTGCGGATCGCCTCGGCGTGAAAGGTGCGCAGGACGTAGATGGCCTTCACCAAGGGATCCATGACCAGGTAAGTCAGGCTGACGATGGCAAGGAGGACGGTGGTGTTGAGGTAGGCCTGGATGGACAGGTTGAAGTCCGTGGTGATGCCGAAGAGCGTCCGGGCGAGGAAGGGAATGGCTCCGACGCCGACGAAGACGTCGATGAACACGGCCACGAGGCAGATCAGGAGGAGGCCGTGGATCCCATGATTCTGGCCGGGCCAGATGAGGGCCTGGCGGGTGGCGGCGCGGGCGCATCGGATCGCCGAGCCGGCCGAGGCGTCGGCTGCGACGCTGGCTCCCTGTAGGAAGGCCAGCACCCAGGGGAACGGGACCATGAACAGCGGGAAGATCGAGAGCGGGACCAGTACGAAGCCCAACGGTTGAAGGAGGGACTGGGTGACGAGCAGGTTCCAGATCCGGCGCGTGGACCAAGGGGTGGGGCGTTGCCGGGATACGAGGCTCCGAAGCCTTGAGCAGAAGGCGGCCTGGCCGGTCTTCATCGCGAGATAGAGCACCGACAGGACCAGGGCGCCGGGTGTCAGGCGTGCGTCGGCGTGCGCGCCGCGGGTCATGTCGGACCAGAACCACAGCAGGGCGAGGACGAAGGGCGCGGACGAAAGATGATAGAGGAGGTGGACTGAAATCGGGGACTCGCGAAGGAGGTGGACGGCGGACTCGACGAGGTCGAGCGCTGAGTCGCCCTGGCGTCGCCGTTGTTGCTGGGGCTTCAGCGGGTTCATGGCATTCCGATGAGAGCCGCCTCGGCGGCCTTGCCCTCGTGCCATTCGGATGGGGTCCGGAGGAGCACGTTGCCGACGGCGTAGAACGCGATCCAGGCGAGCAGGAGACCGGCGATCAGTTGGAGCGGGCCTGTGATGAGGGAGAAGTCCCGGGCTGCACGGATCTCGGGTTGGGTTCGTTTCCGAAGGCAGGAGGCGCAGAGGACACGGCCATCATGTTCGGTGACGCATTCCCGGCAGAAGTGCTGGCGGCACGATGGACAACGGGCCGCAGCCTCCCGCGTGGCATGGACGAAACACCGGTGATGGACGAGTTGGCTCATGGCGCGGCGGTGGGCGGCGCGGTGGAAACGGGCGGATCGGGGACCCGTTCCGGTTTGGGAGTCGAGCCCTGCGTCTGGAGGGCGAGGGCGTTGGCCAGGGCTTCGGCGTGGCGGAGTCGGAACATTCCGGGGAGCCGGATTTCCTGAACGCCGGTGACGAGGCGGGTCTGGCAGATCTGTCCGCCGGCGAGGACAAGCGTGAGGAAAGTCGAGGCGATGGCAGCGAAGAACGAGGCGATCCCGGCGCCGACTGCCCAGTCGGTATCGGAGGTGTTCAGGTACTGGAGCCAGAGTCCGGCGGCGAGCGCGACGAGCGGCACGGCGACGCAGGCGCCGATGCTGCCCAGGAGCATCCGGGTGCGGGTGGGTCGGATGACGATGAGTTCGATGTCGGCGAGGCGGAACTGGCGGTACCTCTCGACGAAGCCGATCACGTCCACGAGCAGGAGGTGATCCGGACCGAGCCAGTAGGAGACGTGGCCGACGACGTAGTTGGACGAGGACTTCAGTCGTCGGTACGCGGGGTCGTTCTGGAGGCGGTCTTGCATGGCGAGGTCAGCCGATGACGCCGAACATGGAAAGTCCGGCTAAGGTTGCGGCGGCGACGGCGAAGAGCGTGGCGAGGATGAGGCGGAGGCGGGTGTTGGCCACCCGGGAACCGGGTGCCTTCCATCGGAGGAGGGTGATGACCAGGTTGGCGAGCGCGGCGACCGGGGCGCCGATGCAGGTGAGGATGGCGAGGTTGACGTACCAGGCGATGATGTCCCAGCGGGTGCGGGTCCGTTCGAGGCTGGTGATGGAGCGCTTCTGCTGGGCCGCCTCGAGACACGGGGGGCAGAGGTGGCGGTTGTCGATCTGGAAGTCGCACAGCGCGCACAGGAAGCGCCCGCATTCATCGCAGGGTACCGAGGCCTTCTTGGAGACGTGGAAGAAGCAGGCGGCCTCGGCCTCGCCGGTGATCCGTTCGGCGGCCTGTCCGGTGACCGGCTTGCGGTTGAAGGCCGGGAAGACCGCGATCCGGATGGGCGCGGCGCAGTCCGGGCACTGGGTCAGTCCGGCGAGGACCGAGGCCTCGAGGGGTAGCGACCGGCGGCAGGCGGGGCACAGGACTTCGCGGGCAGGCATCGGTCCGGAACGTTAGGCTTGGTTCTTCGCGGCCATTCCCTGGAAGAGCCGTTCGTAGAGCATCGTGGCGGCCAGTGCGATGATGGGTACCGCGATGACGATGCCGACGCAGCAGGCCAGGACGCCGATGAAGTTGATGATTCCGCAGAACATGAGGAACCACAGGTGCTGCCAGAAGTGCTTGGAGACCATCCGACGGCTGAGGGTCATGGCTTCCCAGTAGCCGTATTTTCGATCGGCTACGAGCGGCACCGTGTAGATCCAGGAGATCGTGAGGTAGAAGTAGACGATGCCCGCGACGAGGGATGTCGCGCCCAACGCGACGAGCAGGGCTACGCTGGCGTTGGGCATGCCACCCACCGTTCCGGCGCCGGGGGTGGGGACCAGGCTCCCGCTGAAGCCCATCAGAAGCATCAGGACGACCGACGGGACAAAGAGCAGGAGGGACAGGAACGTCGGCACAAAGTACGCCATCGCGAGCGTCCGGAACCGGGGACCGAAGCCGCAGAAGACGTCGCCCGCCGAGATCTTCTCGCCGCGGATGTGCCGGAGGAACGTCAGGAACAATCCGGCGAAAAGCGGCCCCGTCAGGAGGGCGGGTAGGATCATTCCGATGATCTGCCCGACGAAGGGGATCAACTGGAAGGGGATGGTGACGAGTTGGATGCCCCAGCTGACGAGCAGGATCAGGAGGCAGCTGACGATGAGGGGTGCGGGCTCCGCCTTCACCGCGCTTCCGGCGGCGGAAATGAGTTCCACCACGGGAACGTCGTAGTCGCGATTCAGGATTTCTTCCGGCGTCAGGTCGCCGTGCGGATGACCCGAAGCTTGCCCGGTGACGCCGTCGCCGGGAGTCCAGCCGGCAGCGCCTTCCTGGATTTTCTGGAGGTGGACCGGCTTGCAGGCGGCGCAGACCTTGCGGCCATCGAGGAGGACGAGGTCGTCGTCGGGAAAGGTCTGGCGGCAGGCGACGCAAAGGGAGTGACCAGGGGGCAGCGGGGCGATGGTGGCACCGGGTTGGGCCCCGGCAGCGGTGAGGACCTCGGACCGGATCGTGCCCCAGGCGACCCATTGGGGCATGCCTTCGCGCCAGACGAGCGTGGTGGGTTGGATGACCCCCTGTCGGACCAGGTCGAGAAACTCGGGCTCGGGAATGGGTCCCTTGGATTCGTCGGCTTGGGCGTAGTACCAGCTCATGATGAACTGAGAATGATGGTAAGCGTGGGGAAGTTTCAATCCACCTTCGGGATCTTCGCCAAGCCGTCCCATGCTAAGGCCCACCGGAATTGCACACTCCGATGGGCCCGCATCGCGGGATCGCGATCCCCAGACCATCACCACCTCCTTGGTCAGTGACGGGAAAGCCCGAAGATGCTCGAAGAGGGGGAGGGGGAGGCAATTCCGAAAATGAGACCGCTGGAGGTGGGAGGAGGGTGATTGTTGGGGATCGAGTGCGAGTACCGCCCTGCGGGCTGAGTACGAGTACGAGTACGAAGGGGGGAGGAGGGAATCTGTCGCCCCGTCCGGGGCTCGTTGCGTTCAGCGCAGGGTCCCACGGCTGACGCCGTGGGCTATCGTCTGTCGGCCCTCCGGGCCTGGGGGGATCGAGGGCCCGCTGGGGGTGGAGCACGGGTGAGGAGGAACTCCCGCAGGGGCGCAGGGGCGCAGAGGGGTTGTGGTGTGGGAGTGGGGTTGGGGGCGTACTCGAACTCGTACTCGTACTCGGGGCGATGAGGTTGATGAGAGGAGGGTGATTGTTGGGGATCGAGTACGAGTACCGCCCTGCGGGCTGAGTACGAGTACGAGTACGGGGGGAGGAGGGAATCTGTCGCCCCGTCCGGGGCTCGTTGCGTTCAGCGCAGGGTCCCACGGCTGACGCCGTGGGCTATCGTCTGTCGGCCCTCCGGGCCTG
>CAIMMI010000263.1 GCA_903842505.1 uncultured Verrucomicrobiota bacterium | reverse complement strand
TCGCCCAGCAGGTGGCTGCCGTGGCCGAGTTGCAGAACTACGGAGCCACCCATCCCGAATTTGCCAGGATCCTTCGCAATCACGGGATCGAACCGGTTGCCCTGCCGCCAACCCCGGCGCCGCAGTTGCCGCCCGTCCAGCCCGGTCGCTGAGGGGACTCGTCTCCCGCCGACGGGGAAGCCGTTCAACCCGAAAGCCGCAGTCGGGTACTCCACCGATTTCACCGATGGACTGGAACAAGAAGCCTCACCGCTTCGCCGTTTCCACTTCACCCGTCGAGTGAAGCGATAGCCTCTCGGAACCGCCTTCCAATGGGTGAAATCGGTGAAATCTGTGGTTCCAACCGGCTTTTCCAGGCTCAGGAATGCGACTGACCGCACCGGCAGCAGAACAGGTCCCCGGTGTTCCCAAGGTGGGAGCAGGCGCGACAGGTGGGGCGGGCCTTTTCGGTGCGGTGGTGGATGAGGAGATTGCGGAGGTAGGGGAGCCAGGAAAAGGCGTAGGCGGCCACGAAGACGGAATCCCGCTGGTAGAGCGCGGCGTAGGAGAGCAGGAGCAGGGCACCGCCCAGGCTCAGCCACCAGAACAGCGGCGGAACGACCACGCGACCCTGCTTCTCGGTGGCGTACCACTGCACCAGGAAGCGGCTGGTGAAGACGGCATTGCCCATCCACCCGATGACCTTCCAGGCGTGCCATTCGATTCCAAGGAATCGACCTCCCGGCCAGAGCACGTCGTTAACCAGACTCATGTGTGCCCGCAGGATGGGATTCCCGGGCCGTCGCACAAGCCGGGAGTCCGGATTCGACATCGCCCGGGTCTTCGTCCTACCGTCCCTCCCATATGTTCGAAGTTACGCGCTCCAACGTGGACGCGATCGCCAGCAAGTTGGCGCAGCTGAAAAAATTCCTCGATCTCCCGATCGTGCTCAAGCGCATCGCGGAAATGGAGTCGCAGATGACTTCGGACACGTTCTGGAACAATCAGGATGCGGCCCGGAAGGTCATCGATGACCTGAACGGGCTGAAGCGGAAGGCCGAACCGTTGGCGTCCTTTGACAAGCGCCTGGACGACGTCCGGGTCCTGCTGGAGTTGGGGGAGGCAGAACCGCCGGCCGGACAGGACCTGGTCCAGAAGGAAGCGGACGGCGAGTTGCTCGCGCTGACGCGGGACCTCGATCGGTTCGAACTGGAGGTCCTGTTGACGGGACCGCATGACGGTCGCAACTCGATCTTCAGCATCCAGGCCGGTGCCGGCGGCACCGAGGCCCAGGACTGGGCCGAGATGTTGTCCCGGATGTATGGGCGGTGGTTCGATGCCCGAGGCTGGAAGTGGGAGGTGACTGATGCGCTTCCCGGGGATTCGGCAGGGTTGAAGTCGGTGACGTTCCGCGTCGTGGGCCAGAACGCCTACGGATTCACCAAGGCCGAGCGCGGGGTGCACCGGTTGGTCCGGATTTCGCCGTTCGACTCCAACAAGCGCCGGCATACGAGCTTCGCCTCGATCGATGTGGTGGCCGAACTCGACGACCTCTCGCTGGCAGACATCGTCGTGCCCGACAGCGAACTCAAGCGCGATACCTTCCGTTCCGGCGGCAAGGGCGGACAGAACGTCAACAAGGTCGAGACGGCCGTGCGGTTGACACACATCCCGACCGGCATCGTGGCGGCCTCGCAGCAGGAACGGTCGCAGGCACAGAACGAAGCCACCGCGATGTCGATGCTGAAGGCCAAGCTGTACGCGCTTCGACTGGATCAGGCGAAGGCAGACATGGAGAAGTTTTACGGCGAAAAGGGAAGCGTGAGCTGGGGCAACCAGATCCGCAGCTATGTGTTCCAGCCCTACCGGATGGTGAAGGACCTGCGCACGGGCGTTCAGACGTCGGATGTGCAGGGCGTGATGGACGGGGCGCTGGATGCCTATGTGAACGGGTGGCTTCGGGCCGGATGCCCGTTGAAGCGCATTCCCGGCCTCAAGGACGAGGAGGAATAGCTCGCCTCGCTGCAGTCCATCGGTGCCATCGGTGAAATCTGTGGATACCTCCACTTCCGCTTACAGGATGAACATCCTCGACACCATCGTTGCCCGGAAGCGCGTCGAAGTCGCTTCCCTGCCTTCCGGTCCGGTTTCCGCCCGCCAACTCCGCGACGCGATCGATCGGCGCGGTACCGGCGTGCGCGACTTCTTCGCCGCTCTCCGCCAGCCGCGTCGCGGGGACGTGGGGCTGATCGCCGAGGTGAAGAAGGCCTCGCCCAGCAAGGGTGTCATCCGGCCGGATTTTGACCCCGTGGCCATCGCCCGCGAATACGAGGCGGCGGGCGCTAGTTGCCTGTCGGTGCTGACCGACGTCGATTTCTTCCAGGGTTCATTGTCTTTCCTGCAGGATATCCGGTCGGCAGTCGGACTTCCCTTGCTTCGGAAGGACTTCATCATCGACGAGAGGCAGATCCTCGAGGCGATCGAATGGGGTGCCGATGCGATCCTCCTGATCGTGGCGATCCTGTCGGATGATGAGTTGCGCCATTTCCACGCGCTGGCGGATGCCGCAGGCCTGACCACGCTGGTGGAAGTGCACGACGAGGTGGAATTGGAACGCGCCTTGGCGGCCGGAGCGCGGTTGGTGGGCGTGAACAACCGGGACCTGAAGACCTTCAAGGTCGACCTCGGAACGACCGAAAGGTTGGCCCGTCGGTTGTGGGCTGCGGACGGATCGAAGGATCGGCTGCTGGTCGCGGAGAGTGGGATCGACTCGCGTGCCGATGTCGTCCGCCTGCGGCAGTGTGGGTCGGGCGCGATCCTCGTGGGCGAGTCGCTCATGCGTGCACCGAGCATCGGCGACAAGGTGGGGCAGTTGCTCGGGTAACGGGGCGGCAACGTCCTCGTTGCCTGGTTCGTCGCACTATACCCAGCGGCGACGCGGACAGACTGCTTTCCAACGGCGACGCGGCGACGCGGCGAAGGGAAGTGGAGTGGGGCGGGGGTGGTCGCGGGTCTCGTCTGGAGGGGAGCCCATGCTGCTGAACCACGACGACAGACTTTGGATCCAGTCCCTGCACCGGGATGTCGCGCCCATTACCACCGTCGTGATCCCTCCCCGAGGGGCGGAGCACCGATGGATGGTAGCCCACGGCATCTGCCGTGGGACCACGGGGAAGAGAAAAAGAGTCCCGGACGGGGACACTTTCCCGCGGAGGCGATGGGAAACGGAACGTAGCTCCCGTCGATGCCGTGCCCTCCCAGAACAAGCCTCGCGCCCTCGCGGCTTCGCGCGAAAC
>CAIMMI010000262.1 GCA_903842505.1 uncultured Verrucomicrobiota bacterium | reverse complement strand
GGCGCCTGCGCCACGACCCAGCCCACGTTGTCGTATCCCTTACGACCCGCCCGGCCCGCCACCTGATGGAAATCCCGCGCGGTCAGGATTCCCACCTTCTGCCCGTCAAACTTGCACAACCGCGTGAACAGCACCGTGCGGATCGGCACGTTGATCCCAACCCCGAGCGTATCCGTGCCACAGATGACCTTGAGCAACCCTTTCTGCGCCAGTTGCTCCACCAGGATCCGGTACTTGGGCAACAGCCCTGCGTGATGCAGTCCGATCCCGTGCCGCAACCAGCGCTTGATGTCGGGACCGTACGGACTGTTGAAGCGGTGCGACTCGATCGCCGCCGCAATGGCCGCCTTGTCCTCGCGGGTGGCGACGTTGATGCTCGTGAAGTCCTGCGCGCTCTCCGCCGCTTCAGCCTGAGTGAAGTGCACGACGTAGACCGGTGCCTTCCCGTCGGCCACGAGTTTCTCCAGCGTCTGGGCCAGCGGCGTCTCCGAATACGTGAAGTCCAACGGCACCGGCCGCTGCACGGACTTCACCGTCGAAACCTCCCGGCCAGTCAGGGAACGCAGCTCCTCCTCGAAGAAGCCGGTGTCGCCCAGCGTGGCCGACATCAGCAGGAACCTCGACTTCGACAGCGTCAGCAACGGCACCTGCCACGCCACGCCACGCTCGCGATCCGAGTAGTAGTGGAACTCGTCGATGACGATGTCCTTGAACACGCACTCGGGTCCCTCGCGCAGGGCGATGTTGGCCAGGATCTCCGCCGTGCAGCAGAGGATCGGCGCCTCCCGGTTGATCGTCGCGTCGCCCGTGCTGAGCCCCACGTTGTCCGGGCCGAACTCCCGGCACAACGAGAGCCACTTCTCGTTGACCAGGGCCTTGATCGGACACGTGTAGACGGACCTCCGCCCCTGAGCCAACGCCTTGAAATGCAGCGCCGACGCGACCATCGACTTCCCCGACCCGGTCGGGGTGTTGAGGATGACGTGCTTTTCGTCGTAGAGGTCGAGGATCGCCTGCTCCTGCGCCGGATAGAGCTCGAGTTTGCGCGCCGTCACGTACTCCAGGAACCGACCCAGCAACAGGTCGGTCACCGGCCGTTCCAGCTTCGGCAGGAAGTCGTAGAGCGTCTTGTCCACAGGCGCGCGTTTCGTCAGGCCTTGCGGAGGATCGGCTTCTTCACGACTTCCGCCGCGAACCGCCGGCCCCGGATCTCGATCTCGATCCGCGTTCCCGGCTCCGCCGCCGCCACCGGCACGTAGGCCATCCCGATCCCGTTGCTCAACGACGGACTCTGGGTGCCGCTGGCCACCGTGCCGACCGTCTCACCTCCGACCCACACCGGATATCCCGGCCGGGGCGGAGCCGACTTGTCGGTCATCCGGAACGCCGCGGAACGCCGGGTGACGCCTTCCGCCTTCTGCTTCGCCAAGACCTCGCGGCCCACGAACGGCCCCTTGTCCAACGCCACGAAGAAGCCGACCCCGGCCTCGATCGGCGTGATGTCCAACGCCAGCTCGTGTCCGTAGAGCGGATAGCACATCTCGGTGCGCAACGTGTCGCGCGCACCCAGTCCGATCGGTTGGATCCCGGCACCCTTGCCGAGTTCCAGCGTCCGGTTCCAAAGCGTCTCCACGAGGGCATTCGGGACGACGGCTTCGAACCCGTCTTCGCCCGTGTAACCCGTCCGCGCCACCCACACCACGTGCCCTTCAAAGGTCCAGGACCCGAGCTGGTTCTTCTTCAGGTCGGTGATCCGATCCACCACCGTCCCGCCCGTCGATGCGCCCGGGAACAGGGCTTCAATGAATTCCACCACCCGCGGTCCCTGGATCGCCACGGCACCGGTCGAGCCCGACACATCCTCCACCGTCACCGCCGCGCCCGTGAACACGGCCCGACGCCCGTGCAACCACGCCACGTCCACCTCGATCCGCGAGGCATTGATGATCAGCAGGAACTCCTCGGCACCCGTGCGATAGACATAGAGATCATCCACGACCCCGCCCGTCTCGGTGCACATCAACGTGTACTGCCCCTGCCCCGGCGCCAGTTTCCGGACGTCATTGGTCAACGTCACGTTGAGGAAGGCCTCCGCACCCGCACCGCGGACCCACACCTCGCCCATGTGGCAGATGTCGAAGATCCCGGCCGATTTCCGGACGCACAGATGCTCGTCGACAATCGACGTGTACTGCACCGGCATGTCCCAGCCCCCGAACTCAACCAATCGGGCCCCGAGCTTCTGATGAGCCGCATGCAGGGCCGTCCGTTTCAAAGTGGCGTTCGTTTCCATCGCGCGCCCCACAGCCTGCCCCCGGTCAGCCTTCCGTTGGAAGAGGCAGTTCGAAGTTTTGGAGGGAGGTTCGCGCGAAGACGCGAAGGCGCGAGGGAATGGGGAAGCCGGCCTGTCATGAGGATGCCTACCTTCCCTACCGTCCAGAACCGTTCCCAGTATGCCAAAGGCGTTGGGTCCGCCGGCCCAGATCTTGGCGTCCTTCACGATGATGATGCCGGGCTATGCCCTACACCAACCGTGTTCCTCCAATGGGGAGCGCCTCCCGCAGGGGCGCAGTGGCGCAGGGATCGGAACGGGACAGCCAACCACCGACGCTTCCGGCTCCACTGCCCGTCAACCGAGCCTCTGCGGGAGTGTCAGCTCATCCAACGTATGCCGCGCCGCCGGGCCAATGATCCGGTCACGAAAGTCGAAGACCTTGCTTCTGGCCTTCGCCTGAAAGATGGGACTACCGATGGGTCGAGTCACGGGCTGAGCCAACACGCCACCGCCCCTCTTTCAACCCGGAAGTTCCCTTTCATCAACTCGGCATGCCCCCCAGCACATCGGCTTCTCAAAACAAGCAATTGGACACTTTCATACCCTGCAACTGGACGGTCTACCAACCAGCAATTGGACGCTTGCATACCCTGCAATTGGACGCTTCATTGACCAGCAAATGGACGCCGCCCCTCTCCCGCGCGGACTCGCGCCGGCCCTACGCGCTGCGCTCGCAGACACACCGGTGGTGTGCCTACTGGGTCCGCGCCAGTGCGGCAAGACGACACTCGCCCGATCACTCGCCCCAGATTATGGCTACGTCACCTTCGATGACGAGGACGCCCTGACTCTGGCCCGGTCGGATCCCAACGGATTTCTGGCGGCATTGCCCGACCCCGTGATCCTCGACGAGATCCAGCGCGCGCCAGATCTGCTCCGCGCACTCAAGCTTTCCGTGGATCGAGACCGCAGGCCTGGTCGCTTCCTTCTCACCGGTTCTGCCAACTTGCTGCTCCTCCCCAAGCTGGGCGAATCGCTCGCCGGGCGCATGGCGATCATCGAGTTGCAGCCGTTCACCGCGTCCGAACAGGAACGTGCCCCCGGGAGCTTTCTATCGACCTGGCTTGCCGGCCACATCAAGCCGGCACTCGCTGCGTCACCGGAGCCAACAGCCGCCCTGCCGCTCGCCGCACGGGTGATTGCAGGTGGATTTCCCGAGCCGCTAACCCGGAGTCCGGCCCGTGCGCGCGCGTGGCACCGTGACTACGTGCGCGCCCTCCTCGATCGTGACGTGAACGACGTGGCTCGCATCAAGGAACCGCGGGATCTCACCCGCCTGCTCTCGTTGCTGGCCCTGCGCACAGGTGAACTGTTGAATGTTTCGACCCTCAGCAACGAACTCGATCTGCAGCGCGAGACCGTGGAAAACCACCTCGCCGCCTGCGAACGGCTCTACCTGGTGCGCCGCCTCCAGCCTTGGCATCGCCTCGCCGCCAGGCGGCTCATCAAGACAGCCAAGCTGCACTTCGTCGACAGCGGTCTCGCCGCCACGCTCGCCAACCTCGCCGTCGAGGACTGGCATGACCAAAGGGCTCGCTTCGGCCACCTGCTGGAAACCTTCGTCCTCCAGCAACTGACGGCACAGGCCGGCTGGACCGATCCCGACCTGGGTTTCTGGCACTATCGGGACAAGGATCAGGTGGAAGTCGACATCGTGATCACTCGCGGACGGCGAACATGGGGCGTCGAAGTGAAGGCCACTGCAACCCCGACCCATGCGGACATCTCCGGCCTACGCCGCCTTGCCGCGCAGTGTGGTGACGATTTCGGGGGTGGCATACTCCTCCACGCCGGCACCCATCTGATCCCGCTCGGTGACCCACGCTTCCTGGCCGTGCCCCTGACAAAACTGTGGGAGATCTAGCTGACGGTGGAACCCCCGCACGCCGGGCAACTGCTCGAGCGAGAGGAGAAGACCGCGCCGTCGGGACGACGCTCGACGCCCGCACACAGCCCGCTTCGCTCCACCCCGTATTGGCTATCGCCGCGCGCCGCGTTGCGGCGCTGAAGGACGATGCAGGCAAACCATCAGCAGGCCAGACCGGCGCCTCGTGAAGAGAAGGCCACCTCCAACCCTGTCGATCCGCAGCGCCCTTGGCTTCGCGGTCGATCTGTCAAATGGACAGATCTGACCCCATTGCCCCTTACCCCATTGCCCCTTCCGAACTCGATTGTCGAATGTTGCGGGTCGACCCCGTTGTACCACGTTGCCATCTTCATCGGCTCTTGGTAGTTTGATCAAAGACTGGTTAAATTGGAGCACACATCATGGCC
>CAIMMI010000261.1 GCA_903842505.1 uncultured Verrucomicrobiota bacterium | reverse complement strand
GCCTTGAACATCACGGGTGCGATCTTCGTGGCCGCGTTGGGCGACTCGAGGAAGACGAGCATCTGGGCGAGCTCGGCGTTGAGGTCGCGGCGCGTGGCTGGGAACAGTGGCTCGAACTTCGCCGCCAACCGCGAACGGGTCGCGTCATCGGGCTTGCCCAGACGCGTGAAGGCGACGCTGTAGGCGCGCAGGAGGTCGAGTTGCTGGGAGGCGTCGAGCTTCGTCCAGGTGATCCGGTCGAGGGCGGCGACGACCTTCGGGAGAAGGCTCGCGTCGACGGCGGGATCGGTGGGCTTGCGATGGAACGGGTCGCGGCTCGTGGCGCGGGCAAGGGCGAGAAGCGCGTGGGTCGATGCGACCGGGTTTTTCTCGGCGAGGGCCCGTTCCTGCCATTCCGCGACGGGTTGCCATTCGATGGCGACGCGGGCGGCGAAGCGCAGGTTGCGGTCCCTGGACGACAGGAAGGGCCAGGCCTCGCGAACAGCGGAGGCGTCCTGGCGACCGTGAAAGGATTCGAGGCGCTGCCGTTGGGCGCGTTCCTTTTCGCCGCCCTTCATGCCTTTCGATGGCGAAGTGGATTCCGAGCCGGCGTAGGTGACACGGTAGAGGGCGGACTGCGTGCGACGCCCGCCGATGGCGAAGTACATCGCGCCGTCCTTCGGGCTGACGAGGAGGTCGGTGAGCGGGAGCGGTGAACCGGAGATGAATTCTTCCGTGGTGGCCGAGTAACCGGAGCCGTCGGGCTTGAGGTGGACGGCGTACAGCTTGCCGTAGGACCAGTCTGCGATGTAGAGGGCTTCCTGGTACTTCGACGGGAACTTGGCGCCGTATCCGAAGGTTACGCCGGTCGGGGAGCCGGGCCCGATGTCAGCGACCGCGCCGAGGCTGTCGGCGTAATAGGCAGGCCACTTGCCCGCGCCCGAACGCCAGCCGAACTCGGCACCACTGACGACGTGGTTCACGCGTGTGGGGCGGTACCATGGGGTGTTCATGTCCCACTCCATGTCGGCGTCGTAGGTGAAGAGTTCGCCAGAGCGGTTGTAGGCGGCGTCGTATTCGTTGCGGAAGCCGGTGGCGATCAGTTCCCAGGACTTGCCTTCGGGATCCGTCTTGGCCACCCAGCCGCCGGGAGCGAGGACTCCCTTCATGAAGCCATTGCCGTCCCAGAGGCGGGGCAGGAGGTGGTCCTCCGACCAGTGCTTCGGAACGCGGGAGGAGTTGATCTCGGTGACCTTGGTCTGGTTGCCCGAGATGATGGTGAGGGTCTTGCCGTCCGGGGAGGGAAGGATGGCGTGGGGACCGTGTTCGCCACCGCCATCGAGTTTGCGGAGGAGTTTCACCTCGTCGTACTGGTCGTCGCCATTGGTGTCGCGCACGCGATACAGGCCGCGGCCCTGGTACGAATCATTCGCGACCATCACGTAGAGGCTATCAAAGGCGTACAGGAGACCCTGCGCCTGGCCGACCTCGATGTTGAGCGGATCGATCTGGATCCCGGCAGAGGTGCCCGCGGGCGGGGTGACAACGCGGTACAGCTTGCCGTACTGGTCCGAGACGATCAGGCGGCCCTTGGGGTCGAGCGTCATGGCGACCCAGGAGCCCTGTTCCTTCTTGGGAACGGTATGGAGGAGTTCGACCTGGAATCCCTTGCTGACCTTGAGTTGGTTCACCGGGGTGGCGAGGCCCGAGATGGATCCCTGGGCATGGACAGCGACCGAGGGGAGGACAGCAGCCGCGGCGGCAATGGCCACGGCCCGACGCAAGGATGCGAGTGCGGGGAGAAGCATGTGGGTAGATTGACGACGTGACGGCGGGGGAGTTTCAAGGGGCAAGTTTTGGTTTGGGGAGGAACGGGATGCGTGGGGATTTTCAGGGAGGCGACAGGATGACGGGATGGACAGGATGTGTTTTGGAGAGATTGGGGGGGAGGTTTTCCCGCAGGGGCGCAGAGGCGCAGAGAGGAACGTGGGGGGCGGGGAGCGTTGCCAATGGGATGTCGCATATGCGACATGCGGATGTAAACGGAGGGGTGGATGGCTGCCGGGGTCGCGAGTGGGTGGATTTACAATGGGATGTCCCATATGCGACACGCGGATGTAAATGGAGGGGTGGATGGGAACTCCGGGCTGGGAAGGGGGCGGGCGTCGGGGAAGGATGGGGAGATGAAGATGCGCGGCGGGTTGGGTTGGTGGGGTGGAGGCGTGGCGTGGCGGTTGGTTTGCCTGGGTTGGCTTTTGGTGACGTGGGCTTCGGGACGGTTGCTGGGGGCGGAGGCGATGGTGGAGATGCTGGGATCGACGTGCCGGATCACGCACGATGGGCGGTCCGGGACGGGGTTTTTTGCGGGGCGCGGGTCGGATCGGTTTCTGGTGACGGCGGCGCACGTGTTCGAGGAGTCCGGTGGGACGGAGTGCCGGTTGATCGTCCGGCAGGGGAAGGAAGGCGGAGGGTTGGAGCGTCGGGAGTTGCCGATCGTGGTCCGAAGGGAAGGGAAGCCGCTGTGGAAGCGGGATCCGAAGGAGGACGTGGCGGCGATCCGGGTTGAACTGCCCCCGACGGTCGATGCGATGGCGATTCCCGTGGAACGGTTCCTGAACGCGGACGGTGCTGGGAACAGTCGGGTGGGAGTCGGGCAGGATGTGTGGCTCCCGGGTTATCCCGCGCAGTTGGAAGCCAACCCGGCGGGTTGGCCGGTCCTGCGACGTGGAATGATCGCCACGCATCCGCTGTCCCCGGTCGCGTCGGTGCCGACCATGCTCGTCGACATCCGGAGCTTTGGCGGGGACAGCGGTGGGCCGCTATTCGCGCTGGTGGACGGCAAGCCCCACCTCGCCGGTGTCCTCGTGGGGATGCAGCGGCAGACCGATCGGACGGTGAGTCCCTTTGAGGAACGCACCGTGCACATGCCGCTGGGCCTGGGAATCGCGGTGCAGGCCGACCTTGTTGCCCGCGTGATCGGTGGGCTTTAGGCGTTGGTGCCGTTCAGGGTGAAGTCGAAGATGTCGAAGTTGCGGGGGTCCCCGTTGGCGAGGGCGAGGTGCGACGGCTTCAGCGGCAGGCTGAACACGAAGGGCACCATCTCCTCGAATCGGCCGCCATGGGAGCGCAGGCCGCCTTCGATCACCTTGAGATCGTGGTAGGCGGGGGTGCGGCCGAGGACGACGTCGCGGCCGGAGCAGACAACGAAGTCACCCATGCGGTCGGGAGGGAGTTGCATGAGGCGGGCGGCGGTGTCGCGGTCGAGGGCCTCGGTGACGCCGGGCAGGCTGCGGACCCAGTCGATGACGTGGTTGAGTTCGGGGCGACCTTCGCCGGGGGCGGGGAGGTGGACCTGAGCGAACGAGCCGAGGGCCCCATGGTGGACCACGTAGGGATCGGTAATGGGGAGAATGACGCGGAAGCCGGTGCCGAAGCGCTTTTCGAGTTCGGATTCCAGGTAGATGACGTTGGGGGTGCCGTCGGCGCGCTGCTTGGAGTTCATGCCGTGGTCGGCCGTGACACCGACGACGGCTCCGAGGGCGAGGAGACGGCCGATTTCGACGTCAAGGGCGGCGTAGAAGTCGAGGGCTTCGGGCGCGGTAGGACCGTACTTGTGCTGCATGAAGTCGGTCGTGCTCAGGTAGAGGAAGTCGGCGCGGCCCTTGGCGAGGAGTTCGACGCCGGCGCGGAGAACGTAGACGGAGGCTTCGCCGGAGTAGATCTGGGGCGTGGGGCCAGCGACGGCTTCGACGTCATCGATGCCGTGGGTGGGGAGCTTGGCGTGGACGGCCTTTTCGGACGAGAAGGCGATGCCACCGAGTTCGATGAGACCGGCGGCGAAGATATCGCGGAGCTTCTCCTTGGCAGTGACGACGGCGACCTTGCGGCCGGCGGCCTGGGCGGCGGGGAAGATCGTCGGGCATCGGACGAACTTCGAAGAGTTCATCATGACCTCCTGACCGGAGGCGGTGTCGTAGAAGAAGTTGCCGCCCATCCCGTGGATGGAGGGGGGGACACCGGTGACGATGGACGTGTTGTTGACGTTGGTGAAAGAGGGCATGGCGCCTCGGGCGAGGCCGCGGAAGCCCTCGAGTTGCATGCGCTGGAGGTTGGGCATGCGGCCGCGGGCGAGGGCGGCGTCGAGGTAGTCGTCCGCGCTGCCGTCGAGGCAGATGACGGCGACGGGGCGGTTGGGGAGGAGGTAGGTCCGGTTGTTGACGTGGATCGTGGCCATGTTCTTGAGAGGGGAGAATGTGGATCGGATCAGGAACGGGGAAGTGAAAGGCAGGGGACGATGATGTCGGCGGTCGGTGCAGGAATGGTCACGGCGCGTGTGGCTGGCGGAGCTTCTCGCTCATTTGGGCTAACGTGCGGTTGGGAGGGCACGGGCGCCATACCACAAGTGCGGCATGGGGTAAGGTTCGGAATCTGGCGTGGCGCCGAATGGAGCAGGTATGGCAAGGTCTCGGGATGTTCGATTTCCTCGCCGAGTCACCTGAGGATCGGGTGCGTCTTTGCGGGCGGGGGGCGTCGAGGAGGGAGTTCCTCCAGGTGGGCGCCCTGGCCGCGATTGGGTTGTCGTTGCCGCAGTACCTGCAGGCGCGGGCCGAGGGGCGGGTGAACGGAGCGAACGACCGGCGATCGTGCATCCTGATCTTCAACCTGGGCGGGCCGAGTCACATCGATCTGTGGGATATGAAGCCGGATGCGCCGAGCGAGATCCGGGGACCCTTCAAGCCGATCCGGACCCGGTCCGATGCGTTCGAGATTTCCGAGCTGTTGCCGAGGCATGCGCAGATTGCGGACCGGTTCTCCCTGGTGCGCTCCTGCCATCACGATGGCGCGGCGGTGCACGATGCAGGTTGGCAGATGATGCAGACGGGGCGCCGGTTCACGGGTGGTATCCACACGCCGCACGTGGGTTCGGTCGTGTCGCATCTGCGGGGGCGTCGGACGGACCTGCCGCCATTCGTGGTTTTGCCGCAGTTGATGGGGCGTGGGGGTGGGAACCTGCCGAACGGACAGGCGGGCGGATTCCTGGGCAAGGCGCACGATCCGTTCGCGTTGATGGCGGATCCGTCGCAGAAGGACTTCAAGGTGCCGGACCTGCTGCCGCCGGACCAGATCGGGGCGCACCGGTTGGAACGGAGGCGGAAGATGCGGGACATCGTCGAGCAGTCGGTGGCGGAGTTCGAGGCGAGCGAGGATGCGCGGTTGCTGGACGAGAATTTCCACGCGGCGTTCCGGATCATGACGAGCGAGCAGGCTCGCACCGCGTTTGATCTCGGGCGGGAACCGATGGCGGTGCGGGAGCGGTATGGGATGAACCGGTTCGGGCAGTGCTGCCTGCTGGCGCGGCGGTTGGTCGAGAGCGGGGTCCGGTTCGTGACGATCAACACCTTCCTGACGGTGTTTGACGAGATCACGTGGGACATCCATGGGTCGAAGCCGTTCACCTCGATCGCGGGCATGAAGGACATCGTGTGCCCGATGTACGATCAGGCCTACAGTGCGTTGATCGAGGACCTCGCGCAGCGAGGCCTGCTGGATGATACGCTGGTGGCGAACCTTTCGGAGTTCGGGCGGACGCCCAAGGTCAACCCGGCGGGCGGACGCGATCACTGGCCGCAGTGCTTCACGTCGTATTTCGCGGGCGGTGGCGTGAAGGGGGGAAGGGTGGTTGGCGCGAGCGATCCGATCGGTGGGTTCCCGGCGGAACGGCCGGTGAAGCCGGGGGACATCGTGGCGACGATCTTCCATTCGCTGGGGTTGAACCATGCGTCGCACCTTTCGGGGCCGGGCGGGCGGCCGTTCCCGCTGACCGACCTGGGCACCGAACCCATCAAGGAACTCTTCGCATGAGGTTGCGTTCCTGGATTGCGTGGGTGCTGGGTTCGGCGGTTGCCATGGGCGTTCATGGTGCGCCGGTGGAGCCGAAGGTGTCGTTCCGGAATGACATTGTTCCGATCCTCTCGAAGGCGAATTGCAACGGGGGCGGTTGCCACGGAGCGATGGCGGGGAAGGGCGGATTCCGGCTCTCGTTGTTTGGGTACAATCCGGAGGCGGATCACCTCTCGATCACACGCGAGGCTCAGGGACGGCGGGTTGAAGTCTCGCAACCGGGCTTGAGCCTGCTGTTGACGAAGCCGACGACGACCGTGGCGCACAAGGGGGGCAAGCGGTTTGACGTCGGTTCCGACGACTACAACACGATCGCGAGCTGGATTGCCCAAGGGGCGCCGGGGCCGCGGTCGGAGGACGTGCGGATGACGTCGCTCACGGTGACGCCGGGTGAACGTTCGGTGCGGACGGGCGAGTCGATGGCTCTGCGCGTGGAGGCGGGCTTCAGCGATGGTCGGGTGCGGGACGTGACGCGGTGGGCGAAGTTCACGTCGACGGACGAGACGGTGGCTTCGGTGGATGCGGATGGGAAGGTCCAGGTCATCGGGCCCGGCGAGGGAGCGGTGACGGCCTGGTATTCATCGCGGATCGTCATTGCCCGGATCACGTCGCCGTATTCGAACGCGGTGCCGGCCGAGGTTTATGCATCGGCGCCGAGGTCGGGCTTCGTGGACGAACTCGTGCTCGAGCAGTTGAAGCGTTTGAACCTCAAGCCGTCGCCGTCGGCGTCGGATACGACGTTCATCCGACGGGCGACGCTGGACACGATTGGGCGCCTGCCGACGCCAGACGAGGTAGCGGGTTTCGTGGCGGACAAGGGGGCGGACAAGTACGGGCGCTTGGCGGACCGGTTGATGGGTTCGCCGGAGTTCGTGGATTACTGGGCGTACAAGTGGTCGGACCTTTTGCTGGTGACGGGGGCAAAGCTGAGGCCGGCAGCGGTGAAGGCGTACTACGGGTGGATCCGGGACCGGGTGGCCGACAATACACCGTGGGACCGGTTCGTGCGGGAGGTGGTGACGGCGAAGGGGTCTTCGGTGGACGAGGGCGCGTCTAATTTCTTCGCGGTGCATCAGGATCCGGAGTCGATGGCGGAGAACGTGAGCCAGGCCTTCCTGTCGCTTTCGATCAACTGCGCGCGTTGCCATAACCATCCGTTGGAGAAGTGGACGAACGACCAGTACTACCAGTTCGCGAACCTGTTTTCGCGGGTGCGGGCGAAGGGTTGGGGTGGCGATGCGCGGAACGGGGACGGCAAGCGGGACCTGTACGTCGAGACGTCGGGCGACCTGATCCAGCCCCGGACGGGGAAGCCGCAACCTCCGGCTCCGTTGGATGCGCCGGCGATGGACCTGAAGGATCCGCGGGATCGGCGGGAGGTGCTGGCAGACTGGCTGACTTCGCCGGGCAATCCGTACTTCGCGCGGGCAATCGTGAACCGCGTCTGGGCGAATTTCCTGGGCGTTGGCTTGGTGGAGTCGGTGGACGACCTGAGGGCGTCGAATCCGGCTTCGAACGAGCGGTTGCTGTCGGCTCTGTCGGCGCATCTGGTCGAGCAGCGGTTCGACCTGCGGAAACTGATGCGGGTGATCCTGGTGTCGCAGACGTATCGCCGGTCGTCGGCCATCCTACCGGAGAACCGGGAGGATCGGCGGCACTACTCGCGGTTCTTCCCGCGACGGCTTTCGGCGGAGGTGTTGAGCGATGCGATCGCGGAGGTGACGGGCGTGCCGGACCAGTTCACCGAGTTGAACCTGAATGATGGATCGACGGAGACGACGGCGTTCTACACCAACACGACGCGGTCGGTGCAGTTGTACGACGCGTCGGTGAAATCGTATTTCCTGAAGACGTTTGGGCGGAACCAGCGCGAGATCACGTGCGAGTGCGAACGTTCGAATCAGCCGTCGCTGGTGCAGGTGTTGCACCTGTCGAATGGCACGACGGTGAACGACAAGCTGGCGTTGAAGACGGGACGGTTGGCGCGGTTGCTTGAATCGGGTGCGGACGCCGGGCGGTTGGTGGACGAGGTCTACGGGCGGGCGTTGGCACGGCCGCCGCGGTTGGAGGAACGTCGTGCCTTCGAGGACGTGTTCCGTGAGGCGGGACCTGAACAACGGAAGGCGGTGGCGGAGGACCTGTTCTGGTCGGTGCTGACCAGCCGGGAGTTCCTGTTCCAACACTGAACCGAGGGCACACGATGAAACCGAGGATGTTTGAGCGGGGTTGGTCCGGCGCGGGTTGGTGGGCGGTTGTCTGCCTGTTGGGGATGCTGCGGGGCGAGGCGGCGGTGAGCTTTGAGCGCGACGTTGCGCCGATCCTCCGGACGCACTGCGCGGGTTGTCACAACGACGCGGATCGGGAGGGCGATTTTTCGGTCGAGACGTTGGCCTCATTGCGGAAAGGCGGCGACAAGGGCGGGACGATCCGGCCGGGTCATGCGGAGGATTCCCTGCTGATCCAGTTGATCGAGGGGCGGGTGCGGCCCTCGATGCCACCGAAGGATGAGCCACGGGTTCCGGCTTCGGAATTGGCCTTGCTGCGGAAGTGGATCGACGAAGGTGCGACGGGGCCGGCGAAGGACGAGTCGATCCTGAGCCGGATCGTGGTGCCGGAGGTCGCGGTGTCGGTTGGGCAGGCCCGGCCGTTGACGGCGGCGGAGTTTTCTCCGGACGGCGGGATGCTGGCGGTGGGCATGGCGGGTCGGGTCGAATTCCGGGATCCCACAGGACGGCGTGTGAGGCGCGTGATCGAGGGGATTCCGGGGAAGGTAAACGCGGTCCACTTTTCGAAGGACGGCCAGCGCCTGCTGATCGCGGCGGGGGTGGCGGGATTGAACGGCACGGCGCTGGTGCACGAGGTGGCGACTGGCCGGCGGGTGGCGTTGTTCGGGGGACATCGCGACGCGGTGCACGACGCCGAGTGGTCACCGGATGGTCAGTGGTTGGCCACGGGTGGATACGACCGGAGCGTGCGGTTGTGGCGGGTGTCGGATGGCGGATTGGTATGGTCGAACTCCGTGCACAACGGGGCGGTGTTCGACCTCGCGTTTGATCCAACGGGGGCGGTGCTGGCCTCGGCGAGCGCCGACCAGACGGTGAAGCTCTGGCGGGTTCGCGACGGTATGCGCCTCGACACGCTGAACCAGCCGCAGGGCGAATTGAATCGGGTCCTGTTCACGCCGGATGGATCGCAGATCCTCGCCGTGGGCGCGGACCGCCGGATCCATCAGTGGCGGTTCGTTTCCCGGGAACAGCCGGCGTTGAATCCGGTGGTGGCATCGCGTTTTGCGCATGAGGCGGCGATCCAGGCGATGGGGTTGACGGAGGACGGCGCGTTCCTGGTCACAGGCGCGGCGGATCGGACATTGAAGGCGTGGCGCCTGCCCGAGTTGGTCGAGGTAAAGGCCTTTGAACTGCAGTCGGACGTGGTGGGTGCGATGGCGGTGTCGCCGCGCCGAACGCGCGTGATGGCGGCGCGGATGGATGGTTCGTTGCAGGGTTACGACCTGAAGTTTGCGAAGGTCGGGGTGGCGGCAGCGCGGAAGCCGGTTGGGTCGAAGGGGGGGCAGGGTTCGACGGGTTCGCCGATTCCCGCGATCGTGATTCAGGAAAAGGAATCCAACGACACGGTTGCGACGGCGCAGGGCGTGCCGGAGCGGGTTCAGGTCCGTGGACGGCTGGATCAGCCCGGGGACGTCGATCACTTCGCCTTTCGCGCGGAGGCAGGCGAGGCGTTGATGCTGACGGTGGACGCGGCGCGCTCGAAGTCGTCGATGGATTCGCGACTGGAGATTCTGGATGGCCGCGGTCGTCCCGTGGAGCAGGTGGTGCTGCAGGCGGTGCGGGATTCGTGGTTTACGTTCCGGGGCAAGGATTCAGAGACCAGCGATGACTTCCGCCTGCAGAACTGGGCGGAGATGGAGTTGGACGAGTATCTGTATGCGAACGGCGAGGTGGTGCGGTTGTGGTTGTATCCGCGCGGGCCGGACTCGGGCTTCAAGGTCTATCCGGGCGAAGGGCGGCGGCAGACGATGTTCGGGACGACGCCGATCTCCCATGCGTTGAATGAGCCCGCGTACATCGTGCGGCCGATTCCGGCGGGCAGCCAACCGGCGCCCAACGGGTTGCCCGTATACCGCATCCCGTTCCAGAATGATGACGATCCGAGCCGTCAGGCAGGAACGGATTCCGTGCTGCTGTTCACGGCTCCAGCGACCGAGCGTTATGTGGTCCGGGTGAGTGACACTCGCGGCTTCGGTGGAGGAACGAATCATTTCTACACGCTCTCGATCCGGGAACCACAACCGGCCTTCTCGGTGAAGGTCGAGGGACTGGATCCGAAGGTGAGTCCGGGAAGCGGACGCGAGTTGCGCTTCGTGGCGACGCGGCGCGAGGGGTTCCAGGGTCCGATCCGGATTGAGGTCGGGGGATTGCCGCCGGGCTTCCTGGCCAGCACGCCGGTCGAGCTCGAGGCGGGGCAGGTGCGGGCGATGGCGACATTGCATGCGGCACCGGACGCCGTGGCACCGGACGACGCGCTGGATCGGGCGGTGAAGGTCACGGCGAGTGCAACGATCGGTGGGCGACTCGTGACGGTTCCCTTGGGCGGGTTGGGGAACATCCAGTTGGATAAGGCGCCGAAGGTGACGCTGGAAATCCTGCCGGGGCCGGATCGGTCAGTGGTGCGCGAGGAGGCGGGGAAGCCGCTGGAGTTGGTTCTCCGGCCTGGACAGACGATCTCGGCACGGGTCCGTGCCCGGAGGAATGACTTCAAGGCTCGGATCGAGATGGGGAACGAGGATTCAGGCCGGAACCTTCCGCACGGGGTGTACGTCGACAACATCGGGTTGAACGGGTTGTTGATCGTCGAGGACCAGACCGAGCGGGAGTTCTTCCTGACGGCGGCGAAGAAGGCTCCGAAGGGAACCCGGATGTTCCACCTTCGGACGAGTGCGGATGGAGGGCAGTGCTCGCTGCCGGTGGTGGTGAGGGTGGAGTAGGGGGGCAAGTTCCCAGTCTCCAGTTGCCAGTTTCCTGCGCGGGGTGGGGCGAGTGTCCTCACGAGCCGGTCGCGAGTCCCAAGTTTCAAGATTCAAGTTTCAAGACCGGCTCCCGCTTCAAACTTGAAACTGAAAACTTCAAACTCTGGGGCGGCTCGACAGTCTCGCCCCACCGAGAGCAGGCGGCTTGAAACTGAAAACTTCGAACTTCAGTCTGGCTTGAGGATTTCTGTCGAGACCCGGACTGAACCTTGGCAGGGTTCTCGGGCACACCAAGTCTCCCATGGAACGTTCCAACCTGTCGCCGAATTGCATGAATGCCATTCCCTTGTTGGCCGCGACTGCGCGGCCCCAGAAATCGTCCCGGCTTTCCCGGCTCGCGCCTTGGGCAGCGGGGTTGCTTGCGGTCCTGATGATTGCCGGTTGCAGCAAGCCACCGGAGGGCGGGGGATCGGGTGGGTCGGCCGGGACCGGTGCGGCCGGCGGGACGACGGGTTCGGGTGGTGCCAAGAAGAAGGTTGCGTTCGTGAGCAACGGCGTTGCGTCGTTCTGGACGATTGCCGCGGCGGGGGTGAAGGCGGCGGGTGAGGCGGTCGGGGTGCAGACCGAGACGTTGATGCCGGTGGAAGGCATCAGCGACCAGAAGCGCATCATCGAAGATCTGCTGACGCGCGGAATCGATGGCATCGCAGTGAGTCCGATCGATGCGGCGAACCAGGTCGAGTTGCTGAATCAGGCGGCGAAGCGGACGGCGGTGGTGACGGCGGATTCCGATGCGCCTGGCAGCAACCGGGCGCTGTACATCGGGATGGATAACTACAGCGCCGGACGGATGTGCGGTGACCTGGTGCGGGAGGCGATGCCGAAGGGCGGGACGGTGATGCTCTTCATCGGCCGGATGGAGCAGGACAACGCCAAGCGACGCCGGCAGGGTGTCATCGACGCGATTCTGGGTCGGCCGGCGAACCCGGGGAATTACGACCCGCCGTCGGGCGTGATTGAGGGGAATGGGTACAAGATCCTGGGGACGTTGACGGATCAGTTTGACCGGGCGAAAGGCAAGGCGAACGCGGAGGACTCACTGGCCAAGTATCCGGACCTTGGGTGCATGGTTGGGCTTTTCGCGTACAACCCGCCGCTGATGCTGGAGGCGTTGGCGCAGGCGAACAAGTTGGGCAAGGTGAAGGTGGTGGCGTTCGACGAGGATGACGCCACGTTGGCGGGCATCCAGAAGGGGACGGTTCATGGCACGGTGGTGCAGAATCCGTACATGTACGGATACAAGTCCGTGGAGGTGTTGGCGGAGTTGGCAAAGGGGAACAAGTCGGTGATCCCAGCCAACCAGTTCATCGACATCCCGGCGCGTCAGATCCGCAAGGCGGAGGTCGATGCGTTCTGGGCGGATTTGAAGGCGAAGACCGGCGCCAAGTGAGGGGATGACCTCACCATTGCTTCAGGCGATCGGGTTGACGAAGTCCTACCCGGGTGTTCATGCACTCAAGGGTGTTGGCCTGACGCTTCAGCGCGGCGAGGTGCTGGCGGTGATCGGGGAGAACGGGGCGGGGAAGAGCACGTTGATGAAGATTCTCGCCGGGGTGCAGACACCGGACACGGGGAGCATCGAGGTGGATGGGCGGTTGGTGGAATTGCCTTCGGTGGTGGAGGCGCAGGGGATGGGAATTGCGCTGATCCATCAGGAATTGAATCTGGCCGACAACCTCGACGTGGCGGCCAACATCTTCCTGGGGCGGGAACGGGTTCGGAATGGGTTGATCGATACGCGTCGGCATCTCGCCGAGGCGAAGGTTCATCTGGATTCCATCGGGCTCGATGTAGACCCGGCGACGCCGGTGGGGCTTTTGAGCCTGGGCCAACAACAGTTGGTCGAGATCGCGAAGGCTTTGTCCGTCGATGCCCGGGTGCTGATCTTCGACGAGCCGACTTCGAGCCTTTCCAGTGGCGAGGCCGCGAACCTGTTCCGGGTGATCCGGGAGTTGAGGTCACGAGGGGTGGGAATCGTCTACATCTCGCATCGGTTGGGTGAAGTGAAGGAGTTGGCGGATCGTGTGGTGGTCCTGAGGGACGGGGAGAACGCGGGCGAGTTGCAGCGCTCGGAGATTGAACACGGCGTGATGGTCCGGATGATGGTGGGACGGGATTTGTCGCAGTTTTACGCGCATGTTCCGCAGTCACCCGGGCCGGTGCGGTTGGAGGTGGAAGGGTTGCGCACGGCGGCGCATCCAGAGCATGCCGTGAGTTTTCGGGTGCATGCTGGGGAGATCGTGGGTGTGGCCGGGTTGGTAGGGGCCGGTCGGACCGAGATGCTGGAGGCCTTGTTCGGGGTGACGCCGGCCGTCGGAGGAAGTGTCCGGGTGGGGGGCGTTGCGAGTCGACCGGCATCGCCGGAGGAGGCGATCGCGGCTGGGTTGGCGCTGGTTCCCGAGGATCGCAAGCGGCAGGGCGTGATCCTGCAAATGGCCGTGCGCGAGAACGTGAGCCTCGCCGCTTTGCGACGGGACTCGCGACGGGGTTTCGTGGATCGGGCCCGGGAAGAGGGGTTGGCGGCAGCCATGATTTCAAAGCTCGGCATCAAGACCCCTTCGGACCGCCAGGTGGTGCAGTTCCTGTCGGGCGGCAACCAGCAGAAGGTGGTGTTGGGAAAGTGGCTGGCCCTGAAGCCACAGGTGCTGCTGTTGGACGAACCGACCCGAGGCATCGACGTCGGGGCCAAGCACGAGATCTACCGCCTGATGGAGGAACTGGCGAAGGAGGGTGTGGCCATCCTGTTCGCTTCGAGTGAACTGGAGGAAATCCTCGGACTGGCGGATCGGGTCCTCGTGATGCACGAGGGGCGGATCACAGGGGAGCTTTCGCGGGAAGCAATGACAGAGGAGGCAGTGCTCCATCTGGCGACGGATACGGTGGAGGCAGGATGAACGGCGGTTTCGGATTCACGGAGTACCCATGAGAAAGATCCTCGGAATCAGTGCGCTGCTGCTGGTGGTGTGCGTCGTGACGGCGGCGTTGAGCAACAGTTTCCTGAGTGCATACAACCTCGAGAACCTGATCCGGCGCACGGCGCTGTTCGGGATCATCAGCATTGGTGTGGCGTTCGTGATCGTGACAGGAGGCATTGATCTGTCGGTCGGTTCGGTCGTGTGCTTGGTCGGTTGCGGGGTGCCGTGGTTGCTGACCACGCACGGTTGGCCGGTCCCGCTCGCCTTGATGATGGCCGTGGTGGCTTCGGTGGGGATCGGGTTGTTTCACGGGCTTCTGATCACCCGATTGCGGTTGCCTCCCTTCGTCGTGACGTTGTGTGGACTGTTGCTTTACCGCGGCATCACGCGCGGTTTCACCCGCGACCAGACCGTCGGGTTCGGTGCCGAGTTCAAGGGCTTGCGTCTGTTGTCGACCGGGGAGATCCCGATCCCGTTCGTGTCGGGTTTCTCCATTCCCGCGCCCTGGATCTTCCTGCTTGGCGTTGCGATCGCATCGGCCGTGTTCCTGAATCGGACGGTGTACGGCCGGCATCTTTTGGCATTGGGAAGCAATGAGCAGGCGGCGCGGTTCAGCGGGATCAACACGGGTCGCATGACGATGCTGGCGTATGTGATCAGTTCGTCGCTCGCGGGCCTCGGTGGATTGCTGTTCGTCCTCGATGTGAATTCCGCCCAACCGGTGGACTTCGGGAACTTCTACGAACTTTATGCAATCGCTGCCGCAGTGCTGGGGGGATGCAGCCTGCGCGGTGGCGAAGGGACAATCGTCGGGGTGATCGTGGGCGCCGCCCTGATGCAGGTGCTAAGGAACATGATCACACTCGTTACCACCCACAATAACATCGAATTCGCCATCATCGGCGCGGTGATTTTGTCGGGTGTGGTGGCGGATGAGTTGGTGCGTCGTCGACTACGGCGGGCTTGAACATCGGATGGGGGCACAGCGGAAGATGGTGCCTACAACAGAGACGCGGAGGCGCCGAGTTTTGGTGGGTGAGGGTGGATCGGAGGGGGTGGTTCGAAAGCGGACCCGATGGGTGGGCGGGAGTCTGATGCTGGGAATCGCGTGTGAACGCGGTGGCTGCAAAGTCTTCGGTTGGGCTTCCGAAAATGAACCAACAAGTGCTCCTCTCTGCTTCTTTGCGCCTCTGATGCAAATGCTCTCCGCTGTAACCTTCTGGGCAGTGGGTTGTAGACGTGGTTGTGAATACAAACACGATCGATGGAGACAGGGGCGGTAGTGGTCATGGGCGGATCCTTGTTCCTGAGGGATGCAATGTCCTCACGGCTCACTTGGTGGATGCGTGCTACCAGGTGCACCGAGTCATGGGGCCCGGACTCCTGGAGGTGGTTTACGAACGTTGTGTGGAATGGGAACTGAGACGGCGCGGGCTTGAGGTCGAATGTCAGAAACCCATCGATGTTCGATACGGCGATCTAGTCCTCCCCGCAGCGTTCCGGGTGGATGTACTGATTGGCGATGGCCAAGGTCACCAGATCATCGGGGAGTTCAAGTGCCAGTCGCAGATGTCGCCGGTGTTCCAGGCCCAACTGATCAGCTACTTGCGGTTCCTGAACCTCCCAGTGGGTCTACTGGTCAACTTCCACAATCACTACTTCAAGGAAGGCGTCTCCCGTCTGTTGAACACATCCTGGAAAGCAGGGGCCTGATGACGAAGGCGTAACACAGCGGAGTCAGTGCCTACAACAGAGACGCGGAGGCGCCGAGTTTTGGTGGGTGAGGGTGGATCGGAGGGGGTGGTTCGAAAGCGGCCTCGACGGGCGGGCGTGGAAATCTGCGAGGCTTTCGGGCGAGTCTGATGCTGGGAATCGCGTGCGAACGCGGTGGCTGCAAAGTCTTCGGTCGCGCTCCCGAATGAAAACCGCCAAGAGCCCGTTCCGCTTCTTTGCGCCTCTGATGTTGTCTCTTCCGCTGTGGCCCCTCGATGTAATCCGGGCCTCAGCGGTTGGCCCGGTTGAGGGGATCCCAGAACTCGGAGTTGATGAGGCCGCGGGCGGTGCTGGAGACGGGGTCGACGGGAGGGTTGATCTGGGAATCCTTGCGGATCTCGGCGTGGCCGTCGGCGAAGCTCAGGGAACCGCCGGTCTTGTGGCGGAGGAAGTCGATGCCTTCGTAGCCCTTGGTGGTGGAGGCCTTGGAATCCATGCAGGAGGATGGCCACCAGAGGGAACTGGACCATTCCTTGTTCTGAGTGGGCATGGTCTCACCGGTCTCCATGGTGCGGGATGGGTTGACGACCTGGGTACGCTTGAACCAAGGGGCGACATCGAATCGGACGCCGCCAACCGTCATGGTTTCGGGACCGTAGGGATGTCGCGCGAGGAAGAAGGCGTTCATGCCGTAGCCGACCATGTGGGCGTCGAACTTCCAGGCCCAGTCTATGTTGTTGTCCTTCCGTTTTCCCTTCAGGGAGGGGCACCGGAAGATGTTGGTGATGGGCCGATTGTTGTAGCCTTGGATGGTGACTCCCCACCAGTTGGTGACGATGACCTGGCTCTGACCGTTGGCGAGGTTGCCGTTGCGATGACCGGGGTAGACGTCCTTGTTGTCCTCGGTGTAGAGGCGCATGAGCAGGGCGATCTGCTTGTTGTTGTTGAGGCAGGCAATGGCTTCGCCCTTGGACTTGGCTCGTCCGAGTGCTGGCAGGAGCATCCCCGCGAGGATTGCGATGATCGCGATGACGACGAGCAGTTCGATCAGGGTGAAGCCATCACGGCGGGCGGAAGGAAAGGCGTTCATGCGAATCTCGGGATCTCGGCGATGTGCACGGTGTAATTGAGCACGTGAATTCTGGCTAGGGGGAGTTTTGGGGAGTGGGAATGCGATCTGTAAGCGGGAGGTGCGAGCGGTGAAGTTGGGAGAGGTCTTGGTCTGGCTCCTTAGATGATTGGCTACGAGGTTGTTGGGAATTGGGGGCTGTGCAAGTTCAGGCGGTCGGGGCAGAGTTTGGCATGGAGTGGATGACCCGAATCTGGTCGAGGATGATGACGGGGTGCGGATTGTTCCTGTGGCAGGCGTCCCTCGTCACGGTGCTGGCGGTAGATGCCGGTGCGGTGTTGCGGCAGGATGGAGCAGGTCTGCCGCAGACCTGGGGTGAACGGGATGGTTGGGAGGTGCCAGCGTGGTATCGGGTGACGTTGCCTGCCGGCGACGCCGCCTCGGAGCGGGAGTTTGTGGCAGCGATCGGCGCGCTGCCCCACCTGTTGCTGACCTTGCCCGTGGATGACCTGTTCGGCGTGGAGAAGGGGATCTACAGGCATCCCATGGAAACCGGAGATGAGTGGGAACGGGTGGCGAAGATCCAGTATGTGCCGGAGTCGGGAGGGGTGGGATCGGAGGTCACGGGCGGAGTGCGGATTCAGGGTGGGTGGAATCGTCGGCCGGAGGAATCGCCGAAGCATTCGTTCCGGCTGACTTTTCGGGCGCGGTTGGGCCCGGCGAAGTGGAAGTTGGCGTTGTTCGGGGGGAAGACGGAGGGCTTTGACCAGTTGATCCTGCGCGCGGGTAACAACTACTCGTGGCTCCACTGGAGCGGGACGGAGCGGCGTCGGGCTGACTTCCTGCGGGATCCGTGGATGCGGGCGACCCATGCGGCGATGGGACATTCGGCTGCGCGGAGTCGGCCGGTTCACCTCTTCCTGAACGGACTTTACTGGGGTGTCTACGACCTGAGTGAGCGGCCCGACGGGAAGTTTGCTTCGGATGCCTGGGGCGGGAAGGAGCGCGATTACGATTCCCGGAATGCGGACAAGGTGCTGTCCGGGGATGCGGTCTCGTGGGACGGGTTGTTCCGGTTGGTGAACGGGGGTGTGACGAACGCATCGGTATACGTGCAGGTCCAGAGCGTGCTCGATGTGCCGGCGTTCGTGGATTACATCCTGCTGAACCTCTACGGGGCGAACGCCGATTGGGACCGGGCCTCGAACTGGTATGCGGCGCGGCGGCGCGAACCGGCCGGCCTATGGCGTTTCCTCGTGTGGGACGGGGAACGCACGCTGGAGGAAGTGACAGACTGGCGGATCACGGACGATGATGATCAGTCGCCGATGCGGTTGTTTCAGCGATTGAGGACTTGGCCGGAGTTCCGGAAGGAGTTTGGTGAGCGGGCCCGGAAGCATCTGGGGCCCGGTGGGGCATTGAGTCCAGAGCGGGCTGCGGAGCGATATCGGGCATTGGCGGATCGTCTGGCACCGGCAATGGCCGGGGAAGCGGCACGGTGGGGCGATTACCGCCGGAGCATCCATCGCTACAAGGAAGGGCCGTACGAAACCTACACGGTGGCGGGGCACTGGCGTCCGGAGGTGGAGCGGTTGCTGAAGGAGTACTTCCCCAAGCGGACGGTCGTGGTGATGGAGAATCTGGCCGCGGAGTTCCCGGGAGGCATGGGGAAGTGAGTCAGGGCAGTCGGCATGGGATTGGAATCTGAAGACTGGAGACCTGGATTACGACCAGCCTCCTGACGTCGACTGCTACTGGAGTGAGGTAGCCGCCGAGGTGAAGAGGCGGGGTGAGGCTGCTTGAAATTTGAATCTTGAAACCAGGAACTCTCCGTCTGGATTCGTGCGTGGCTCAGCGTGGGCGCGGCGGTAGGGTGTGGGGATGATCCGGTTTGGATCCCTTGAACTGAAGTCGAACCTGTTCCTGTCGCCCTTGGCGGGGTACACGAACCTGCCGTTCCGTATCGTGGTACGGGAAATTGGGGGCGTGGACCTGTGCACGACGGATCTCGTGAACGCACGGTCTTTGATCGAGCGGAATCCGAAAGCGCTGAAGCTGGTGGAGACGAACGACCAGGATCGGCCGCTGGCAGTGCAGTTGTTCGGGGCCGTGCCGGGCGAGATGCGGGATGCGGCGCGGATCTGCGAGGATCTGGGGGCTCGGTCTGTGGACATCAACATGGGATGTCCGGTGAAGAAAGTGGTGAAGGTCGGGGGTGGCTCGGCGATGATGACGGACCACGCGCGGACGCAGGATCTGGTGCGTGGGATGATCGAGGCGGTCCAGATTCCGGTGACGGCGAAAATGCGGCTGGGCTGGGACGACGAGAACCTGACCGCACCTGGTTTGGCAGCGGCATTGGAGGAGGCAGGGATTGCGGCGGTCTTCGTGCATGGACGGACGCGGGAGCAGGGATTCTCCGGCGGGGTGAATCTGGCGGGGATCCGGGCCGTGGTGCAGGCCGTGAAGCGGGTGCCGGTCATCGGAAACGGGGACGTGACGACGCCGGAGGCGGCGCGGCACATGCTGGACGTCACTGGCTGCGCGGGCGTCAGCGCCGGTCGCGGGGCGTTTTACGATCCGTGGTTGTTCCGCCGGACGCGCCATTTGCTGGCGACGGGCGAGTTGCTGCCCGAGCCCAGTTTCGAGGAGCGGTTGGTCATCGTGCGGCGGCATCTCGACCTTATGATCGAGGTGTTCGGGGAGAAGCTGGGGTGTGTGATGTTCCGCAAGATTGCGCCTTGGTACGCGAAGCGGTTCGGGCCAGCGGCGGAGTTCAACAAAAAGGTCGTGCAGATGTCGACGCGGGCAGAGTTCGAGTCGATCACAGCGAACTACGTCGTCTGGCGTCGGCAGTTTTGCGACGCGGACGGAGAGTTGACTCCGCGATACCGGTTGGCGCCGATGGTGGCGAGCTTCCTGCGGGAGGACGAGCGGGCCAGTGCGACGCGGGAGGCGATCCCGGTCCCGAAGGGACCCGTGGAGGTTTGGTAAGAACTGCGGCGGGGGCCACTTTTTGCCCCAGGGAAGGCGCGCAGGAAAGGGGATGCTACCTGCCGCCGAAGCCGCGGAGGACCTGCTGGAAGGCCTCAGGACGGCGGATGACGACGTAGAGGACCATGATGGCCATCATCGCGATCACGACTCCGACGATGAGGAATGAGAACTGGCGAAATCGCTGGATGCTGTCGGCAAGTTGCGTGGAGTCAGCCTGGCGGGAAGCCTCCCAGATGGCCATGCGTTCATCGACGAGTTTCTGGGCCTTGACCGGGTCGATCAGTTGGAACGTCCACCACTCGGCGGTGGGATCGGCGAAGCTGGACTTCAGTTGCTGGATGACGGCGGGTTCGGCTCGGGTGAAAACGGAGCGCCAGAATGGGGCGTCTTCGAGGGTCCAGAGTTGGACTGCGCCCTGATTGCGGGCGACGATCTGAAGACGCAGCCAGAGGGCAGAGCGAAGCACATCCGTGTCCTCGCCGGGGAACAGGGCTTCGCTGTGGGTGAGCGCTTGGTCGCCGTCTATTTGGAGACCAATTGCCGCAAGCAGCGTTCCCTCTTCTTCGCCGGGGACGACGAGGAACTCGGTCACGTAGCGGTCGAGTTGATCCCAGGGCAGGTCTGCCCTCTGCCAAAGCGATTGAAGCGCTGGCAGGTCATCCACGGTCGCGCGTCGGGCGCGGATCGGTGCATCCTCCACGAAGGTTGAGGCTACGTCGGAACCGATTAAGGGCAACGTCAGAGTCATTGCCCGGATTGGACCGGGCGATCGCGAAGGCGTCACTCGGGGTTGATCAGAAAGGAACGGCGGAACGAATCGTTCGGGGTGATGGCTCCGGGAACGTGCTGGGGATGTCTACGGAGTCGATGTCTGGGAGGCCAGGGAAACCCTCGGGAAGGGGTACCTGAGTTCCCTCCGATGCCCGGCGCTGTCAGCCATCGACGTGGTAAGCCCGGCGGACACCTCCGCTATTGGACACGTCGATCGCTGGCGGGCAGCCTGAGGGGCATCGGAGGGCAAGCAGTGGTGTGGCATGTTCCATGCCACGAAATTGGGGTTGGCAGTTCGGTGGGGAAGCAGCGGACCTACCCAATCGCATCACGGCCACCCTGGAAAAACCGGATCAGGGACGGATTGCCTGAAAAACGGTCAGGGCCATCAGCTTCGCGCCGGCGGCGTTGGGGTGGATCTTGTCGGGGAACATCTCCGGGTGTCCGGTGAGGGCGTCATTGAGGTCGATGACGGGGATTTTGCGCTTCTGACAAACGTCCATGATGACCGGAATCACCCCGTCTTCCAGAGTGCGCGAGTTGATGCCCCATTGGTCTCCATAGACAGGCACTGGGAGACAGACCCAGATTTTGGTCTTTGGCTTGTTCTTCAGGTTTTGGAAGTGGTCGAGCATCGCGTCGAGATCGGCTTCAAAGGCGGCATTGCCCTTCCAGTTCTGGGGCTTGGTGTCGTTGGTGCCGAGCTTGAGGATCACCACGTCCGGGACCCAGGCATTGACGTCCTTGAACTCTTCGGTTTTCCAGTAGGGAAGATCCCCATTGCGCGCGAGGGTCGCTCCGCTGCGCCCAAAATTCCGGACCTCGAAGGTCGAGCTGAGCAGGCCAGACAGCTGCTTTGGGTAGTTGTTCTGGTCGCGATCCTCCACGCCGGCGCCATAGGTGATCGAGTCACCAACGCAGGCCACCTTGATGTGTCGACCGTCATACTCCTCCACCCGGACGTGCGGCGGTTCAAACCGCGCGCATCCGGCGAGCAACGCCAAGGTGGCCATCGACAACACGAAGCAACGACGCGAAACGGAACTCATGCCCGGGAATTGTCGACGGGACGGGATCGTGGGCAAGGATGGGATTGCCCGGATGAAAAGAAAACGGGCGGCCTTGGGTACGGCCGCCCTCAACTGCCCTCAACTCAGGGGACAACCCAGGGAGAAATCAAAACCGCCAGATCAGGTCAAAGGTGTAGCGGTTCTTGAACAGATCATTCTTGCCGATGACACCCCACTCGTATCCGAAGCCGAAGTCGAGGTTCTGGAGGATGCGGCTACGGAAACCGCCGCCAATGGCGCCCTGCGTCTCGCCTGAGGCATTGGAGCTGCCGAAGTTGATGAGGTCGAAACCCTCGGAATCGAACGCGAGCGCATTGCCCTCGCTGAGGGTGGTGAAGGCATTGAAGGAGACGTACGGGATGAGCCACTTGCTGACGTAGTAGTCGAGCATGCCAGAGTACCGGATGTTGGACGTTTCCTTGTCGCCGTCGAATGGGATGCGCCCTCCGAGGGTGGCCGTAGCGTGTAGGTTGTCCCACCCCTTCATGGCTGACACGAAGAGGTTGAGCTCCCCGCTGCCATTGCCCTGGAAGACGTCCCGATTGCCGGTGGGCAACTCGATGGTGAAGCCGGGGGTGACGATGAACTGATTGTCCTCACTTTGGAACAGGGCGTACTTGAGGCCGGCTGCGAGGTCGGCCCAGCCGTCCTGATTCACAGGCTTGCCAATGTCAACATAGCCGTCCTTGGTGGCGATGATCGCCAGACGCTCCGTCACTGCGTACCGGAGTTGGACGGCGTAGACGCGGACATCGACGGGCGCTCCGAGGAATCCCGAGTCCATCTGGTGATACAGGAAAATTGGGCGTATCTCGGACTGGATCATGGGGGTCTCGAAAAAGATCGGGTTCGTGACCGGTGCGATGGCGTTGTCCCGCCAACCGTCGGCCATGGTGGACGTCGCGTTGATCGTTGCCAGAGCCACCGCGACGGCAATCTGGGCCTGAATGGATTTCGTCATAGACGAGCCCATGATCCCGAAATCAGGAGCCGGGGATGCCCGTGATTTGGCGCGCTCTTCGCCGTCTTTGCCTCGAGAAAACGCACGATCCGTGAGGCAAACGACAAGAATTGGAGTGCGCGAGGGGGTGGCCAAGTCGGCCTGCTCAACGCCTCAAACAAATCGAGATCGAGGAACTCCCATAGGCCCGGCCATTGATCCGGCCGTCATGGGTAGTCCTGCGGATGACGGCCTAGACGGACGATCGAGCAGACTTGAACCACGACGAGTCCCAGTTGACGGCATTTCTCGAGGACATCGGCGGTGTCGGTCCCAGGATTGAGCCAAAGTTCTGCGCAACCCTTCCGGGCAAGAGTCTCCAACTCGATCCACAGCACGCCGGGCGGAAGGTAAGCGGAAACGACGTCCACCCCGGGCGGGATGGCGTCTGAACCGGACAGGCAAGGCACCCCTCCACCGCTGTTTCTCTCGGATTCACTGGCAGCACGGTCCAACCACAGTCGCGAAAGGCTCGGACCGCCTTGTTCCCGAACTTGGTTCGATTCGACGAGGCTCCGAGGATGGCGACGGTGGGCACCTAGAGAGGTTGACACGGAAGAATGCGCCCGAAAAGGCGGGGATTACCGAGCAATTCGAAGGTTGCGTGGGTGGAAGAGGCTGCAGCAAATGGACCCATTCAGGGGATACCCCGCGATCCCAAACTCGCGCCGGGTCAAAATTTCCGACTCCAAACAGGAAAACGCGTTGACACTCGGAGGTTCGATTCCTATCAATTCGCGCCTCATTTGAGAGTTGCTGGCACCGAGCTTCGGTTTCCTGCAGGAGACTGTGGAAATCAGAGCCTTTCGTCGTCTCAGGACGACGGAAAATGGAAGCAGGCAGTTCCGGGTGTAGCCCACATAGCTCAGTTGGTAGAGCACGTCCTTGGTAAGGACGAGGTCACCGGTTCAAGCCCGGTTGTGGGCTCCATCGGCGCCGCAATTGTTAAGTTTATAGAAGGTAGACAACGTTAACCAGGTAGTCACATGGCCAAGGAAAACTTCCAACGCACGAAGCCGCACATGAACGTCGGCACGATCGGGCACGTCGACCACGGCAAGTCCACGCTGACGGCCGCGTTGGTCGCGGTCCAGCACCGTAAGGGTCTCGCACCGGCGATTTCATACGCGGACATCACCAAGGGTGGCACCGTTCGTGACGACACCAAGACCGTCACCATCGCCGTATCGCACGTCGAATACGAGAGCCCCAAGCGTCACTACGCTCACGTTGACTGCCCAGGTCACGCTGACTACGTGAAGAACATGATCACCGGTGCCGCCCAGATGGACGGCGCGATCCTGGTGGTTTCAGCCGCTGATGGTCCGATGCCCCAGACGCGTGAGCACATCCTGCTCGCCCGTCAGGTCGGTGTCCCCAGCATCGTGGTGTTCCTCAACAAGGTTGACTTGGCTGATGCGGATCTTCTCGAACTCATCGAGATGGAAATCCGTGACCTGCTCAACAAGTACGGTTTCCCTGGCGACACCACGCCGATTGTTCGTGGTTCGGCCACGGCTGCGTTGGCTGCAACTCCGGAAGGTGAAAAGGCCATTGCTGACCTGCTCGACGCGTTGGACGCCTTCGTTCCCGAACCGGTTCGCGAAGTGGACAAGCCCTTCCTGATGTGCATCGAAGACGTGTTCAACATCGAAGGTCGCGGCACTGTCGTGACGGGTCGTGTGGAACGTGGCGTCTTGAACAAGATGTCGGAAGTTGAAATCGTCGGTCTGAAGGACACTCGCAAGACGACGGCTACGGACATCGAAATGTTCCGCAAGTTGCTGGACAGCGCTCAGTCGGGCGACAATGTCGGCATCCTGCTGCGTGGCGTTAAGAAGGAAGATGTCGAACGCGGCATGGTTCTCGCCAAGCCCGGCTCGATTGCTCCCCATACCCACTTCAAGGCTGAAGTGTACGTCCTGACCAAGGACGAGGGTGGCCGTCATACGCCGTTCTTCACGAATTACCGTCCTCAGTTCTATTTCCGCACGTCTGACGTCACCGGCACGGTGTCGTTGCCTGCGGGAGTGGAAATGGTGATGCCGGGTGACAACGTTTCCGTCGAGGTGAAGTTGCTCGCTCCGGTTGCAATGGAGAAGGGACTTCGCTTCGCAATCCGCGAAGGTGGCCGGACCATCGGCGCCGGACGCGTTGCGGAAGTTGTTTCCTGACGTTGGTTGACCAGGGGGGAGGAGATCGATAAGATCTCACTCCCCTCGGGTTGGTAGGTACTCGGGTGGGTAAGCTAAGATAGCGACAGGGCGTTAGCTCAATTGGTAGAGTAGCGGTCTCCAAAACCGTTGGTTGGGGGTTCAAGTCCCTCACGCCCTGCCAGTCTGCCGGAGGGGTGGCAGAGTGGTCTATTGCGGCGGTCTTGAAAACCGCTGTGGGCCTCAAACCCACCGGGGGTTCGAATCCCTCCCCCTCCGCCAATTTGCCATCAAGAAACCGTGAAGAATTTTTACATCCAGCTGTTGGTCTGGTCGTTCGGGATCCTCGCGATCTTCGGGGTTGCTTGGTACTTTGGATGGTTGAAGTCCCTATCCACGTATGTGGGCGAAACCGGGGACGAACTCAAGAAGTGCAACTGGCCCAGCAAGGATGAACTATGGAACTCGACCGTCCTTGTGTTCGTGGTTCTCACTGCCTTGGGTTTGTTCACGATTGGGTCGGATTTTGCGATTCTGAAAGTGGTTCGGGCACTTTTGTGATCAATTGGTGACTCGAGTTCGCAGATACGACTCTATCTATGAAACACTGCTGGTACGCGCTTCACTGTCTTGCCGGACAGGAGCAGAAGGTTCGGGACAGCATCCAGCGTCGGCTCAAGACCGACGAGATGGAGCCTTACATCCGTGAGGTACTCGTTCCGATGGAGAAGGTCGTCGAGGTCCGCGGGGGAAAGAAGACCGTAACCAATCGAAAGCTTCATCCGGGGTACGTCTATATTGAGATGATTCTCCTGGACGAGGGCAAGAGGCCGCTTGAAAAGCCTTGGTACTTTATCAAGGACATCCAGGGGGTGATCGGCTTCGTCGGGGGAGATCGTCCGATGGAGGTCACTGAGGAAGAAATCGCAACCATCAAGGTGCAGGTTTCGGACAGCGAGGATTCGGAAAAGCCCAAGGTCAGCTTCGACGTTGGCGAAACGGTCAAGATCAACGACGGTCCATTCCTGAATTTCAGCGGGATGATCGAGGAAGTTGAACCGGAAAAGGGAAAACTGAAGGTTACAGTCGATATTTTCGGACGGAAGACCCCAGTTGAGCTGGAATACTGGCAGGTCGAGAAATCTTAGTTCTTGGTTTTCAAACAACTCCCCGCTGCGTTATGGTGGCGGGCCACTCTGATTTGGTATGGCGAAGAAAGTAACGGGCATTGTTAAGCTTCAGATCTCCGCAGGGCAGGCGAATCCGGCACCCCCGGTTGGCCCTGCGCTCGGATCTCAAGGGATCAACATCATGGCGTTCTGCAAAGAATTCAACGCCGCAACCAAGGACAAGGCTGGTCTTGTGATCCCCGTGATCATCACGGTTTATCAAGACAAGTCGTTCACCTTCATCCTCAAGTCCCCGCCCGCCTCGGTTTTGCTCAAGAAGGCGGCCGGTATCGCCTCGGGTTCTAAGGTTCCGCACAAGGAAAAGGTGGGCAAGGTCACGCGCAAGCAGGTCCTGGAGATCATCAAGCTCAAGGGGGCTGACATTCAGGCCAACAGCGAAGAGGCTGCAGTGCGGGTTGTCTCCGGGACGGCTCGGAGCATGGGGATCGAAGTCGTCGGTTGATTTAAAATCTCTCAAATAATCCACCGCGGGAGGGCTTCGGCCCGCATGCACCGCAACTCAAAAATGCCTAGCAAGAGATTCAAGAAGGCCCAGGAACTGGTTTCCGGGGACAAGATGTACCAGTTGGCGGAAGCGGTTCCGCTTCTGAGCAAGTTCCCGAAGGCGAAGTTTGTCGAATCAATCGATATCGCCTTCCGACTTGGAGTCGACCCCAAGCAGTCTGATCAGATGGTCCGCGGAACGGTTCCGTTGCCCCATGGTTCAGGCAAGGTGGTTCGTGTCCTTGTGTTCGCGAAGCCTGGCGCGGCGGCCGAGGCCGCACGTGCGGCAGGTGCGGAGCATGTTGGCTTTGATGATCTCATCAAGAAGTGCAACGAAGGGTGGTCGGATTTTGATGTCGCCATTGCCACGCCCGAAGCGATGACCGAAGTCCGTAAACTCGGCAAGGTACTCGGACCTCGCGGTCTGATGCCCAATCCCAAGACCGGGACGGTAACCGAGGATACGGCGAAGGCCGTCAAGGAGGTCAAGGCAGGCCGCGTCGAATTCAAGATCGACAAGGCTGGGAATGTCCATGTGGCCATTGGCAAGGCGAGTTTCTCCGGAGTCCAGATTTCGGAGAATGCACGCGCAGTCATCGAGGCTGTTTTCAAGGCTCGTCCCGCAAGCGCCAAGGGAACGTTTGTTCGGTCGATTACGCTGTCGCTCACGATGAGCCCGGCAATTCCCTTGGATCCCCGCGAGTTCGCAAACGCCTAACTCTTTGAACCATGCGCGCTGAAAAGAAGTTCATTTCCGCGGAGTACGTCAATCGACTCTCCCAATCCCCGTTCTTCATCGTGGTGGACTACCGCGGCTTGTCCGTTGGGCAGTTCACTGAGCTTCGTAAACGTCTCTCGAAGACCAATGCGGAGCTCCACGTGGTCAAGAACACACTGTTCCGCGTGGCCGCCAAGGAGGCCGGATTGGCCGACCTCACGGGCTCGCTCGCAGGGCAGCTTGCGGTCGTGACCGGCAAAAAGGACGTTGCAGCGGCCGCCAAGGTGCTGAAGACGTACCAGTCGGAGTTTGAAAAGCCCAAACTGCAATTCGGCTATGTGGGCTCGAAGGCCCTCAAGGCGGAAGAGCTTCGGGCATTGGCGGATCTGCCGCCCTTGGAACAGTTGCAGGCAAAGATTCTTGGACTGCTCCAAGCGCCGGCAACCAAGCTCGCTGTGCTCATCAATACCCCGGGAAGTCAGTTGGCCAGGGTTATCAAGGCGAAGTCCGAACAGGGTTGATTCGGGTTCGATGGAATCTCGGCAGGATTCTTTTTGAGTCCTGCCAAAGTAAAACAATAGCAGTAAATCGTCGGTCCACAGGCGGTGGACCAATTGGGGAACGCCTACTCCACGACGAGACGAAAGAACAATAATATGGCAGACATCAATGCATTGGTGGAAGAACTCAGCAAGCTGACGGTCCTGGAAGCTGCTGACCTGGTTAAGTCGTTGGAGACCAAGTGGGGCGTTACGGCTGCGGCTCCGGTCGCTGCTGCTGCTCCTGCTGGTGGCGGCGCTGCGGCTCCTGCGGCGGAGGCTGCTAAGGACACGTTTGACGTGATCTTGGCTTCCGTTCCGGCCGACAAGAAGATTGGCGTCATCAAGGCGGTGCGCGAGGTGAAGGCTGGTCTGGGTCTGGCCGAAGCCAAGGCTCTTGTTGAGGGCGCCCCGAAGCCCGTGCTCGAAGGCGCTCCCAAGGCGGAGGCCGAAGCCGCGAAGAAGAAGCTCGAAGAGGCTGGCGGCAAGATCGAACTCAAGTAATTGGGTTTTGCAACGGGGGGACGGTCCGATGAATCGGGCGTCCCCCTCTTATTTGGGTCTTGATTTGTTAACGGGTTGTTGGTTGGTTCCTTTACCGACGTTGAATCGGTAAACCAGTCTGACGAGTTCTGGCGCACGGAGTTTGAACCCTGGGCGCTAGAACTCGTCGTATTGTCTTTTCACTGGACACGGTCCCGCCGCGAGGCAGGGACAAATTGAACACGAGGTCGTAATGGCACAGAAAACCACCGAGCGTATCAACTTCGGCAAGATCAAGGAGGTCATCGCCCCACCGAACCTGATCGAAATCCAGCTGGACTCCTACCGTGAGTTCCTGCAGGCCGATCTTGCGAACTCCAAGCGTCGGAATCTTGGATTACAAGCGGTGTTCACCGAGGTTTTCCCGATCGAGAGTTATGACGGGAAGACTGTTCTGGATTTCCACAGCTATGAGATTCAGGAGCCGAAGGTCGACTGGTTGGAATGCCTTCGTGAAGGCTTGACGGGGTGGGCGCAGATGCTCCGTCCGACGCGGCTGTACTTTGGCCTTCTCAAGAGACGAACCGTGGCCTCGTAGTTTCATGTGGCCTACAGATCCACTCTGGATCTGTGGATAGCTATCGCATGGC
>CAIMMI010000260.1 GCA_903842505.1 uncultured Verrucomicrobiota bacterium | reverse complement strand
AGCGGGAGCTGGCCTTGAAACTTGAATCTTGGGACTCCCTCTCGGCTCGTGGGGACACTCGCCCCACCGGTGTGGGAGCAGTCGAGGGGTGGGGCGAGACTCCGTGGAGTTTGAAGTTTTCAGATTCAAGTTTGAAGCGGGAGCTGGCCTTGAAACTTGAATCTTGAAACTTGGGACTCCCCAGCGGCTCGTGGGGACACTCGCCCCACCTCCTCGGAAAAAGGACCGGCGGCCGATCTCCCCTCATCGGAGGGGAGATGGCCGCCGGTTCGTGCGAGCGGACGAGGGTGTACGGGTCAGCGTTTGGTGGGATAGGACGGCCACCACTTGCCCATTTCTTCGGGAGTGGCGGGCACCTTCAGCGGACGGACCACGCGGAAGCCGAGGAATTGGGCGTCGGTGAGGTACCACTTCGACTTGGGAAGCTGGGGATCGCGCATCTTCCAGGCGGCTTCGGATGCCTTGCGTGCGGCGACGCGGAGCAGGTCCGGATCATCGTCCCAGCTGCCACCGCGGGCGACGTTGGGGTACTCGGTCTCGATGGCGATGTATTGCTGGTCTCCGACCTTGCCGTAGTCGTCGACGTATCCGTCCATGACCCATTCAGCGACGTTTCCGAGCATGTCGTGGAGGCCCCAGGCGTTGGGCTTCTTGAGGCCGACCTTGCGGTATTTGCCATCGGCGTTGGTGAAGAACCAGGCGTACTCGTCGGCCTTGGACTCGTCATCGCCCCAGTAGAACCGGGTCGTGGTGCCGGCGCGGGCGGCGTATTCCCACTCGGCTTCGGTGGCGAGGCGGTAGAAGTGGCCGGTCTTGGCGGAGAGCCAGCGGCAGTAGCGCGTGGCGGCGTAATGGGTCATCGAGATGGCAGGGAAGCCATCCTTGCCCATACCGAAGCTCATCTCGACGTACGGGGTGGTCGGGCGGCTGACGGCGTCACCTTCCTTGCCGATGTAGGGATTGGCGCCGTTCTTGCCGGCGTTGGGGAGGAGATCCGCGAAGTTGAGGAGGAGTTCGCGGTCGACGCGCTCGGTGGGGACGTTGGTTCCCTTCTCGAGGCCGGGGAACATGAAGATCTCGTATTCGTTCCAACGGACCTCGGTCTTGCCCATCCAGAAGGGCTCGATCTTGACCTTGCGCTGGGGGCCTTCGTCGGCCTTGCGACCCTTTTCCGAGGCCGGGCTGCCCATCAGGAACTCGCCGGAGGGAATGCTGACGACCTCGAAGGCGGAATCCGTTCCGGGGACCTTTTCGGTGTAGGCCTTCATCTCGGCCGCGGTCTCCTTGCTGTTGGCGAGGATCTTGGCGTGGATGGCGGCCAGGACCGCGGCGTCATCGCGTGCGAGGACGGCGGTCGGTTCCTTCTGCTGCAGGACCAGGCCGTCGGGCCATTGGGCTCCCTGATCGATCCAGTTGCGGACGATCTCTGCTTTTTCGCGGGGCAGGGGGCCACCCTTCTTGGCAGGGGGCATGACGTCGTCATGGTCCGCCGGGAGGATCATCGTCGTGAAGACCTTCGACTTCTCGGCATCGCCGACCACGATGGCATCGCTCTTGAAGAACTCGGCCTTCACGTCCATGCGGAGATTGCCCTTGGCGTGGCCTTCGTGGTGACAGGCGACGCAGGAGACCTCGAAGATGGGGGCGACCTGCTTGACGAAGTCGACCTTCTCCTTCTGGGCCAGCTTGATGTCGTCTGGCCAGGGCGCGCCCTGTTCGATCCAGGTCTTGAGGACGTCCTGCTGGGTCTTGGTCAGCTTGTCCCCCTTGGGAGGCATGACGTCGTCATGGTCCGCCGGCAGGGTGGTGGTGGTGTAGAGCGGGCTCTTGGCAGGATCACCGGGGACGAGGGCAGCCCCTTTCTCCCCGCCCTTCAGGGCACCCGCGCGGGTTACCAGACTGAGGTCACCCTTGGGTTTCTCGGCCCCGTGGCACTTGAGGCAGTACGCCTCGAGGATGGGACGCACCTCGCGTTTGAAATCCACGGGGTCGGCGGCCCGTGTCAATGGAGCAACCAGGAGGATCCCGGCGCTGATGGCGGCGATTCGATTCATGCAGCAGGTCCGCGCAGCATACACGGGGCGTTCTCCCCGCTGTCAAACGCGGTGAGTGTCGGACGACACGGTTTCGGAGCATGTTCAGCCTCTCTCCTTGGGTTCTGGATGCTGGAACCGTTGGCGGCCGCGGTGGATGCGATGTTGGCGGAGGGGGGAGGCAGAAACGAAAAGGCGCCGCGAGAGCGGCGCCTTTGCGTTTCCGACAGGGATGGACCGATTGATCAGCGACCCTCGGTCAGGGCGGCGGGCAGGCCGGTTTCCCAGGAATACGGCCGGTTCCAGGCCCTGGACGAATCCATCTCGTCGTTGGATCTACAGCCGGCGGCCGAGAAGGCGCCGGCAACCACCAGGAGGGCGAGCAGATGACGAATCCGAAGCTTCATGCCCGGATCAATAGAGAACCTTATCGCCTTCCGCAATGGCGACATCGCCCTGCTTCCACTGGGGAAGGATGTTGGCGATGCAGGTGTTCGGCTTGACCTCGACGATGGAGACCTTGCCGATGAGCTTGTCACCGCGGCGGATCATCATTTCGCCGCGCTTGAGGGCGCCCTGATTCTCACCGATGTCGAGGAGCACGAAGTCCTGCTGGGGGCCGACCGCGACGACGTTGGCCTTCAGGCCGGTGGGGAGCTTCACCTTCTTGTCGGGGGTGACGAAGATGGCGAGGTCGTTTTCGAGGCGGCTGATGGCCTTGAGGAAGATGACCTTCTCTTCGGAGAGCGCGTTCTTCTCGTCGACCGTCTTCTTGAGGTCGGAGCGCATGGCCGTGATCTGGTCCGGCTTCATGCCGAGGGCCTGCCACTGGGCGAGTTCGGCCTGGGCGTCTTCCTTTTCCTTCTTGGTCTTGGCAAGGGTCGCATCGAGGCCGTCGGCGCGCTTCTTGTTGCTGGCAGCCGCGGTGGAGGCCTCTTCGAGCTGGGACTTGGTGGTCTCCAGTTCCTTGGAGCGCGCCTCCAGCTCACCGCTGGTCTTCTTGAGGTCCGCCGTGGCGGCCGTGAGCTTGGTGTTCTTGTCGTCGCGGTCGGCGGTGGTCGAAGCCAGATCGGTCCGGAGCGTTTCCACCGTGGGCTTGGTGTGGAGGAACGTCAGGGCCAAGCTGCCGATGGCGGCGAGAAGGGCGATGATCAGTGCGATTCGCAGCATGTTAGGAAAGATTCTTCCGGACCCTACGGGAGCCGAAGACGGGGTGTCAACGGCGCTCCCATGGACAATGCGCACGATCCGGTGTCACGGGCAATGACGGCTTTTTCTGAGTTTGTGTTCCGTGGAGTTTGAAGTTTTCAGATTCAAGTTTGAAGCGGGAGCTGGGCTTGAATCTTGAAACTTGAAACTTGGGACTCCCAAGCGGCTCGTGGGGACACTCGCCCCACCGGCGTGGGAGGGTTGCGGTCGTGAGATGCCCTCCGGGGAGAGGATGCCGGAAGTTCGGATGGCCGAGGGACAATCCTTGGCGCAGGGTGGGTCGGTGGCCTGCGCCCTGCTGCTCACGAACCTGTGAAACGAACCGCGCCAACGTTCCGTAAAGGAGGGGAATCCCGTTTATCGGGTGGCGAGGGGGCGTTCACGTTGATCGAGCTTCTGGTGGTGATTGCGATCATTGCGATCCTGGCGGCGATGCTGTTGCCGGCGTTGATGTCGGCGAAGCGGTCGGCCCAGCGGACGGCATGCCTCAACAACCTCCGGCAGTTGAATTTTGCGTGGGCGCTGTACTCCGGCGATCACTCCGAAGGGTTGCCGCTGAATGGCTATGGCACGCAGGAGGAGTTGGTGGACAAGCCGTTGTGGGTGCTTGGGGGGTCGCACCAGGAGCCCGGCTATTTCACGAACCGGGCTTACCTCCTGGATCCGAGATACGCGTCTTTCGCGCCCTACATCCAGGCGGCGGGAACCTACCGTTGCCCTGGGGATCGGAGTCGGGTGGAGATAGGCGGGAAGCAACAGGCGAAGGTCCGAAGTTACGCGTTGAATGTCTTCATGAACGGGAGCGTGCCGGACCTGCGCCTGCATTTCGGGAGGGGTCGGTTGTTCGCGAAGTCCGGGGATGTCGCGGCGGGAGGGCCGTCGGACCTGATGACCTTCGTGGACGTGGCACCGGGCAATGTCTGTCATTCGGCATTCATCGTTCACAACGGACCCTTCACCGGATTGTTCTATCACTTGCCGTCGTTCCAGCATGGCAATCGGGGGACGGTGGCATTTGCGGATGGTCACGTGGATACGCGGCGTTGGGAGGATCCGAGGACGGGGGAGGAGGCGCGGCCCGAATGGCTGCCGGACCACTGGACCATCTACCATCCGGGGAGCCGGGACCTGAAATGGTTGCAAGAGCGGGCGACGGTGAACCGGGAGCAATAACTACTGGTCAGGGCGGTTGACTCGCCGGGATGGGTGTCCTTAGGGTCCGCCCGTAACTTCCGGCACACGCCCCGAGGATTGCGCTTCGGGGTTTTTTTGTGTCGCCGGGTTATTTTCGCTGCGATGGCAAATGTGATTCTGGTCGGAGCCCAATGGGGCGACGAAGGCAAAGGCAAGATCATCGACGTCCTGACGGAGCAGGCGGAGATCGTGGTGCGGACGGCGGGTGGCAACAATGCGGGCCACACCGTTTACGTCGGCAAGGACAAGTATGTCCTGCACCTGATCCCGTCGGGCATCCTGAGGTCGGGGAAGGTCTGTGTGATCGGCAATGGTGTCGTTCTCGATCCGATCGGCCTGGTGGCTGAATTGGATGGTTTGGCGAAGCTGGGGGTTCCGGTGACGCCGGCGAACCTGCAGATTTCCGAGACGGCGCACGTCGTCTTTCCCTGGCACCGGGAGTTGGATGGCCAGCGGGAGGTGCGGAAGGGGGAGAAGAAGATCGGGACCACGAAGCGCGGCATTGGTCCGACCTACGGCGACAAGGCCGCGCGGGTTGGGTTGCGCGTGATCGACCTGATCAACCCGACCCGATTTGCGGATCGTCTGCGGGAACGTCTGGACGAGAACAACGAGGTGCTGAAGGCCTTGGGAGCCCAGTCGTTGGAGTACGACAAGCTTTTGGCCGATTATTCGAAGGCGGCGGATCGGTTGCGGCCCTTCGTGACGAACACGGTGGTCTACCTGCATGACGCGACACGCCGCGGTGCGAACATGCTGTTTGAAGGTGCGCAGGGAACGTTCCTCGACATCGACCACGGCACCTATCCTTACGTGACGTCGTCGAGCACGACGGCCGGTGGCGCGTGCACGGGTTCGGGTGTTCCGCCGAACCGCATGGACAAGGTGGTGGGTGTGCTGAAGGCCTACACGACCCGGGTGGGTGAAGGGCCATTGCCGACGGAGAATGCGGAGATCAGCGACCTCCTGCACGGGATGGGGCGTGAGTTTGGCGCCACGACTGGCCGGGCGCGCCGGTGTGGCTGGTTCGATGCCGTGGCGACGCGGCATGCCGCGATGGTGAATGGCATTGATGAGTTGGCGATCACCAACGTCGACGGGTTGGACACCGTGAAGGTCATCCGGGTTTGCACGGCCTACGAGGTGGATGGGAAGCGGTTGCACCACATTCCGAATGACATCGAGGTGCTGGCTCGCT
>CAIMMI010000259.1 GCA_903842505.1 uncultured Verrucomicrobiota bacterium | reverse complement strand
CGGGCGAGCCTACGCCGGGCGACCGGGCAAAGGAAGGATCTGTAGGGTGGGGAGTTGCCAGATCCCAGTTGCCAGATGCCAGTTGCCAGTTGCCAGTTGCCAGTTGCCAGTTGCCAGTTGCCAGAGGTCAGATGCCAGAGGTCGGAGGTCAGATGCCAGAGGCCAGGCTGGTGGGGCGAGACTCCGTCGAGCCGTTGCTCGAAGTCGCAAGATTGAAGTTTCAAGTGGAAGTGGATGCCCGGCAGGTGCGGCGACCAGGCCTTCAAGATTGAAACTCTGCACCAGTTCGTGAGGACGCACCCTGAAACCGGCAGTTCATTGAACCGCAGATGTCGCCGATTGCGCAGCGGGAGGGGCTGCACCACCCAATTGATGCTGGGTTTGGGGTTCACCTCAAAGGTGCGCGGGCGTTTCGCTTCAAGTCCCTGTCTATCGGCGTCATCGGCGGTTTCAACAGCCTTTTCCAGGCTCACCCCGCCCAGGGGCTCGGTCTCTGGAAACCGGGAACTCTCCATCCGACCATTGGCTGGTGGCCCGGTCGTCGACTTCGGGGGCTGCAATTCGGTAGGGTCATTCCATGGCCTCCGAGAATCCTTCCGTTCCCGTGCGTCCTGGCAGCGCGCTCCTGATCCGAGAACTCCTGCATCGGGTCCGTACCTGGGCCCCGGACCGGACCATCACGTACCGGGATCGGCTGGTGCTGACCTACCGCGACTGGTTGGCGCGGGTGGATCGGTTGGGTGGCTGGCTGAAGGAGTTGGGCGTTGGCCCGGGGGATCGAGTGGGGGTTCTGGACTACGACAGCCACCGTTATCTGGAATTGTTTTTTGCGGTGCCGATGTCGGGTGCGGGGTTGCACACGGTGAACGTCCGGCTGACGCCGGATCAGGCGGGTTTCACGATTGCCCATGCCCGGGATTCGGTCCTGTTTGTCCATGTGGATTTCCTGCCGATGCTGGCGGCGATGAAGGAGCATCTGCGGGGTGTGCGGCACGTGGTGGTGCTGGCGGACGGCCCGTGGACGGCCCCGGAAGGACTGGCCTGTGCAGGTGAGTACGAAGCGGGGTTGGCGGGCGCAACGCCCATGGCGGAATGGCCGGAATTCTCCGAGGACACGTTGGCGACACTCTTCTACACCACCGGGACCACGGGCGAACCCAAGGGCGTGAGTTTCTCGCATCGGCAGATCGTGCTGCACACGTTGACGGCGGGGTTGACCCTGGCGGTTCATGACGATCCGGTGGGATTCCGCGCGGACGACGTCTACCTGCCGTTGACCCCGATGTTCCATGTCCACGCCTGGGGCCTTCCGTATCTGGCGACCATGCTGGGTTCGACCCAGGTGTACCCGGGCAAGTACGAGCCGCAGATGCTGCTTCAATTGCTCAGCAAGCATCGGGTCACGTTCTCCCACTGCGTCCCGACGCTGCTTCAAATGCTGATCCATCATCCGGCATCGGCGACGGTGGATTGGACCCAGTTGAAGATCGTGATCGGTGGGGCGGCGCTGCTGCCGGCCTTGGCCCGGGAAGCCATGGCGAAGGGGATCCGCATCGTCGGCGGCTATGGCATGTCGGAGACCTGCCCGATCGTTGCGATTGCCCACATCCAACCGTCGGACGTCGAGCGGTCGGAATCCGACCGGGTAGGAATCCTTTCGCGAACGGGGTTTGCGCTTCCGCTCGTGCAAACGGCCATCCTCGATGGCGAGGGTCGGCAAGTGCCGCCGGGAACGGTGGGAGAACTCGGGTTGCGATGTCCGTGGCTGACCCCGGGGTATCTGGGGGATACGGCGGGTTCAGAACGACTGTGGCAGGGCGGTTGGCTTCACACCGGGGATGGGGCGTACGTGGATTCGGACGGCTACCTGCGGATCACCGACCGGTTGAAGGACGTGATCAAGATCGGAGGCGAATGGATTTCATCGATCGAGATTGAGTCCGCGCTCGCCCGGCATCCGGCGGTCCGGGAGGTGGCGGTCATTGGCGTTCCGGATCCGAGGTGGGACGAACATCCCCGGGCCGAGGTTGTCCTTCGGGACGGGATGGGTGAGGTGACGGCGAGGGAGCTTTCGCGGCACCTTCACGCCGTGATCGAGACCGGGGTCATCCACAAGCGGGCGGTGCTGACCGAGATCGTGCTCGTGTCATCGATCCCGAAGACGAGCGTCGGCAAGATCGACAAGAAGCGGATGCGCGCGGCCCTGCAGTAAGCCCGGATTCAAGATTCACCCGGGAAATGGCCGCTCGGTCCACAGATGGCACCGATTGCACGGATTGGCCGCCGGTTGGGAGAGGCTGGCGTTTCACCCCGCGGGCGACAGGGCAACACGGACGAAAAGGGGCCTCCTGTTCCGGTCCATCGGTGAAATCTGTGAAATCGGTGGATAACCCAACCGCCGTTTTCTGGAAGAAATGCCTATCCAGGGTTTACCGGATGGGGCGGGGACGGAACCGCTCGGGGTCCAGGACCACGTGCCGGACGCGCTGCCGTTTCCACGTGTAGGTGATGTGGACCTTGCCGTCGCTGGTCTGGATCACGGCCGGGTAGGAGAACTCCATCTTCGGTTCGTCTTCGAGGAGGGCGACTTCTTCCCATTTCGCGCCATCCCGCGAGACCGCGACGTTCAAGGGGGAACGGCCGCGGCCGGGTGCCGGGACGTGGTTGTAGACCAGCAACGTCCGACCGTCCCGGAGTCCAACGGCATCGATGCCGGAATTGGGATTGGGGAGGGAGGTGGGTTCGGGCTGGGTCCAGTTGCGCCCGCCGTCCGTGGAGGAGGTGACGAAGATCTTTCCGGCGCGGCTGCGGGCGTAGGCGAGGATGCGGTTGCCGTCGAGCAGGGAGAGGCCGGGTTGGATGAGGCCCATGGTCCTGGGATCGCCGAGGTCGGGCGTCTTCTGCCAAGTGGTGCCCTGGTCCTTGGAAATCTCGAAATGCAGGCGCCAACCGCCGGCCTCGTCGGAGCTTCCGGAAACGATCGTGCCATCGGCCAGGGTGACCGCGTGGTTCTTGATGGGGCCCAGGATGCCGTCGGGAAGGCGGCGGGCTGTCGACCAGGTCCGGCCACCATCCTTGCTCGATTTCACCATCCCCCACCACGTGTCCGGGCTGGGGCCGACCTTGTAGTAAAGTTGGAGTTCACCGTTCGGGATCTGGTGCAGCACGGGGTTCCAGGTCGGGTATCGGACCGACGTGCTTTCGACGCCATCGGCCACTTCGACGGGGGTTGTCCAGGCGCCGCCCTGAAGGCGGCTGAACCAGATTCCCACGTCCGGGTGTTTCTCATGGGTTCCGCCGAACCAGGAGGCGACGAGGCCGCCCGGGGTCTCCGCCAGTGTCGAGGCGTGGCAAGACGGGTAGGGGGCGGCGTTGTAGATGAATTCCCGTTGGATTTCGCAGGGATCCGGAGCCGCCAGCAGATCTGCGGCAAGAAAGGGGAGCGCGAAGGCGGCGATGCCAGGAAGGAGCTTCATGGTGACTCGATAGATCCTGACCGACTGGACGGTTGGTGGGAAGCGGGGAGTCGGCCAGGAGTCTCAGGTTTCAAACGTCCAGCTTCACGGAGGTGGGGCGAGTGTCCTCACGAGCCGATCGGGAGTCCCAAGTTTCAAGATTCAAGATTCAAGCCCGGCGGCCGCTTCAAACCTGAAACTGAAAACTTCGAACTCTGGGGCTGCTCGACGGAGAGTCTCGCCCCACCCGATTCGGGGTCCTCACCGCCCGGCTTGCTTATTGGGAGACATCAGGCATATCCAAGGAACCTACGAAGATGGCCTCCGGCGAAACGGGTGAGAACAAAGTCCATTGTCTGGGCGTGGCGGCTGGATGGCCGTGTCACGCTCGGCGTCATTCGGCCTACCTTTACCGGATGGGCGGATCTCTGGTGCTTGTGGACTGCGGAGTCGGTGTCAGTGGGGCGTATCTGGGCATGGGGTTTGGCCCGGACGACGTTGACGAGATCCTGCTTTCCCACCAGCACAGCGATCACGTGGGTGGATTCTCCATGCTGATCCAGGGGATGTGGGTGGGACAGCGCAGGAAGCCGCTCGTGGTGCGGGCGCCGGCGCTCGCGATTCCAGCGCTCAAGGCGTGGCTGGAGGCCACCCTTCTCTTCGATGAACTCATGGGTTTTCCCATCCGCTGGATCGCCTTGGAGGCGGGGAAGCCTTTCCGGATCGCCGACCTTGCGGTGACGCCGCATCCAACCACCCATCTGGCAGCGTTGGGGCGCGCCTTCGGCTCCCGTCATCCGGCGACCAGCTTCGAGACGTTTGGATTCGTGCTGGAGTGTGAAGGGCTTCGGGTGGGGCATTCCGCCGACCTGGGCGCGGTATCCGATCTGGAACCCTTCCTCGACCGCCCGCTGGACCTGATGCTCTGCGAACTGGCGCACGTGGAGGCCGACGAGCTTTTCACCCGACTCGGCCGGGCGGAAATCCGGGATCTGGTCTTCATCCACCTGGAAAGCCGATGGTGGGACCACCGCGAGGCACTTCAGCGGTTGGCGGAGGGGCATCTGGCCGGAAAACAGGTCCGGATTGCTCAAGACGGCGACCGGATTCCGATCGTGGGTTCGTGTTGACTACCGGGCCCCGCCCATGGCGAGGGCCACCGCGCCGAGGATGAGGACGGCGCCCGTCAGGCGTCCGGCAATGACCCGGGGTCCTGCCGACTTCCGCTCCGTGTTTCCGAACCACCGACCCGCCCACCACACGAAGGCGATGCTCCAGAGCCCGCGGGTTCCGTAGACGACGTTGACGCCGGCGGCGTCCCGCCAATGGCCGATGGTCCAGGTGATGATGATGGCTTGGATCGCTGACAGTCCGGTCGCGGTCCCGATCCACTTCCAGGCGGATCTGGGCGCGTGAAGCGAGGTTCGCCCGAAGAAGGGCAGCGTCAGGAGCGAAAGGACCGCAAGGCTGAGGAACAGCAGGGACAGGAAATTGAAGATCCCAAAGTCGGCCGCCCAGAGTTGGATCAGCGTATCCGTCATGGCGAAGGCCGCTGCGCATCCCAAGGACAGGCCAATCGTCACCATCGTCCGCCGTCCGTGATGAAGGTCTGCCAGGCCCATGGCCAGCACGCCGGCCGTTGTCAGCGTTGCCGCCACCATCTGGACGCCCGACACCGGCCACTGGAAGAGGAGTCGCGCAATCAGCGCCACGAAGACGACCTTGGAGCCGAGGAGGGGCGTAGCCACCGAAACTTCTCCGTACTTCAGGGACACCACGTTCAACAGGTGGCCCAGCACGAACGTCAATGCCGTCACGGCCGGCAGGTAAGCCATCCGCCACGGCACCGGATGGGGATCGAGGGCGAGGAGCGGGAGGAAGACGATTCCCAAAGCCACGTTGTTGAAGATCAGGGCGTGCGCAATCCCGGCGCCCTCCTGAAAGGCCCGCTTGAAGACCAGCGATCCGGCCGCAAACGCGACCGCAGCGAGCAATGGCAGCAAGAGATACATCCGCTGCCCCCGACCATGCCGTCATCCGGGCGCGGCTGCTACTGCGCTTCCTCGCCGAGTTCGACGTTCCAGTAGGCGATGTCGAGGAAGTGCTTCCACGAGTCCGGCATCGGCGCGCCGAAGCTCACCTGCACGAAGGGCCTCCACTTCGGCCGTTTGGGCTTTCGCACCAGACGCATCGAGGCCTCCGCCGGCGTCTTGTTCGCCTTGCGGGTGTTACACGGAATGCACGAGCACACGATGTTCTCCCACGTCGTCGGGCCGCCGCGGTCGCGCGGGATCACGTGATCCAGATTGAGGTCGCGACGGTCAAAAACCTTGCCGCAGTACTGGCAGGTGTTGCGGTCGCGCTCGAAAATGTTGTGCCGCGTGAACTTCACATCCTTGCGCGGGAGGCGATCAAAGAACAGGAGCAGGATCACCCGGGGGATGCGGATCCGCAGGGCAACGGTGCGGACGACGTCCTCGGATCCGTCGTGGGTGGAGCGGTTGGAGAAGTCCCGCCACTGCTGGAAGTCGTACGTCTTGAAATCTCCGGCGTCGTTGTTGGCGACGACCTGGGCGTTCCCCTCGAAAAGAAGGGTGAGGGCGCGGCGGACAGAGCAAAGATTCACCGCCTGCCAAAGGCGATTGAGCACCAAAACCTGCTGGCCAAGGGCTACGCTCATAGGGGTTCTTCTATCGTGCGCTGGAATTACTGGAGCGCCCCTCCGCTGTCAATCGGGGCTTGTGAATAACGTGTGAAGTCCCGGAGAATTACCGGCAGTGGACTGTTCATGATCCTGGGACTCGGCATCGACATCATCGAGGTGGAGCGCATCCGCGAAGTCTGGAAACGGCACGGCGAACGCTTTGCCCGCCGGATCCTTCGCGATTCCGAACTCGCCTATTGCCTCGCCCATTCCGATCCCGCGCCGTGCCTCGCTGTCCGGTTCGCCGCCAAGGAAGCCGTCAGCAAGGCCTTCGGCACCGGCATCGGCGCCGAACTCAACTGGCAGGACATCGAAGTCGAACGGCTGCCTTCGGGACAGCCGGTCATCCGTCTCCACGACGCTGGCGCGAGATTGATGGAATCCCGGGGTGCCACCCGGGTGCATCTCAGCCTCACGCATTCGACGGGTCACGCGGCGGCCGTCGCGATCCTCGAGAACTGAGCCATCAGGTTCTCCTCCCCGGGAGTCTGGACGGCCTCCCGTTTCTCGATCTGCTTGCGGAGCTTGGCCAACGCCAGGTTCTGCAACTGCCGGATCCGCTCGCGCGTCACGCCGAACTTGCGGCCGATGTCATCCAGCGTCTTTTCGGGTCCGCCATCCAGACCGAAGCGCTCGCTCAGGATCGTGAGTTCCCGCTTGTCCAACACCTGCAGGAAGTCCCGGACCATCGCGTAGGTCGTCTCCTGCTCCAGGGTACGGTAGGGGTCCGACATGGCTTCGTCCGGGACCACTTCACCCAGTTGGCTGGAATCGTCGTCGCCCAAGGGTTGGTCGAGCGAAGCGGTCTTCATCGAGGCGCGCTGCCAGAGCTTCACCTTCCGGACCGGCACCTCGAGCTCCTCGGCGATTTCCTCGTCGCTCGGTTCCCGCCCCAGAAGCTCCTGAAGTTCCATCGATGCCCGACGCATCTTGGAGATCTTGTCCACGAGATGGATGGGCAGGCGGATCGTCTTCGACTGGTTGGCCAGGGCCCGCTTGATCGACTGCTTGATCCACCAGGACGAGTACGTCGAGAGCTTGCCGCCCTTGGCGGGGTCAAAGCGCTCCACGCCCTTCATGAGGCCGATGTTGCCCTCGTTGATCAGGTCGAGCAGGGGGAGTCCCAGACCGTCGTAGTCGCGGGCAATCTTCACGACGAGCCGCAGGTTGGCTCGGATCATGTGTTCCCGGGCGGCCATGTCGCCCTTCTTGATGCGGGCGGCGAGTTCGATTTCCTCCTGCACCGTCAGCAGGGGAACCTCCACGGCATCCTTCATGTAGAGGTTGAGCGCCGAGCGGGTTTCGGTCGGGGCGGATTCCGTCTCGTAGCGCACCCCTTCGCGGGGAAGTTGGATGTGGGCGGGAGCCAGAGTGCGGCCGGGAGTCACGGCAGGAGCGGCAGTCTTGGAGCGGGTAGCCTTCGAGGGGCGGCTACGGCGGGTCGTTGAGCGCACTGCCTTGCTGGGGGTCGAGAGTTTCTTGGGGCTCTTCATGAGATGATTTGGCAAGGCGTGTTGTTGATTCGTTTAACTAACGTCTAACGTGTGTTCAATTTGTCTCTTCTTTGTCTGGTTCTGTCAACGTGTCTGTTTTGGTTTTGTTTAATCTCTGTCTAACACAGGTCTCGACCTGTTCCTCGGCTCGAAGCAAAGTGTTCGAGGCCGCAGTTGCGAAAACCCGGAGACGATGTCTGGTACGGCCAATTACTTTCACGGAAAACATGGCGAACGAGTTGAGGCATTCGATCAAGGTGGTGGCCCGGCGGACGGGCCTCAGCCCGCACCTGATCCGTGCCTGGGAGAAGCGCTATTCCACCACCCAACCGGAACGGAACGACGGCAATCGCCGGTTGTACACGTTCGAGGACATTGATCGACTGACCCTGCTCAAGCGCGCGACGGATGCCGGACACAGCATTGGCGACGTCGCCAGGTTGCGGACGGATCAGTTGACGCTGCTGATGGCCCAGGATTCGGGCCTGCCCGGCGGGGAGGTCCGGAAGGAATCGGTTGCGTCATCGGCGGTGTCGGATGTGGGGTTGCACGTGGCGGACGCCTTTGCCGCCGTGGAAGCCATGGACAGTGGTCGGTTGGAAGCGGTCCTGGAGCGGGCCTCGGTTGAGTGTGGGCAGGTCCGGCTTTTGAATGACGTCATTGTCCCCTTGGTGCAGCGCATCGGGGAAGCGTGGCGCATGGGAACGCTGAAGGTGGCTCAAGAGCACGTGGCTTCAGCCTGCATCCGGACCTATCTGGGGCAGGTGGCCCGGCCGATAGCGGTTCATCCCGCGGCCCCGGTGCTGATTTCGACGACACCGGCGGGTCAGCTTCATGAGTTGGGGGCGATCCTCGTTGCGGCCTCGGCGACAACCCGCGGGTGGCGGGTGGTGTATGCCGGTGCGAGCCTGCCCTCCGAGGAGATTGTTTCGGTCGTGCAGGCGCATGCGGCCCGTGCCGTGGCGCTGTCGATCGTGCACCCCGAGGGAGATTCGCTGCTGCCGGGCGAGGTCCGGCGCCTGCGTCGGCTCTTGCCACCTGCGACGAAGATCGTCGCTGGCGGTCGGGCATCGGGGTCCTATCGGGAAGTTTTGGAAGAAGTCGGAGCGATCCAGGTGGTGAACCTGTTGGGACTGGCGGAGGTCTTGGACCAACTGCGTCGTGAGCCTTGATCGGGGCTTCCGCATCCCAGGGAGCCGGGAACATCCGGTGATCGGTGCCCATGCCCGGGAGGGCGTGGAGATGAAGGGGGCGGGGCATGAAAAAAGGGCGGGATCCCGGTGGGATCCCGCCCTTTTTCGAAGCTGGAACGAACGGGGCTCAGTCGAAGGCGTGACCGGCCGAGCAGAGGACGTTCTTGATCTTGTGTCGCACGAGTTCCTTCACGGCCTTGCGGGCGGGGGCGAGGTACTTGCGGGGATCGAATTCCTTGGGCTTGGTGGCAAAGACCTCGCGGATGGCGGCGGTCTTGGCGAGGCGAAGGTCGGTGTCGATGTTGACCTTCGTGCAGCCGGTGCGGCGGGCGATCTCGATGTCCGCCTCGGGCACGCCGGCGGTGTCTTCGCCGAGGGAGCCGCCGTACTGATTGCACTTCTGGGCGATCTCGCGGGGCACCGAGGAGGCTCCGTGCAGCACGAGGGGGTAGTCACCGAGACCGGCGTCCATGAGGGCCTGCTTGATGGCCTTGAGGCGCTCGAGGTCCAGGTGCTGCTCGCCCTTGAACTTGTAGGCGCCATGGCTGTTGCCGATGGCCACGGCCAGGGAGTCGCAACCGGATTCGCGGACGAACTGCACGGCTTCCTCAGGGTGGGTGTAGTGCCCGCCCGTGGAGTAGTTGCCGCCTTCCTCGCCGTCGTCGAACTGGGCGCCGACCAGGTGGCCGAGTTCGGATTCCACAACGCAGTTGTGCTTGTGGGCGTACTCGACGACGCGGCGGGTGACCTCGACGTTCTTCTCCCATGGCTCATGCGAGGCATCGATCATGACGGAGGTGAAGCCCTCGTCGATGCACTGCTTGCAGAGTTCGAAGGAATCGCCGTGGTCCAGATGGACGGCGATCGGGATGGTGGTGGTGGAGACGGCCGCTTCGATGAGCTTCCGCAGGTAGATCGGGTTGGCGTATTCCCGGGCGCCCTTGGAGATCTGGAGCATGACCGGGGCCTTCTCCTCCTCGCAGGCCTCCACGATGGCCTGGAGCAACTCCATGTTGTTCACGTTGAACGCACCCAGGGCGTACTTGCCCTTGAGGGCCTTTGCGAACAGCTCGCGCGTGTGAGTCAGTGGCATATGCAGATTGAATTTCCGAGGGCCGGATGACCCGACCGGCCGAAAAACGTACCGGACCTGTTCCCCCCATGAAACAGGAATTTTCCGGCTGCACATCGGAGCCCGTGCGGGGGACACCGGAGGTTTCCACCGGACGTTTACATCGGAGGCGCTGAGAAGCGGAGCGGAGTAGGGTTTGCGCGCCTCGGGTGGTGGCAGGGTGTCTGGGCGAGGTGCCGTTCCGGATTGCGGGTGGGAGCGAGACGTCGGCAGCGGGTACGCTATCCGTTTTCGTCTCTGCGACTCCGCTCCTCCGATGTGGGCCCCGTTCCGATGTAGTGCCCATCTGCTGTCAGTTCCCCGGACAACTTCGGACTTGGGACTTCCGGCTGGGTCGGGCATGAGAGGGACAATGAATCCCGTGAGAATTCCTTTGGGCGTTGCTGCGGTGGCGCTGGGGTTGGTGGTGCAAGCGCAGGACCGGTTGGTGCCGGCGGCGCGGTTGACGGCCAGTGACCCGGCGTGGGAGGTGACCGTCTGGGCGACTTCGCCGATGCTGAAGAACCCGACCAACCTCGACTTCGATTCCGAGGGCCGGATGTGGGTGGCCGAGGGCGTGAACTACCGCGGGCACTACAATCGCCAACCGGAGGGTGACCGCATCCTGGTGCTGGAGGACACCGACGGGGACGGCAAGGCCGACAAGGAAGGCGTGTTCATCCAGGACCCGGAATTGCGGGCGCCGATGGGCGTGGCCGTGATCGGCAACCAGATCGTCGTCTCGATGGCGCCGCATATCCTCATCTACACCGACGTGAACGGGGATCGGCGATTTGATCCGGCGGTGGACAAGCGGGAGGTCGTGCTGACCGGGTTTAACGGGCGGCGCCACGACCATACCGTCCACAGCGTGAGCGTGGGGCCGGATGGGCAGTGGTACTGGAACTCGGGGAACACGGGTGCCTTGTTTACGGACAAGTCGGGCCGGACCTTCCGGGTCGGGAGCGCCTACGACCCGACGTACGGCGGCGGCAAGGCGGACCTGGGTTGGGAACCGACGAAGATCGCCGGTCAGGAGAGCGATGATGGCCACGTCTGGATCGGCGGGTTTGCGGCGCGGATGAACCCGGATGGTTCCCAGGTGCGGATCCTCGGACACAATTTCCGGAACAGCTACGAACAGGCGGTCACGTCGTTCGGTGATGTGTTCCAGAACGACAATGACGATCCCCCCGCGTGCCGGACGACCTTCCTGCTCGAGTACGGCAACGCCGGTTTCTGCTCGGCGGATGGCCAGCGGAGTTGGGGAGCCGACCGGCGTCCGGGCCAGAGCATTCCCACGGCGGAATGGCGTCAGGAAGACCCGGGGACGATGCCGTCGGGCGACGTCTACGGTGGCGGTTCGCCGACTGGCATTGCCTTCATCGAGGAAAGTGCGCTCGGCGCGAAGTACCGAGGATTGCTCCTCAGCTGTGAGCCCGGCCGCAACGTCGTGTTCGGGTACCTGCCCGTGGCGGACGGAGCCGGATTCAAGCTGGAGCGGTTCGACTTCCTGACCAGCAACAAGGAAGGCGAGTTCGCCGGCACGGACTTCAAGGGCGGACAGAACAAGGATCGGGACCTCAAGACGATGTTCCGTCCCAGCGACGTTACCGTCGGGCCCGACGGCGCGATCTACGTCGCGGACTGGTTCGACGCCCGGGTCGGCGGCCATGCCGACTGGGATGAGACGATGTCGGGCACGATCTACCGGGTGGCGCCGAAGGGATTCAAATCGAAGGTGCCGAAGGTCGACCTCACGAACCTCAAGGGGGCCGTGGCGGCGATCCGGAATCCGGTGCCGAACGTGCGCGGCGCCGCACAGCAGGCCGTGCTCAAGCACGCCTTTGGAACCCAGTCGGTGGCGAACACCGGACCGGTCGAAGCCCTGCTGAAGGATGGCAGTCCGTACGTGCGGGCCCGGGGAATCTGGCTGTTGTCCCGTCTGGGCGCGCCCGGGCTCAAGCGGGTCGAACCCCTGCTCAAGGACCCGGACCCGCAGATCCGCGTCACCGCCTTCCGGGCCCTCCGCCGGCAATGCGAGAGCCGCCTCCAATCCCACTCCCTCCGTTCGCCGAACGGTGATGCGGACTTGGCGAAGCTGGCTTCCCGTCTGGCGACGGATCCCTCGCCCGCGGTCCGACGCGAGGTGGCCCTGGCGATGCACACCCTGTCCTGGCCTCAGTCCAAGGACGTCCTGCTCGCCGTAGCCAAGGGGTTTGATGGTTCCGATCGCACCTACCTCGAAGCCCTCGGTACCGGTGCGTGGAAGAAGGAATCGGAATTGTACGACGCCTTGCGGGCGTTGCAGCCGGACGGGGGCAAGGATCCCCTGAAGTGGACCCCGACGTTCTCGTGGATCGCGTGGAGACTGCACCCGGCACAAAGCGTGGCGGACTTCCGGACGCGGGCCCTTTCGAAGTCGCTTTCGGACACCGAACGGAAACGCGCCCTGACGGCGATCGCCTTCGTGCCGGGATCCGTTCCCGCCGTGGCTTCGGCAGTCGTCGACGTGGCTGCCGGCTCGGACAAACGGGTGAAGGCCGAGGCGGTGTGGTGGTTGCTGAGCCGCAAGGATTCGGCATGGAAGGACCAGGGTCTGGACGCCGCGCTGAAGTCCCGCGGGATCTATGATCCGGATTCCGTCGAACTCAGCGAGGCGGTCGTGCCGGCTGCCGAGGCCCCGAAGTTTGCGGTGGCGGACGTGCTGAAACTCCGTGGTGACGTGAAGCGTGGCGGCGAGAAGTTCAATGGCACCTGCGTCAGTTGCCATCGCGTGGGCGACACCGGCGTCGAGTACGCCCCCAACCTCACCGGATGGGCGCAGCGCCAGACGACCGAGGTTCTCATCAACTCGATCCTCAATCCGAGTGCCGACATCGCGAGCGGTTTCAATGGGACCGAAATCAAGACCAAGAATGACCTCACTATCCACGGCGTCGTCCTCGCGGGGGGTGATCCAGTGATCATCCAGTCCGCCGGTGGCGTTACCCAGACCGTGCCCAAGTCCAAGATCAGTTCCCAAAAGGGACTCAACCGATCCCTGATGCTCAGCGCCGACCAGCTCGCGCTCTCGGCTCAAGACGTGGCCGATATCGCCGCGTACCTGAAGACGCGCTGAAGCGGGGAGGAGTTCCCGGATCGACCAGCGTCCTGACGTCCGCTGCTACCCCGTGTGGGTAGCCGACGACGTGAGGAGGCGGGGGATGGAGTTCCCAGTTCTCTGCTCGTGCCCCGAAGGGGCAACCGGTGAAAGCCCGGGGTGGAACCCCGGGGACCACGCCGCACGACGTCCGCTGTGCCCTGAAAGGGCACACGGAACAGGGTGTGTGTGGTCCCCGTTCGCCCTGTTGGGGCGAGGTGTCGTGGGGTGGGGTGCGGGATGCATGTCCGCGGGGATGCGTCCCAAAGGCACCGCCGCTGACCTCAGGTGTCAGAGCCCTGCGGTGACAACTGGCAACTGGGGACTGGCGACTGGGAACTCCCCCCCGGCCCCGCCTCGTAACCTCGTCGGCTACGTCACGGGATGGCTTCAAACTTGAAACTGAAATCTTGAAACTCCCCCGTTACTTCCACCGAGGTTCGTGGCCGTGGAGGTGGCGGACGAAGAAGTCCTGACGGCGGCGGGTTCCGTAGGGGGACTCGGCGGCGCCGTGGTTGGCGCTGGGCATGATCAGGAGGTCGAAGTCCTTGTCGGCGCGCACGAGGGCGGCGGCGACCTGCAGGGTGCTGGCGGGATCGACGTTGGAGTCGACCTCGCCGACGATCAGGAGGAGTTTTCCGGTGAGGTTCTTCGCCTGGGTAACGTTGGATTGCTCCCCGTAGTGCGGTCCGAGCGGCCAGCCCATCCACTGCTCGTTCCACCAGATCTTGTCCATTCGGTTGTCGTGGCAGCCGCAGTCGCTGACCGCGACCTTGTAGAAGTCGCCATGGGCGAGCAGCGCTCGGGTGGAGCTCTGGCCGCCGGCCGAACCGCCGTAGACCCCGACGCGCGTGAGGTCCATCCAAGGGCGGGTCTTGGCGGCTTCGCGCATCCAGGGAATGCGGTCGGGGAATCCGGAGTCGCCGAGGTTCTTCCAGCACACATCGTGGAAGGCCTTCGAACGTTGCGAAGTTCCCATGCCGTCGATCTGGACGATCACAAACCCCAGTTCGGCGAGCGCGTGTTGGCGGGTAAGCCGGCCGAATTCCTTCGGCACAAACGCGCCCTGCGGACCGGCGTAGATCTCTTCGATGACCGGGTAGCGGACGGAAGGATCGAAGTTCGAGGGCTTGATCACGATTCCGTAGATCGGGGTCTTGCCGTCGCGTCCCGGTGCGACGAAACGCTCGGGAATCGTCCAGCCCGAGCCGATGAGCCGGGACCAGTCCGCGCGTTCGAGTTCGCAGACCTTCTGGCCTGTGGACGAGCGGCGGAGTTCGGTGACGGGCGGTTGGTCGACGCGGGACCAGGTGTCGATGAACCAACGGCGGTCGGGCGAGAAGGTGGCGGTGTGGGTGCCGTCGCCCTCGGTGAGGATCGTGAGGCCGGTGCCGTCCAAGTTCACGCGGCACAGGTGCTGGTAATAGGGGTCTTCGCCGGGTCGGATGCCGCCGGCATAGAACCAGACCTGGCGGGCCTTGCGATCGACGGACTCGACCTTGCGGACGATCCATTCGCCACGGGTGACCTGATTCTTCACCTGGCCGGTGGCGACGTCGTAGAGCCAGAGGTGGCACCAGCCGTCGCGTTCGGACATCCAGAGGAGTTCGCCGGACTCGGGCAGCCACTCGTGCCAGGTCTTGGCAGTCCAATCCACGAAGGTGGGGTTCGTCTCATCGACAATGATGCGGGGCTTGAGCAGGCCGGGCTTCGTGGATTCACCGGGCTGTCCTGAGCGGGGATCCACGGCGAGGATGCGGAAGACCTGATGCCCGCGCTGGTTGTAGGTGAAGCGGAACTCGCGGCTGTCGGGCGTCCATTGGATGTCGAGGTCGCCCGACTCGGTGTAAGGCGTCGGGTACAGGGCTTCGTCGACGTTCCACTGACGACGGTCGGCGACGGTGAACACGCGCAGCAGGGGACGGGGCAGCTTGTCGCCGGGCTTGAGGTAACGATTGGAATGGAGCTTCGGTTGGACCTGGTCCTTGGGAAGGACCTCGACGAAATGGACGAGGTGTTCCTCGCCCTTCTGGACGCGTCGGGCGACGACCGCGGACGAGTCCGGCGACCAGGTGACGTCGGCAGAGTAAGCGTCGTCGGCGGTGCCATCCGCGCTGAGCGCGGTGGCAGTGGAGACGTCGGCGGTGCGTTCGCGCAGGTGGAGGTTGTGGTCCCGGACGAAGGCGATCCAGCGACCGTCGGGGGATTCGCCGCGTTCGGGGCGGCGGGTGGCGACGGGGGGTTCGGGCTTTGGCTTCGACTCGGCCTGCCGGGCAGCAGGTTCTTCGATCAAGGCCCGGTTGGCGGAGGTGTCGGCCTCAAAGACCGCGACGGTGGTTCCCTGCTTGTCTGCGGCAAGCCAGACGTGGCCGGCAAAGGTGTGCTGACGCCGCTCCTGGCCGGGGCGGATGCGCCCGTAGGCCTGGCGTGCGCCTTCGGTATCGAGCCAGAAGAGTTCGATGTCTTCCTGCGTCTGGTTGACGAAGGTGATCTCGGTTTCATCGCCGGTCGTCCGGGAGCGCCGGGGAACCCGATCGGAGGAGCGGGGTTTGAGGACCTTGTCGGGCGAGACATCGGGCGTGATCGAGGAGTCGGCGAAGGTGAGCCGCCACCGTTTGCCGGTGGCGCGGAAGACGGCGGCCTTTCCGTCGTCGACGACCTCGAGGCGTTCGAAGGGCAGGGCGGTGGCTTTGGCGTCGATGGCCAGGGCGGCCTTGGCTGCCTGGGCTGCGGCGTCGTGGTTGAAGAGGGGTTCCCGGACGCCGGTCTGGGCATCGACGACAATGAACTCGTGCGTGCCGGGGCCGGTTTCGATGCGGTACCAGAACCGGCTTGCGCCGGGCAGCCATTCGGCGCGGACACGGGAACGGAAGACGGTGTTCTCCGTGCGCTGGGCGAAGCCCTGGGCGCGGTCGTAGTCGGCGCGGGTGCCTTGGGCGAGGCCGGTGTCCGGAGCCAGGCCAGCAAGTGCGAAGGCCAGGGCGAGTGCGACGAAAAGCGGGGAAGCGGTCAGGAAGGCGCGTCTTCGGGGCATACTTCGGGTTACTCTGGCATCGCCTGTCGATGTGTCTTGGCGCAGAGTTCTGACGTGTCAGTGAAACGGGGCACAACAGCCAGAATCCAGGAAGCGCAGCCCGGCCTCAGCCCCGAGGCGGCGGGGTTGGCAGCGTTGTTTGATCATGTTCCCGACACGGCCTTCTTCGTGAAGGATCTGGCCGGCCGGTACGTGGCGGTCAACCGCTCCCTGGCCGAACGCGTGGGCCTGAAGGAACCTTCCCAACTCGTCGGGCGTGCTGTGGGCGAGTTCTTTCCGGTGGCCTTGGCAGCACGCTATGCAGCCCAGGATGCGGCGGTGGTGAAGACGGGGCACGCGATCCGCGATCGGCTCGAACTGCACTGGTATCCGAGGCGGCGGCCGGGTTGGTGCCTGACGACGAAACTGCCGTGGCGCGACGTGTCGGGGCGGATCCTCGGCCTGGTCGGCATCTCGCGGGACCTGCGGGCTCCGGGGGACAGCGAGATGATCCCGGGGTCCCTGGCCGCGACGCTGGAGTACCTCGAGTCCAACTTCTCCGAGCCCGTGTCGCCAGCGGGTCTGGCGTCCCGCGCCGGCCTGAGCCCGGTCCGGTTCGCACGGCTCATCAAGCGCATCTTCCGCATCACACCCAGCCAGTTGATCACGCAGACCCGGCTGGCCGCGGCCTCGGAACTCCTGGCGGAATCCGACCAGGCGGTGGCCGACGTCGCGTTGGCCTGCGGCTTCTACGATCACAGCGCCTTCACCCGCGCCTTCCGTTCGGCGACCGGGGAGACGCCCTCACACTTCCGTTCGAGGCACCGCGCTGGCAGGGCGTGAGGCGAACTGCCTTGGGAGCGTCTTGGAAGGGACGCAGGACGTTTTCCAGTTCGTGAGGATTCCGCAACCCGGCTGTTGAACGGACAGGCCCGAATCAGGGAACATGACGTCACGTTCGAGACGGAACTTTCCGAAGCTTGGCTGGATCGCGTTGGGACTGCTCTGCGTACGGTGCACGGGCTTGGGTGCGGAAGCCGCAGTGACGAACGAGATCGTTCATCTCGCCTTCACCAACCTCTACCAGACACCCATCGGACCGCGCGGCCTCGAGTACACGGACACCATCCGCTCGGCTGCTGGCAAGCGCGTGCGTTTCGAAGGTTATATGGTGCGGCAGGCGTCGCCGATTCCCTACTCGATCCTCCTGTCGCCCCTGCCGTTGACGCTTCACGAGAAGGAGTACGGCCTGGCCGAGGATCTGCCCGCGAGTGCGGTCCATGTGTTCCTGCGGAAATCCCCGACGCCGTTCCTTCGGCCCATCCGAGGGTTGGTCGCCGTCGAGGGAATGCTCGAACTGGGGCCGCGTGAAGAAGGCGATGGTCGCATCTCGCACGTGCGGTTGACCGACGCGCAGCTCGTGGTCGGCACCAACATTTTCCCGGCGATCCTTGAAATTTCGGGACGGAAGACTCCTGAGCCAGCCGCTCCGGTTTCCAACGTCGCCGGGAATGCAAACGTTCCATCCAAAGCAACCACTCCATGAAGCAAACACTGCTCCGACTCCCAGTCGCGCTCGCCGCGGCAGCCCTCTGTGCCGGATCGCTCCAGGCCGATCCCGTTGTCCGTCGTCTGACCCCTCCCAGCGCCTTGTTCACGTTTGGCGACGCCGGTGCGCCCTATATCGCCCGGTTCCTTCCCGGCCAGCGGTTTGACCTCCAGGCGACGGTGTCGCCGGACGCCGGCCAGACGATCACCCAGGTCCGCTTCCTCGTGGACGGCACGCCCGTGAATGGCGCCGTGGCCCTCTCCGCGTCGAACGTGGGGCCTGCTGCCTCGATCGGAACCCGTCGCGCGTTTTCTCTCCAGACTCCTGGAGTGCACGCCCTCTCGGTCGAAGCCACGCAGTCGGACGGAAAGATCGTGACTGCGAACGGCAACTTCGAAGTGGTGGCCATCTCCCAGCAGGGACGGCGCGCGAAGAACGTCATCTTCTGCATCGGCGACGGCATGGGCATCGCCCACCGCACGGCTGCGCGGTTGATGAAGCACAACGCGGCGATGGGCAAGGCGAACGCCCTGCTGGCCATGGACACGATGTCCAACACGGCGCTGGTGATGACGCACTCCCTGAACTCGATCGTGACGGACTCGTCCCCGGGTGCGGCCTGCTATTCGACCGGCAACAAGGCGAACAACAACCAGCACGGCGTGTTCCCCGACGACACCAGCGCGAACTTCGACAACCCCCGCGTCGAGAACATCGGTGAGTACCTTCGCCGCACCCAGGGCAAGTCCCTCGGCATCGTGACGACGTCGGACGTGTTCGACGCGACCCCGGCCTCGTTCGCGAGCCACACGCAGTCGCGCTCCGCAGGTTCAGGCATCTGCGACCAGTTCCTCGACGAGAGCAACCGCTCGGGTCTGTCGGTGCTGCTGGGCGGTGGCCGCAAGTGGTTCCTGCCCTCCACGACGGCCGGTTCCGCCCGGACGGCGGGAACGGACTACGTGTTGCCGGCGGACCTGTCGACGGGCTGGGGAGTGCCTGTGGGTGTCTCCGATCCGACCCGCGACCTGCTCGGTGACTTCATGGGTGCGGGCTGGAGCTACGTCTCGGACAGCGCCTCGCTCAACTCGGTTCCCGCGGGCACGAAGAAGCTCATCGGCCTCTTCAGCCTGTCGAACATGAATGTGGCGAAGGACAAGATCGACGGTCGCCGAGGAGCGATCCCTGCCGACCGCACCCAGACGGTGGTGGCGGACTACGGATTCCCGAACCAGCCGATGCTGGACGAGATGACGTCCAAGGCCCTTCAGGTGCTGTCGACGAACCCCAACGGGTTCACCCTGATGGTCGAGGGTGCGAGCATCGACAAGCAGGCGCACAACATGGACACCGAGCGCTTCATCCTCGACACGATCGAGTTCGACTACGCGATCGAGAAGTGCCTCCAGTTCGCCCAGAACAATGCCGACACCCTCGTGATTGTGACGGCGGACCATGAGTGCGCCGGCATCAATATCATCGGCGCCTCGCGCGCCTCCAACGCCACGCTGGTAGCGCAGTCCACGGCTCCGGCCTTCACCACGAACTCTGCCGGGTTCGCGATCTCCACCATCCGGACGAACGTCGGGACCTATGACGCGGCTGGCTTCCCCACCTACACCTTGGCAGCGGACGGATATCCGGCGACGACGGATATCAACAATCGCCTCGTGATTGGATATGCGGCGAACGCCGATCGGTTTGAGAACCTGCTGACGAATCCGCTCCCGCTTCGCGATTCGCAGCAACCGTTCAACAACGTGGCACCGCTGAACGGCCATCCGAACAGCGGTCTGGAGCGTGATGTTGCGGGCCAGTACTTCGTCTCGGGCCAGATCCCTGACCCGGTCGCGGCGCATACCGCCAGCGACATCCCGGTCTCGGCCGAGGGACGCGGCGCGACCTTGTTCCGCGGCGTGATGGACAACACCGAGGTCTTCTTCAAGGCGATGCAGGCCGTCCTCGGTGGCGTCCGCTGAACCCTCCCGACAGAAGCATCATGAAGACCCAACTATTCGCGGCCCTCGCGCTGACGGCCGCCCTTCCGGCGGGCGTCTTCGCCCAGGGATCCCTGTTCCAGTTTGACCACGTGGCCTCGGGTAGCGCGGCCAACTCCGCGCTTTTCGGTGGAGTCACTGTCGAGCCTGCATTCTTCGCGCCCAGCCTGGATGGCGATGGCAACGACATTCCCGGCACGGAGGCCTGGCGAACGGATACCTTCTCTCCGGCCGTGACGGTGGACAACCCGATGACGTTTGCTCGTGGTGAGGCTCCGAGCCCGTCGAACGCTCTCAACGCCTTGTTCCAACCGGTCATGCTCCTGTTCCCCACGCCGGAGTACGTGGGCCTGTTCCGGGTCACGCTCGACGGAGATGAATTCGGGACGAGCCTTCCAATCGAGTTCTATGACTCGTCCGAGACGCTGATCTGGTCGACGACCGTGGACCAGAGCGTTTCCTACTTCGGGGTGAGTGAATCCCCCGGAGTGGCGGGTGTGTCGAAGATCGTCCTGCCGGGCGGTGCCTTCTACGACAACATCCAGATCGCAGCCGTTCCCGAAGCGGACGCGCGAATGCTGATGCTGGCTGGATCCCTCATCCTGGCGGGTGGCGTCTGGCTGCGGCGTCGCAAGGCCTGAGTAGAAGGGCTCCAGAAGGGCTCGTGACAAGGCCGGGGGGCATCGGAGTCAGCCGATGCCGCTCGGCCCTTTTT
>CAIMMI010000258.1 GCA_903842505.1 uncultured Verrucomicrobiota bacterium | reverse complement strand
GGCGCAGAGGCGCAGGGAAGAAGGGACGTGGTTCCCGTCGCTGCCGTTGTTGTAAAACCAACCGCAGTTCCTTCGCACCCTCGCGGCTTCGCGCGAACACCTTAAGGGGTGAGGAGACCTCGCGCGAAGCCGCGAGGGGCAATGGGGTCAGATCTATCCATTTGACAAATCGTCGTCGGGCCCAAAAGCGCTGCGAATCGAAGGGTCTGGACCGTGGTATCGCGTCGTGAACTTGACCCGTTTTCCAATCTTCGGCTCGAGCGGTGACTGAGGAGGGGGCCCTGGAGTGCGTGACGCAGCGGCGGCGCACGGGATCCGCAGCTTCGTGGGCATGCTTCTCATCCAAATGTCAAACGGACAGATCTGACCCCATTGCCTCCCCGGGCCTGGTGCCACGGCTTTCGGACGTGATCATCGGGGGGACTGAGGTCGTCGGCAGGAGACGGTTGGGCGCCGCAACGGGGCGCACGGCGAAAGCCCCGGGTGGAGTGAAACGGAACCCTGGGACACATGCCATGGCCCCCTCCCCAACGGGGCGGACGGGAACGACGACACCCCGGAGATCGGCAACGGTCATGGCACTGGGTTCGTGAGCCCATTCAGGGCGCGGATCATTGGGGACGGACGGTCCCGGGGTTCCACCCCGGGCTTTCACCGTTTGCCCCGTTGGGGCAAGCGCGTCGCGAAGGCCAGCAGTCGGTCCTTGCCCAGCCCGTCCTGCCGGGGTGTCAGCGGAGGGTCGTGAGGAACTCGACGAGGTCGCGGAGTTGGCGGCGACCGAGTGTTTCCGCGAGACCGGAGGGCATGGCACTGTGGCCCCGTTCGCGGGAACGGATCCGCTTCCGGTCGTACTTCTGGACGGTGCCGTCGAGGAGGCGGAGCGTCAGGGTGGACGTGTCTTCCGAGACCGATATTCCGGCGACGGTTTCGCCGTCGTTGAGGGTCACCAGGAGCGTTTCGTATCCGGGTGCCAGACGACGGTCGGGGGTGACGATGGATTCCAGAAGGGTCAGTCGGTCGAGGCGCGTCGCAATCGTAGAGAGTTCGGGTCCGACTTCGCCGCCCCTTCCGTAGAGCTTGTGGCAGCGGATGCACTCGACCTCGGGCCGACTGAAGACCCCGCGTCCGGCGTCGGCGGATCCGCCTTCCAAGGCGACGCGGAAGGGAGCGATCGGGTCGGACCCAAGAGTGCCGCGGTACCGTTGAACGAGGGATTGGAGGGCGTCGTCGGGCTGCGATTCCGCTGCCTCCAGGATCTCGAGGTGCAGCGGAGCCGGGGCCTTGCCGGCGAGGAGACGTTCCATCCACTCGGTCCTGAGACGGCGCGAGTCTTCGTTGTGGATCCGGGCGAGCGCGGTGAGGGCGGCCTGTTGATCGGACGGGCTGCCTTGGTCGAGGACCCGGCGCAGGCGGGGCACGGCGTCGGGCCCGGCGAGTTGGGTGGCGAGGCGGAGGGCTGTCGCGCGGACCGGGGCCTGCGGGTCGTCGCTGACCTCGTCGAGCAGCGGACCGAGTCGACCGGAGCTGAGCGACGCGAGGGATTCGAGTGCCCGCACCCGCGTGGCGGCGGACAGGGGACGACGAACGATGTCGGCGAGGAAGGGTTCGGCTTCGGCCATCCGGAGGCCACCCGTCAGGACGGCGGCTTCCAGGAGCACGGCATCCGGCGCATTTCCGAGGAGTTCGGCGAGATGCGGTCGCAGCGCCTGGGCGGCGACCTCCGCACTTCGCGGGAACACCGTCGGGCGCCAGAGCCCCGTGATGCGGTCGCGTCCGGCGTTGGTGGGCCAAGCCTGGAGGGCTGCGAGGGCGTCGACCCGGATGGATTCCGGAAGCATGGCGGTGCGGGCGAGTGTCACGAGACGCGCGGCGGACTCGGGGGAGCCGACGCGTAGGCAGGCGTTGACGACACGACGCGAGAACGCGGGCTCGGTGAGACGGGCGGTGTCGATGAAAGCCAGGTCGGGAAGGGCGGAGGCGATGGGGACATCGTGGATGGCGCGGGCAGCCTCGGCCCGGACGAGTTCGTCCGGGTCGTTGAGGAAGCGCTGGATTTCGGGGCGCTCCTGTCGGCGGAGTGCGACGACAGCCGCGCGGCGGACCGAAGGGCTCGCGTGTTGGGAGAGCTTCAGGAGTCCGGGGGCATCCGTGCATCCCAGCAGGCCGTGGATGGCGGCGTGGCGGACGAAGGGATCCTGGTCGGCGTTCGACGTGAGGAGCGAGACCAGTGCGGGTACGGAATCCGAACTGCGGATTGAAGCCAGGGCGAGGGCGGCGTCGCGACGGACGGCGGCGTTGGCATCGGTGGTGGCGTGTTCGAGGGCTGGACGGGCTGGGGCGAACGCCAGGTCCCCGAGGACAGTGGCGGCGACGGAACGGATTCCCGGGTGGGCATCGGTGAGGAGCGGGACCAGCGGGGCGAGGGCGGATTCGGGGGCGAGGGTTCCTGCCGACCGGGCCTTCCGTGCGATCTGGCCGAGCGCCCAGGCCGCGTGGCGGCGGGAGGCAATGGGTTGGTCGGAGCCGAGGGCGACAACCAGTTTGGCCAGGCTGATTCCCGGGGTACGTGCGAGCGCGAACTGGGCACCCTGACGGACGCGTCGATCGGCGTGGTTGAGCAGGCCGATCAGTTCGTCCGGTTGGCGGTCGGCGAAGCCCGACTTGAGGAGGGCGGTCGGAGTGGGCGCGGTGGGTTCCTGGGAGCGGGGTGGATGCAGACGATGGATCCGGCCCTTGGCGGAGGGTTCCCAGCCGTCGGTCCAGTCGAGAGCCCACAGCGCGCCGTCGGGGCCGAAGGCCACGTCGGTCGCGTTGATGCCGCGCAGCCATTCGGTGCGGTTGGTGACGGTGAATCCGGCTCCCTGGGGCGCGAGGCGGAAGCGCCAGATCAGGCTGTCATTGGATGAGCCGCGGAAGTCGGTGAGGAGGAAGTTGCCG
>CAIMMI010000257.1 GCA_903842505.1 uncultured Verrucomicrobiota bacterium | reverse complement strand
TGGCCGGTAACGGGCGGCAGGCCCGGGCGTACCGCCCGGGAGGCCGAAGCGACAGGAGAGGGCCCCAGGGCCCGGCAACATGGCTAATCAGAATATCCGCATCCGCCTAAAGGCATTCGATCACCGCCTCATTGACACCTCGGCTCGCGAGATCGTCGAGACCGCCAAGCGCACGGGCGCCACGGTCCGGGGACCGGTCCCGCTGCCGACGAAGATGGAGCGCTTTACCGTGCTCGTCGCCCCCCACGGCGACAAGGACGCCCGTGACCAGTTCGAGATCCGCACCCACAAGCGGCTCATGGACATCCTGAACCCCACCGACAAGACGGTAGACGCGCTCATGAAGCTCGAGCTGCCGGCTGGCGTGGACGTGCAGATCAAGCTCAACTGAGCCGGTCTATAAAAATAGTTGGAACGGGGCTTGCGTACTCCAGGGGTTTCGCCTAGAGTACGCGGCTCTTCGGGGCCCTTTGAACGGGTAACCCTTCCGGTCCGTCGGCAACTGAGTTGCCGAGACCACCGGCAGGTCGGACAAGGTCCCCAAGGTCGTTTTGAACGGGTCGTCGGTCTCGCGGGTTTTCCGCGGTAAGGCTTCCCGGGGGAAACGGGTTCCGGCTGCCGCCTAGCGGGGCCGGGAAAACTTATTCAGCGCCGGCCAATTGCAGTCGGTGTGGTGGAGGGCAGTGCCCTGGCGTCCGGTCCGCGAAAGCGGAGCGGTGGCAGTGGTTCTGTCCCATTAACGAGGAACAGGAAGATGAGTCTGGGTTTGGTAGGCCGCAAGCGCGGCATGACCCGAATCTTCACGCCGGCGGGTGAATCTATCCCCGTCACCGTGATTGAGGCGCTCCCCAACCGCGTTACGCAGGTGAAGACCAGCGAGACGGACGGTTACCGCGCCATCCAGGTCACCTGGGGCACTCGCCGTGCCTCCCGTGTCACGAAGGCCCAGCAGGGCCACTTCGCCAAGGCCGGAACGCCTGCGGGCGAGGGCAGCATGGAATTCCGTCTCGGCGTAGCCGAGGGTGAAGGCCTGCAGTCGGGCAGCGAGCTCAAGGTGGATCTGTTCGCCGTCGGCCAAGTGGTCGATGTCACTGGCACGACCATCGGCAAGGGTTACGCCGGCACCATCAAGCGTCACAACTTCGCTGGTATGCCTGCTACCCACGGTGTCTCGGTGACCCATCGCGCCCCCGGTTCCATCGGCCAGCGTCAGACGCCGGGCCGTGTGTTCCAAGGCAAGCGTATGTCGGGCCACATGGGCGTCGATCGCGTCACCATTGAGAACCTCTCGATTGTCGAAGTGGACGCCGAGCGCAACCTACTCCTGGTGCGTGGTGCGGTCCCCGGCTCCGAAGGCGGTACGGTGATCGTTCGTCCCTCGGTGAAGGTTGCCGGTCAGGCGCGCCGCGTGCGCATCGCCGCGACCAAGAAGTAATCCCAGGAACGCATCATGAAGCTCAAGGTCATTGGCTCCGGAGCAGCAAGCTCCGAGGTGCAAGTGGACGACGCGACCTTTGGTCGCGAGTTCAACGAGTCCCTGGTTCACCAG
>CAIMMI010000256.1 GCA_903842505.1 uncultured Verrucomicrobiota bacterium | reverse complement strand
GATCCAGAAGTCGCCCTCGAAGCCCGTCGCCAGACAGGTGGCATCTTCGAAGGGCAAGCCCTGCGGTCCGGCCACCGTCCGAAGGTTCATGCCGCGCAGTTCACCCAGACCGCGGGCGGTCGAGATCCAAAGCGCGCCGCCGGCGCTCAGCAGGTCCGTCGTCCGCGGCGAAGGCATGCGTCCCCAGTCATGGGCGTGGTCCGATGGAAATCCGTAGCTGTCGAGCCCGCCGAATCGTCCGCGGTCGAGGTAGGTGATGCGGCCTTCGCCGTGGAGCCAGAGGTTCTGTTGATGGGATTCCAGATCGTGGATGGCGAATGGAGCGGTGTTGGTCGTGGCCGGTTCGAGCCCCGAATCACGAACGTGAAAGACCCGGTTCCCAACCGAGGCCATCCAGCCGCCGCGGTGGGCTGCCACGTCGCTGACCGGTTCGGCTGAAACGCGGTTCCATCCGTTGGTCTGCCACCGATGGAGGCCGGAGGGTCCCATGGCCCAGAGGCGGTCTCCCGTGGTGACAATCCGGCTGACCGCGCCGGTCCAGCCGGCTTCTGGTGCCAGCTTGCCGGTGGCGGGATCGAGCCGGAGCAGTCCGCGTTCGCTCGCCGCGAAGACCTGGCCCGAGTGGGCGCCGACGCCCGTTAGGGGGAAGTCGGTTGGAAACTGGCGTCCGATCTCCTGCAGGTAGACGCGGTCCTCGATCTGTGGGCGGGGCGCGTTGGTGGTTGCCGACCATGCGGCGACCTGGAATCCGATCAGGCAGCCGAGCAGGATTGGGGTTCGGAGCGTCATCGGGGGAGAGGCTGAGCCGTCTCCAGGCAGTTGAGAAGGGGAGAGGTTCACACGGAGCCGCGGAGATCGCGGAGAAAGAAGGTCCGGCACCTTCGCAGGGCGAAGCGGTTCGACGGAGTCTCACCCCACCTGCATCGGGCCAGCGCTGAGATCGGACGGTCACGAAGCGGATGGCAGCTTGACAGTTGGCGGCATCGGTGGTTTCTGTCATGGCAGAAATGGCTGATGAACGCAAACTGACCCCGATCCAGGAAAAATTCATCCTGCACTGGGGCGAGATGGGGACCCAATGGGGCGTCAACCGCACCGTTGCCCAGATCCACGCGCTGCTGTTCATCTCGCCCCGTCCGCTCCACGCCGAGGAGATCACCGAAACCCTCGGCGTCGCCCGTTCCAACGTCTCGAACAGCCTCAAGGAGCTTCAGGGCTGGGGCATCGTGAAGCGCGTCCATGTCATGGGCGATCGACGCGATCACTTCGAGAGCCTCAAGGATGTGTGGGAACTCTTCCGCACCATTGCAGACGAGCGAAAGAAGCGGGAGGTGGATCCGACGCTGGCGGTGCTCCGTGAGTGCATCGGGGAGTCGACCAAGAGCAAGGCCTCGGACAGTCACACGGAGGCGAAGTTGCGCGAGTTGCTCGGATTCTTTGAGACCACGACGGGGTGGTACTCGCAACTGCGGGGATGGTCGCCGTCGGCGTTGTCCCGGTTGGCCTCGATGGGGGACAAGGCGCTGAAGATGCTGGGCATTGGGCCTGGGTGATGGGTGGGATTTTGGGGACGGATCGGGAGTGCCCCGATGATTGAAAGCAACGACAAGACAACGGTGGTAAATTTTTTGAACGGAGGTTTCTGTGAATACTGAAATGAAAGTTGATTGTGGAGCGACGGTTGGGACGCGCGGCAGGGTCGCCTTCGATGCCCTCTGTCCCGTCTGTTCCGCACTCCGCAACCGATGGCACCCTGTCCTCGCCCCGCTCGGATTCCCGTTTGTGCCGCTTCAGGATTCTGACATCGCCCGTGAACTCAACCTCGCTCCGGGTGAGTTGCCCGGTGAGATCCAACTCCTCCTCGCCGATGGCCGACGACTCGGGGGAACGGATGCGATGCTCTACCTGGCCAGACAGGTGGCTTGGCTCGTGCCGTTCGGGTGGGTGGCCGACCTCCCGGGAATCCGCGCAGTGGTTGATCGGACCTATGCATGGGTCGCCCGCAACCGGCATTGTCTCGGCGATGCCTGTCGGGCGCCGTTGCGGAGGCGGCACCGGGGGCATGAGGCCTTCTTCGAGGCGCCCTGAACCGAACATCTCAACCACAGGAGTGCGGATGAATGCAGAGCAGGGAGTCGAGCTGCAGCCTGGCGGTGAGGATCCGATCCTCCGGTTGCTGATGGGACGGGGTGAGATCGGCCGGAAGCGGTACCTGCTCTGGGGACTGGGGTTGGCGGCACTCAAGTGGAACCTGGACCGGTTGATCGGGTATCTGGTGTTCGATCAAGGGTTGGCCCTGAACTTCCGCCAACTGGCGGGCTTCTATCTGTGGCAGTTGGCGCCGTCTGGGATGGGATGGCAGATGGGGGCGGCTTTCCTGGCCTTGTCGCTGCCGTTTTTCTACGCGGGGGTCGTGCTGACGCTCGGACGGCTACGTTCGGCGGCGCTGTCGCCGTTCTGGGTGCTGCTGTTCCTGGTGCCGGTGTTGAAGCTCTTGTTCTTTGCGATCCTTGTCGCCACGCCACGGCGGGGATCCATCCGGGCCATGGAGGAGCCGGCCTGGCTGCGCTGGGTGCCATCCAGCCGCTTGGGCGCGGCGGCGGTGGCCGTGGGGGTGGCGGCGGTTCTGTCGGCCGGCGCGACGGTGTTTGCCGTTCAGGTCATGCGTAACTACGGGTGGGCCCTGTTCGTGGGGACGCCGTTCCTCATCGGGTTCTTCGCCACGCTCATCTACTCAGCCCGGGACCCGCGTCGGATGGCGTTCCGGGTGGAGTCGAATCCGGCGCCGATGGAGGAATGGACGCCGTATCCGCATATCCACCCTCCGCATCTGGAGGGACACTTCCTGTCGCGGAAGGGCGAGTTTCTTTTGGAGCCGATGCCGGATGGCGGAACCCGGCTGATCGGGACCACCTGGTATGAGCACAAGCTTTGGCCGGATGCGTATTGGCGGGTTTGGTCCGACAGCATCATCCATACGATCCACCTCCGGGTGCTGCGGCACGTGAAGTCGTTGTCAGAGGCGGAGCAGCTGCAAGTTCCCAGAGGCCAGTTGCGATGACCCTGGACTGGGGAAGGGGACAGGCGGGCGGTTTCAACCCCGTTCTGTAGGCTGCGTGCCCCCACGCGGCGGTTCACGATCCACGCCGGGTGAGGGCACCCGGCCTACAAAGAGGACCCGGGATCTTTCGCGCCGGGTGAGGGCACCCGGCCTACAACCCGGCTCCCGCTTTTTTTTCGCCTCGTTGGTTACGGCTTCAGGCTGACGCGGAGGGCGTCGCAGAAGCGGTCGAGCTGGGCTTCGGTGTGGGCGAGTGAGAGGTAGAGTTTCGTGCCCATGGGATTGAGGAAGATCCCGTTCCGGATGAGCCCGAGCATGACGGCACGGCCTAGGACACGGTCGGTGGCGAGGTAAGAATCGTGGTCCGTCACCGGCTTCGAGGTGAAGGCGAGCTGCGCGATGGGGCCGTCGCCGAGGATCTGGGCGGGGATATGGAGTTCGGCGAGCGTGTCGGTAAGGCGTTGGCGGAAGCGTCGGCCGAGGGCGTGCAGGTGGTCGTGGGTGCCGGGTTGGCAGAGCAGGTCGAGCGTGGCGAGTGCGGCGGCGCACGAGACGGGATTGCCGCCGGTGGTGGAGGCCGACCAGGCGTACCCGGGTCCGGGCAGCCGGTGTTCGTTGACGGCGTCCATGATGTCGGCCCGACCGGCGTAGGCGCCGATGGGGAATCCGCCGCCGAGGGCCTTGCCGTAGGCGGCGAGGTCGGGGGTGACACCGTAGTATTGCTGGGCGCCGCCGGGGGCGAAGCGGAAGCCGGTGACGACCTCGTCGAAGACGAGCACGACGCCGTGCTTCCGGGTGACCTCGCGCAGGCCCTGGAGGAACCCGGGCGCGGGGCTGAGGCAACGGTGGAAGGGCTCGACGATGACCGCGGCGAGTTCGGACGCGTGGGCGGTGATGATCGCGGCGGTCTGCTCGAGGTGGTTGTACGGGGCGACGAGGACGTCGTTCTCGACCCACGGTGCGCCGGCGCCGGACGGATCGCAGTGCGGGAGGTTGCGGGGTTGGCCGTGGATCATGCCGGCGACGCCGACCGGGTGCTGGCCATGGTAGGCGCCTTCGAAGCGGAGCACCTTGCGTCGGCCGGTGGCGGCGTGGGCCACGCGGAGGCAGAGCATCGTGGCCTCCGTGCCGGACGCGACGAAGCGGACGCGTTCCGCGCAGGGGCAGAGTTGCTGGAGCCGCTCGGCGAGTTGGACGGCCCGACGGTTGACGGCAGCGAAGTTCGCTCCGTCCGTGGCGGCCTTCATGGCGGCGACGATGATCTCCGGCCGGGCATGGCCGGGCAGGGCAGCGCCCCAGGCCATGGTGAAGTCGGCGAACTCGCGTCCCTCGGTATCCCAGACGAGCGGGCCGGCGCCTCGTTCGATGACGGGAACGAGTTCGGGGGGGAGGCCGAACTCGCCGTTGGATCCGGCGGGCAGGGCGGCCAGGGCGCGCTCGCGCCAGGACGATTGGGACGGGACGGACGGGCGGATGCTCATTTACCAGGGCAGGCTGAAAGTCTTGACGTAGGAGTAGCCCTTGATGGCTTCGATGACGCCCTCCTTGATGCCGAGACCGGAGTCCTTCACGCCGCCGAAGGGGCTGGATTCGATCCGGAATCCGGGCACCTCGTTGATGTTCACGGTGCCACAGCGGAGGGTGCGGACGGCCTTGAGGGCGTACTGGAGATTGTTGGTGACGACGCCGGAGCTGAGTCCGTAGGCGGTGGAGTTCGCGAGCGTGAGGGCGTCGTCGAGATCGCGGATCGTGATGATGGGGGCGAGCGGGCCGAAGCTTTCGCAAACGACCATGCGGCAGTCGCGCGGGACGTTGTCGATGACCGTGGGTTGGAGGAGCGCGCCTCGGCGTTGTCCACCGGTCAGGACCCGGGCACCGGCGGCGACGGCTTCCTTCACGACGGTCTCGAGGTACACGGCGCTGGCCTCGTCGATGACGGTGCCAACCTTGGTGGCCTCGTCCATCGGATCGCCACAGACGTATTCGGCGGTCTTGGCGACGAGGCGGCGGGTGAATTCCGCGGCGATGGCGTCGTGGACGAGGATGCGCTTCACGGCGGTGCAGCGCTGGCCGGAATTCCGGTAGGAACCTTCGGCAGCGAGCGTGACTGCGAGGTCGAGGTCGGCGTCCTCGAGGACGATCAGCGGGTCGTTGCCGCCGAGTTCGAGCACGAGCTTCTTGTAGCCGGCGGTGGCGGCGATCTTCTTTCCGACGGGAACCGAACCGGTGAAGGCCACGACCTCAACGTCCGGATGGCGGACGAGCGTCTCGGCGACCTCATGGGTCGGCCCGAGGAGGACGGAGAGCATGGGACCGGGCAGGCCGGCTTCGGTGAGCAATTCGGCGAAGCGGAGAGCGACCAGCGGGGTCTTCTCGGACGGCTTGAGGATGATCGGGGTGCCGGCGGCGATGGCCGGCCCGAGCTTGTGCGCGACCTGGTTCAACGGGTGATTGAACGGGGTGATCGCGACCGCGCATCGGAGGGGTTCGCGGGTGGTGAAGATCTTGCGGGGTTTGCCCTGGGCGGACACGTCGCAGGAGAAGATCTGACCGTCGTCGCGCAGGGCCTCCATGGCGGCGAAGCGGAGGACGTCGACGGTGCGGCCGACTTCGTAACGGGCTTCGCGGAGGGCGAGGCCTGCCTCGGAGGTGATGATCCGGGCGAACTCATCACGACGGGCTTCGAGTGCGGCGCGGGTCTTCTCGAGGATCTCGGCGCGCTGGTATCGGGTGGGTGTGGCGCGGAAGTGGGTGGCGGCGGCGAGGGCGGCCTCGGCTTCGGCGCGACCGACGGTGGCGACGGTGCCTACGAGTTCACCCGAGTAGGGGCTGCGGACTTCAAGGAGCGGGCCGGACCCCGTGGGTTGGCCGGCGACACGACAGGAAAGAGTTTGCATCAGGTCGGACGTAATCGTGACTCGTATCCTCGCACGCGCCGCACTGCGCGCCATCCCCTGAAATCGGGGACCCGAAATGAGGGAGGCCTAGGGCGCTGCGATGAGCGGGGCGGTAACGCGTTCGAGTTCCTCGCGGGTCACCGGGCCCAGGTAGCGCGCGGCGAAGTGGCCCTGACGATCAATGATGTAGGTCGTCGGGATCGGGCCTTCGGCGCCGAAGGCCTGGGACATGTCGGAGGAGACCATGCCGACGGGATAGGAGAGGTTGTTGCGGGTAACGAAATTGCGGACGACCTCGGGTCCTTCCTGGTCGACGGAGATGCCGATGACGGCGACGCGCTGGAGGGTGTGGGCGAGGTGGAAGGCGTTGAGGTCGGGAAGTTCCCGGATGCAGGGTGGGCACCACGTGGCCCAGAAGTTCACGACGAGGACGTGGCCGGCGAGGTTGGTGGAGGACAGGGTGCCGCCGAGGACGTTGGTCACGGTCCAGGCCGGGGATTGCACGTGGGCGATGGGCACGGGTTGGAACCCGCCGCCGGTTCCTGGTCGCAGCACCCAAAGCAGGATCACGGCACCACAGATGATGATGCCCATGCGGGACCACCATTGGGGCTTGGCGATCTTTCCGTCAGTCGATGAGGCGGTGGAGGAGGGCATCGAGTCCGGCGTGGTTGATGGAGAGGGTGGCTTCCTTGCGGACGACGGGCTTGGCGCGGAAGGCGACGCTGAGTCCGGCGAGGCGCATCATCTGGAGGTCGTTGGCGCCGTCGCCCGCGACGATGGCCGCGGAAGTCGGGCAACCGAGGGCGTCACAGGCAGCGCGCACGCGGGCAGCCTTGGCGGCGGCGTCGATGATGTCACCGAGGACTTGGCCGGTGAGCCGTCCATCGACGATTTCGAGGGTGTTGGCGAGCGTGTGGTCCAGGCCGAGACGGGACTGGAGGCGGTCGGTGAAGAAGGTGAAACCGCCGGAGACGAGGAGCGTGGTCCAACCGGACGCGCGGGCCGCGGCGAGAAGGTTTTCGGCGCCGGGGGAGAGGCGGAGGCGTTCGTCGTAGACGCGTTGGAGGGCCGAGGCTTCGAGGCCGGCAAGGAGTGCGACGCGTTTGCGGAGGGCGCCCGGGAAGTCGAGTTCGCCGCGCATGGCGGCCTCGGTGATGGCGGCAACCTGGGGCTTCACGCCAATCATGTCGGCGATCTCGTCGATGCACTCGATGGTGATGAGGGTCGAGTCCATGTCCATGGCCAGCAGCCGGAAGTCCGAACGGCGGAGGATGGGATCGAGGAAGAAGGCGTCGAGGTGGGCGGCGTTGGCAGCCTCGATGAGCGCCGGGTCGCCGGACGTGCCGGACAGGCGGAGGACGCCAGGTGCAGTGAGGCACGAGGAAGCAGCACCGGCGCGGTGCTGCCATTCAGGGGCCGTTGATTCGACGGCGGTACCGATCAGGACGAGGTCCTTCATACAAATCAGGAGAACAGTGTAGCGCGTGGCGGTCGAAGCGCCGAGTGGCAAGTTTTCCGAAGGGTCCGGATCAGAGGATGGGTTTGATCCGGACGTTCCGGTGCTGGACGGCGTCGGGGTAGTCGTAGTTCTGGAGTCCGATGTAGCCGTCGAGCGGTCGCCCTTGGTCGTCGGTCCAGGTGTTGACGAGGCGGCCGTTGATCCGGAGGGCGTAGTTGGGGCCGACGCAGGTGAGTTCGTAGGAGTTCCAGTCGCCCAGGGTTCGGAGTGGGGCGGGCGCTCCCTGCGGCGGGTGGAAAGGATAGAAGCACCCGGTCGCCTCCTCGGGCTTTGCCGGCGGGATTTCACCGATCTCCACCTCATGACCGCGGCGTACAGCGACCCAGGGATCGTTGTCGGGATTGGGGAACCGGAAGAAGATTCCCGAGTCGGATTTTGGCCCGGACTGACGCCATTCGCCGCGCAGGATGAAGTTGGCGTAGGTGCGGTTGGTGTACCACCAGAGACCCATCCCGCCGCGGCCGGTGGCGATGCCGTCGCGGAGTTCGAATCGGCCCGGGCCGGCCTGCTTCCACTGGCTTGCAGCAGGGCCCGTGAGGAGCGGGGTGAAGCCGGTGTCGTCGGCGGGCTCAGACGGGACCTGGGTGAGAAGCGCGTCCGGGATCGAGTCGATGGGGCGGGCTTCGAAGTGGCGATAGAAGAGTTCGGCGGCTTCGCTCTGGAGTTGGATGCGGCCGTGGGAGAGGCGGGTTTCGCGGTCGGATCCGGTCTCCTTGAAGCGTGGGTTGGAGAGGGCGAGGACGACCTGGCCATTGAGGAGATGGAGGGCCTGGTTGCCCCAGGCGATGACCTCGGCGGTGTTCCATTGCCCATGGGGCTTCTCGGGATCGAGCGGGGAGGTGATGCCTTCCCAAGGCTGGACCGTGTAGCGCGGGGAACCGGGGGACCAGAGGACGCATTTCTCGCCCGGGCTTTCGCCCCGGTAGGGAACGGCCGGGTGATCCTGAAGGACGATGTTGCGACCTTCGACGTCGCAGTAGGCACCCGCGACGCTCCACCACTGGCCGACGCCCTTTTCCATGACGTTGTATTCGACGGAGCGCATCCAGGCGTCGGAACCGGCGCCGTGGGGGCCAACGGCCCAGTAGAGGATGCCGGAGTCCCGGTAATGGCGGGGTTCGTTGCGGGGGGCCCACTTGCGGGGGCCCCATTTGTATTGGACCCGGATGTGGACGTTGGTGAAGGCGGCCTGGGTGGTGATCGCGCCGTAGACTTCGCCTGTGACGTGGATGGCGGGTTCGCCGTCGGTGCGGGTGACGGTGAAGACGTGGTAGGGGTCGTTGTTGAGTCCGAGGGGCTTTTTGGTGGCGGGATCGGGCGCGAGGTAGAGGTCGAGGCCCGAGAAGTCGCGGCCGTTGAAGAGGGATTGAAAGCGGGCTTCGGCGGCGAGGGCGGAGGTGGAAAGGAGGGTGAGGAGGAGGAGGGGAAGCCTCCTGAAGCTGGCGGTTGGGGAGGGAGAGGGGGTTGGGGACTGCCTCCTGACGTCGGCAGCTACGGACGTCGAGGGAACTGGGGACTGCCTCCTGACGTCGGCAGCTACGGACGGCGAGGGAACTGGAGACTGCCTCCTGACGTCGGCAGCTACGG
>CAIMMI010000255.1 GCA_903842505.1 uncultured Verrucomicrobiota bacterium | reverse complement strand
GAAACCAGCCGCACCACCGGTGCCGAAGGGCACGATGCCCGGAACGGGTTGGAGGGTGGCGGGTGAGGTGCCGGCGTAGAGTTGGGCGAGGTAGTTGTCCCCGGTGAGGAGGGTGGTGGTGTCCTCGGCGGTAACCGGGGCTCGGACGCCCGCGTTGCTGAAGGAGACCGAGCCGCCGGACCCGTTGATGTTCACAACGGCGAAACGGCTGAGGACGGAGCCGGCGGAGTTGCTGACGCGGACGCGGTAGGAACCGGCGGAAGCGGCCGTGACATTTCCGAGGTTGAGGTTCGCTGCGGTCGCGCCAGGGATCGTCTGGCCGTTGAATTCCCATTGGTAGGTCAGCGTAGGCGAACCGGACGCGACCACGGAGAGTTGGCCGGGATCCCCGACGGTGACGGCCAGGTCGGCGGGTTGGGTGGTGATCGTGGGCGGCACGATCACGGTGAGTTGGGCCGGTTGGCTGATCTCGGATCCGCCCACGTTGGCGACGCGGACGGTGTAGGCGCCTTCATCCGCGGGTTGGGCGGAAGGAATCTCGAGGGTTGCCGAGGTTTTGCCGGGCAGGTCGATTCCATTCCGGCGCCATTGGTAGGACAACGGGGCCGTGCCCGTGGCGACGACGGTGAAGGTGGCTGGCGAGCCTTGGGCGACGGAGCGTGGGGCGGGATTCTGGGTGATCGAGGGAAGGACGATCACCGTGACGGCGACGGGTCCGCTGGCAGCCTGACCGTAGCCGTTGCGGACGAGGACGCGGTAGTTGGCGGCGGTGGCGGGGGTGACGGGCGACAGATTCAGGGTTGGGCCGGTGGCACTGGGAATAAGGGTGTCATTGCGGAACCACTCGTAGGTGAACGGCGGCACACCGGCGACGCCGACGGAAAGTTGCAGGTTGGCACCGGCAATCGCGGTGGCCGGCGCCAGCGCCTGGGTAATCTGGGGTGCGACCTGCCGGGTGAGGGAGAACGGCAGCAGGCCCAGCATCTGGGCGGGAAGCGACGGCGGGCTGCCCGCTCCTCCGAGCGTGACGTTCAGGATCGTGGAGAGGCCCACGGGTCGGCCCGCGGCGATGGCGGCTTCGAAGCTTCCACCCGCGGAAGTTTCCCAGACGCGGATCTGGACGGATGCAGCCCCGCCGGGCGGGATTCCCGGAATGTTGCGGGTGCCACCGCGGACGAAGCCCGCCGCGCCGCCGGTGGAGAACGGTACCGCAGCGGAAATCGGGACCAGGCTGCTGGCGTTGGGACCGGCGTAGAGTTGGGCCAGGTAGTCATCCCCGGTCAGCAACGTGGTGCCGTCCTCGGCGGTCACCGGAGCCCGGGCGGTGGCATTCGAGAACTGAACGGAGCCGCCCGCCTCATCGACGGAGACGATGGCCGTGGAGCTGAGGACGGTGGCGAAGGAGTTCGTGATGCGGGCCCGATAGGATCCGGCCGCAGCGGCGCTGACGGCATTCAGGTGGTAGGTCGCGCTGGTCGCACCCGGAATGTCGACGCCGTTGCGCTGCCACTGGTAACTCAGGGGCGTTCCGCCGGTGGCACTGACCAGAAGATCGAGGGGGCTCCCGACCGGCAGGTTGACTCCGACCGGTTGGGTCACGATGACAGGCGGGCTGGCCAGGGTGACACGGAACGAGGTGAATCCGGTCAGCGGACTCGGGAGACTCGGGGGGACACCAACGCCACCGGTCGAGGGGAGTTGGACGATGCCGGAGATGCCCAGCTTGCCACCGCTCGCCTGAGCCTCGTCGAACGTCCGGCCGCGGCCGGACTCCCAGACACGGACCTGGAAGGTCGCCGGACTTCCGGGCGGTACGGTCGGGATGAACCGGGTGCCGCCGCGCCAGTAACCCGCCACGGTTCCCGAGTTGAAAGGAACGGCGGCTCCGATGGGAGCCAGCGCGTTGGCGGACGGACCGGCGTAGAACTGGGCAAGGTAGGCGTCGCCGCCGAGAGGCGTGACGCCGTCGACGTCAAAGATCTGCTGCCGCAGGGTCGCGTTGGAGAAGGACACCGAACCGCCCGTAGCCTGGACATCAAGGACCGCCGAGCGGCTGGTGATGGATGCCCCGGAGTTGGCCTGGATGACGACGCTGTAGGATCCGGCATCGCCGAGCGTGACCGAGGGGAAGGTGATCGAGGCCTGGGTCCGGCCCGTGATGGGGAAGCCGTTGAACCGCCACTGGTAGCTCAGGGTGTTTCCGGTGGCGGCGACGCTGATGGTCACATTGTCTCCCGGCACCGCGAAGGTCGTGAGGGCGGGTTGGGTCACGATGACGGGCGTCTGTCCAAGGGCCTGGCCCAGGGAAAGGACGATCAACATCAGGAACGCCAGGAACTGGCGGGATTGGAATTTATTCACGCGAGGGTAGGCTCGGCTTGCGAAGGCTTCTGGCAGCAGGACGAGACCGAAAAACGCTGAACCCGACAGCTGGCGAATCGTCCCGGATACCCAAAGTCACCCAATGCTTGAGCTCCAAAAATTCCCCAGCAAAGGGTCAGTCTTGTCAACGCCCGTTTCAACCGGGGTCCGGGCCGCCTCGGCACTTCAGGTTTTCCGTGGCTGCCCCGCTCCGGCATGCTTGGGCCCGTGGAGACATTCTGCGATACGCACGCCCACCTCGATTTCCCGGACTTCGCATCGGACCTCGATGCGGTGATCGGGCGTGCCACGGCGGCGGGCATTGATCGGATCGTGACGATCGGTTGCGACCTGGAAAGCAGCGAGCGCGCCATCGCGGTGGCCGAAAGGTACCCAGGCGTGTTCGCGACGGTGGGGTGGCATCCCAATTACGTCGACCATGCGCCGGACGATGTCCGGTCGGATCTGGCCCGGTTGGCGCGGCATCCCAAGGTGGTGGCGATCGGCGAGTGTGGGGTGGATCACTATCGGTTGCCCTCGATGGAGGACGGCGGATCTGTTGACGACGATGCGCGGATCCAGGCGAAGCAGGAGTTGATCTTCCGTCAACAACTGGAGGTGGCAGCGGATCTCGGCTTGAACGTGGCGATCCACCAGCGGGCCGCGCACCGGGCGGCGATGGAGGTCTTCCGGCCGTTTGCGGATCGGGTTCGTGGCGTGTTCCACTGTTTTGTGGGGACGGTGGCGGAGATGCAGGAGGTGGTGGAGGTGGGATCGCTGGTGAGCTTCACGGGAATCCTGACCTTCAAGAATGCGGCTGCAATCCGGGAGACCCTCGCCGAGGTGCCGTCCGATCGCCTGATGTTCGAGACAGACAGCCCCTACCTCGCGCCGGTGCCGTACCGTGGCAAGCGATGCGAACCGGCGTATGTGCGGGACCTGACCCTGAAGGCGGCCGAGGTGCGCGGCACGACGTTGGCGGCGCTGTCGGAGTCCACCCGCGCAAACGTGGCTCGATTCTTTCCCCGGATGGGCTGAGGCGGGTGGCGGGTGGTTCGGAGGAAGATGGGGATTCTCCCGCGGCGATCAGGTGGCCAGTTCCTCGGCAGGATAGGTCCAGATCTCCGCCAGCGTCGGGTGGTAATGCGGGATGGCGGCAAACTGCGCGGCGGAAAGGCGGGCCGCGATGGCCACGGTGACTTCGTGGATGAGTTCGCCGGCCTGGGGACCGACGCAGGCACCGCCGAGGATCTCGCCGTTGCCGGCGGACACGATCAGTTTCACAAAGCCCTCCTGGCTGCCCAGGATCATCGACTTGCCATGGTCGTTGAACGGGTACTTGGCTGTGCGGATGGCGATGTGGCGCTCGGCGGCCTGACGTTCGGTCAGTCCCGTGACGGCCACGCCCGGATCGGTGAAGACCACCTGGGTCAACATCCGGTCGTCGAGGGCGACGGGCACGGTGGGTTGCAGGAGGTTCTTGGCGGCGATCTCGGCCTGCTGGATGGCGATGTGGACGACCTCGTGCGGGCCGCAGCAGTCGCCCGCAGCGAAGATATGCGGCGCAGAGGTCCGCTGGCAGGAATCGGTCTCGATGTGACCGGAGGGGTTCAGCCGGACGCCTGCGTTCTCGAGTCCGAGGCCTTCGGTGGCGGGGCGACGGCCCAGTCCATGGAAGATCTCCTCGGCGGCGATCACGACCTCGCGGCCGGCTTCCTCGAAGACGACTTCCTTCTCCTGGCCGCGTCGACGGACATCCTGAAGCCGGGTGTCGGTGAAGACCTGGATCCCCTCCCGGTCGAGGGCGACTTCCAGTTCGTCCGCCACGTCGTGATCGAATCCGCTCAGGATATTGGGACTCCGTTGGACCAATGAGACGAGGCTGCCCATGCGGGAGAAGAACTGCGCGAATTCCAGCGCGACCGCACCGCCGCCGAGGACCACCAAGGACTCCGGGATGCGGGTGATCTGGAGAGCGGAATCGCTGGACAGGTAACCGGCATGCCGAAGGCCTTCGAGCGGCGGCGGCGCAATGACCGACCCCGTCGCCAGGATGAAGTGACGGGCCCGGAGCGAACGATGCCCCTGGATCTCGAGCGTGTGCGGACCTGTGAAGTGGGCCCGGCCGCGGATCAGTTCAAAAGGGCCGGTCTCCAGTTGCTCGCGTCGGTAGCGGGCAAACTCCGCGATGAGGCTGTCCTTGCGGTCGAAGAGCCGTCCGACGTCGACGTCGACCTGATTGGCCACGATGCCCCAGGCCTCGGCTTGTCGAAAGGAGTGTCGAAGTTCCGCAGCGTGCAGGAGGGCCTTGGTGGGCATGCAACCGCGGAGGATGCACAGGCCGCCGAGTTCGGGAGCGCCATCGACGACCGCCACCCTCCACCCGCCCGAGGCCAGGGTTCGAGCCGCTGCGTAGCCCGCCGAACCACCGCCAACCACAGCGACGTCGAAGTCCACAGTTGTCATGCCGTGAGATTCCGCCCAACGCCCTGCGCTGGCAACCGACGGTATTGTCGAATGTTGGTCCGGATTGGGTGGGGTCAAACCCGGAGAAATTCCTGCCACGAGGGGGAGGACCGTCGCTCGACCGGAGGGCGATGCCGGTCTGTAGGCCGACAGAAAGTGCGGAGTTCACGGTTGAAGCGGAGCACGTTCATGCCAAGGCTCCCGCCCCCATGTCGAAGCCGGTGTTGGGTCGTGGATTGGGAAGCTTGTTGGGCGCTGCGCGAACGCACGCTCCGGGGCAGGAGGCTGCTGCCGGAGATCCTGCTGGCGTGCAATTGCTGCTTCGTGGAACGGACGGAGCCGAGCTGGTGCTGCCTGCACCAGTGCCGGTGGCCGACCCCTCGCATCCGTTTCCGCGATGGGCCCTGGCGGGCGCGGTGGTGGTGGACGGGTTGCTGCTGCTGGTGGCCGCATGGTTGATGTTGACCCCGGGGAGTCGGCTTCGGTACGCGGCGGCGGGGTTGTTGATTGGCATCGGCTTTGCCGTGCTGTCCGTGTCGGTCTGGCTGCGGGGAAACTCAGCAATCCGGGAGTTGGAATCCTTGAATCCCCTCGCTGAGCAGAAACCGACGCTTCGGGTGCAGTTCATGGACGAGGCGCCGAAGCGACGGGATTGAGGGATCATGGGAGGGGGGGAGGGGGCTTGGCAGAACTACCGGTCAGGCGTAGGACGAGGCCATGGCACGCATGCATGGATGGGGGTTCGGCGGTCTCCTGGGCCTTGTGGCGCTGGCCGCGACCCCAGCCAGCCAGGCGCAGTCGCCGGCGAGCGGACTGAACGGAGTCCAAGGGGGAGGTCAGGGCGGTATCTTCACCATTCCGCGGGTGGATGCGCACGGTCGGGGGATTCCCGGGGTGACTCGGCCGATGCTGATGGCGGGGCCCGTCGGGGGTATGGGCGCCGGGATGGGCAATGGCGGCGGGGGCGGTGGAGGAATGCAGGTGAACCCGAACTGGGTCGGCGCGGCCGCCTTGTTCATGCCCCAATTGCTCACCGGCAACGGTGCCAACAACGCCGGTGGAAGCGCCCAGAATCCGGTTGGCAATCGGGTCGTGGGTGGCCTGGGTTCGGCGACACCTCAATCGACCGTCGGGCAAGGACAGGTCGCGGGCCTGGGCGCTCGCGTCGATGGGAAGCGCGCGCCGGTGGTTTTGCCACCCGCCTTGGTCCGGCCGACACCGGCGGCCGTGGATCCGGCCGTGGCGGCTGAGCGATTGCTGGCACACCAACGGGATCAGGCCCAGCAAGGGGCGCCGTCGGCCCAGTTGGCCTTGGCGCGCCGTTACGCGACTGGGGATGGGGTCGAGTCAAACCCCGCTGTCGCCCGCGTGTGGTTGGAGGCAGCGGCCCGGAATGGATCCGAAGAGGCGAAGGCCGAGCTCGGCGCGGGCGACGTCTCGAAGCCTGAGTGAGACGGTCGGGCGGCAGAGTGAGCTTCGTGCGGCGGTTTTCCCAAGCCGTATCCAGGCGGTAGAATTCTCACGCGGAGCCGCGGAGAGCGCGGAGAGCGCGGAGAGAGGGGCCGGTCACCCACCGTCCAACGTCGGCAACCATTCACCCGACGGTGACTCGCCGTACGTACGTGCCGGACGTTCATTCTCCGCGAGCTCCGCGGCTCCGCGTGAACCTCTTCCCTTCTCAACTGCAGGGAGACAGCCAAGCGCGCCCCGTGGGGGATCAGCGCGGCGGAGTCGTGTTCAGTTGTCGATCAAACCAGTCCGCGAGCACCTTCACCTCTTCGTTCAGGGTGAGCCACGGGTGACCGCCACCCTTCTTGACGATCAGTTCGGATTTGCCGCCGGCGTCGGCGATGGCCTTGACCAACTTGCGGGAGTGCTCGATCGGGACGACCGGATCCGCATCGCCGTGGATGAGGAGGAACGGGGGTTCGGGCTTGGTGACACGATGGAACGGAGAAGAAAGGCGGGCCTGTTCGAGGATCTCGGTGTCGGATTTGCCAGCGCCTCCGCCGACGAAGAGCAGCGGGACGAGGACCTTGGGATCGCCCGGTTGACCTTCCTTCCAGTTCACAAAGTCGGTGGGCGGGAAGAACACGCCGACGGCGCGGACGCGGGTGCTGAGACGTTCGAGCGGGTTCCTGGCCTCGGGATTGGCGTCGAGCGGCGTGAGGGCGGCCAGGGTCGCGAGGTGGCCGCCGGCGGAAGCTCCCGTCATGCCGAGGCGTTCCGGATCCACGCCATACTCGGTCGCGTGGGACTTGACGTAGCGGATGCCGGTCTTGATGTGCTGGTCCATTTCCAGCGCCGTGTAACGGGTCTTCGAGCCGGGACGGATCGCAAAGACAGTATAGCCCTTGGCACAGTGGATCTCGTAGATCCCCGCGAGCGTATGGTCCCGGATCTTGTTGCGGTCGGAATACCAGGCTCCGCTGACGACATCGATGATGGCGAGGCCGTTGGTTTTATCCTTCGGCACGAACACGTCCATGAGCAACCCGGTGCCGTGGACCTCGGTGTAGACGATGTTCTGGCGTTGTTCGTAGGAGAGGGCGACGGCCGTCGCAACGGGTGCGAGGCACGCCATCAGACTCACGAGCAACCGCAGGAGCAGGCGGGATTTCATCGGGGAGGAGTGTGGAGAAGCTTCAAAGGGTTTCAAACCGGATGTCCTGGATCCGCGGAACGGCCTCCGGAGTGAGCGTGAAGAAAAGGTCGAACTTGCCGGTGCTGCCTTCGACGCGGATGCGCCCGCGAAGCTGGTTCAACGGGCGGACGGCACCGATGGTTACGGGTTGTCCGATGCGCTTGAACTGGTCGCGTGCGAGTTGCTGCCAGTCCGCCGGGTCGCGGTCCATGAACACATTGGGAGCCAGCGCGTCGGTCACATCGGCGGCAGGCCATTCGCGGAGGATGCGGACGAGTTGCTCGGATCGCCGGGCCAGCCAGGGCGAGACCGGGATTTCGCGCTGCGGTAGGTTGGCCCGATTCAGGATGAAATCGAGGACACGGCTGTTGATGGCGGTCATCGGCGCATAGGTGCGGTTGGCGAAGGCGATCAACGCGATCCCGCGGTCGGGCACGAACCGGTACTCGCTTCCGTATCCGGGCAGTCCCCCGGCGTGGCGGACCCGGAAGACGTTCTGGGAGTCCAGGCTGGTGGCAAGGCCGTAACCGTATCCGGATCCGCGGGCGACCAGCGCGGCCAAGGGGGAGTTCGTCTCGTAGGTGGCCCCGATGAACGAGTGCATCGAGTGCATCTCGCGTCGGGTGGCGCGTCGGACCGGGCCGGTGTCGGAGTCGTCGCGCGGCGGCCAGGCGTCGAGGTGGAAGGCCACGTAGCGGGCGAAGTCATCCAGCGTCGTGATCAGTCCACCCATGGCGCCAAAGGTGCCGTCGTGGAGGATCGGTTCAGGCCTCCATTGATCCTTCTCCCAGCGGTAGCCGAGGGCGAGGTCGGTGGCAGGGACACGATCGTATTCCCAGACGGTGTTCGTCATGCCAAGGGGACGCAGGATCTCCCGGGTGATGTACTCCTGGTAGGGCCGACCCGAGACGCGCGTCACGACATGACCGAGGAGTCCGTAGCCCAGGTTGCTGTATTCCCAGGTGGTGCCCGGAGGATTGGAGAAACGGAGTCCGCCCGCGACCAGGGCTTCGAGTTGGGCAATCGTGTCGGCCAGCTTGCGGTCGCCCCAGGGATCGTCCTGCGGAAATCCGACGTCCATCTGGAGCAGGTGACGCAAGGTGATCCGCGGGGAGTCCGAGGTGAGGGGTTGGACCTTGCGGAACTGTGGGATGTGTTTCCCGACGGGATCGTCGAGTTGGAGTCGACCGGCGTCGCGGAGTTGGAGGACCGCCATCGCGGTGAAGCTCTTGCTCATCGAGGCGATGCGGAACCGGGTGGCGCGGTGGACCGCGGTGTTGTCGATGAGATTGGCGGTGCCGTGGGTCCCGGTGTGGACAAGGCGGCCATCGAGCATCACGCCGTAGACCATTCCAGGAAGGTGCTCGTTGGTGGCGTGACGCCGGTAGAGGTCGTCGATCTCGGGGAAGAGGGCCGTCAGACGCTCGAGGCGGCCGGGATCGGTGAAGCTCGGAGCGAAATAAACGACATCGGCGGCCAGCGTCGTGGCGAGGAAGAGCAGGGCGAAGGCGAACCTCAGCATGCCCAACCCTGAGGCCGGGCCGGGGACAGGATCAAGGGGCGGGAGGGTGGATGCCGATGCCGGGATGGGACTGATCGACTGATTTTGGACAGGATGAACGGGATTTACAGGATGGTTCCGCACCCGGGCAGCCCGCATCGTGACGCGTGGGCCAGCTTGGGGCACATCTTGCCACCGCCCTTGCGACGAGGGGTGGGGCGAGTGTCCTCACGAGCCGAATCTTGCCCGGTTCAAACCTGTAACGCGGACCTTGGAGTCTTGGAGCGGCTCTCCAGAGTCTCGCCCCACCGGCTTCGGCGGCGGTGGCCTGATGCGCCCGGTTGGTTGCTCCGTTCGCCCGCAACTTGCCGCCATTGGATTCCGAGGTGCGCTTGATCCTGCCGCTGCCAGGTTTGGTGACGAAGGCCGGGTCGACGGCAAGAGGACTCCAGTGCAGGTTGGGGCGCATGACGGAAGCGGAGAGGGTGGAAGCGTGGGGGGCGGATTGCCTTCGTTGGTCGGTGTACAGCCCGGCCCACAAGGTCGAGCTGATGTCCCACGCCGTGAGGGGGGCGGACGGGCGATACCTCGTCTTCGATCCGATCCCATGGGCCGAGTCTAATTGGTCGCGGTGGCCATTGGCTGGGCTCGTGTCGGCGATCGTCCTGACGAACGGGAATCACGAACGCGCCGCGGGTGTGTGGAGATCGCGGCTGGGTTGTCCCGTGTTTGGGCCGGCAGGGGTGACTTGGGAGATGGGGGGAGTTCAGGTGGCGGAGGCACAACTGCCCGGAGGCTGGCGCGCGGTAGGGTTGCCGGGCGGAGCGCCCGGGGAGACCGCGTGGCGCCTGGATTCCTCCGGCTTGGTCGTGTTCGGGGACGCCGTCGTGAATCTTGCAGGGCGCGGCTTGGAACGGTTACCGGCGAAGTACTGCTCGAATCCGGTGGAACTCCGGAAGAGTCTCGAAGCCCTCTCCCGCGAAAGCTTCGAGCGCGCGCTGTTCGCGCACGGGGAGCCCATCGGACAAAGCGCCTGCGAACGGATCCGGGGTTTGGTGGGGTAGGACTCGGCCGGGTTGGGACCGGCGGGCTTGTCAAAGCGTGGGTGGTGGCTAGCGTCGCGCGCACGTGTTGCGACTGCCGTTTGAACTGGGGCTTGCCCTGCGATACCTCCGACCGAAGAAGAACTTCGTGTCGGTGATCACGCTCTTTTGCGTGTTGGGGGTGGCGTTGGGGGTGGCGGTGTTGATCGTGGTGATCGCGGTGATGAGCGGGTTCGACCTCGAGTTGCGCCGGAAGCTGATCGGGTTCAGCGCGCACCTGAAGGTGGTGACTCCGGGCCATCCGATGGAGTCCTGGCAGAAGACGATGGGGCAGATCGAAACCCAGCCCGGGGTGAAGGGGGTTGCGCCGTTCATCCTGAGCCAGGTGCTGATGCAGACGCAGCCGGATCCGCGGTTGCGCGGGCCGCAGAGTTTTGCGCCCTTGGTTCGGGGCATCGATTCCGAGTTGGAAGGTCGGGTGAGTGTGTTGACCAACCGGGTGATCGAGGGGGAGTTCGATCTGCGCGGTTCCGGTGTTCTGGTCGGGAGCACGCTGGCGGACCAGTTGCGGATCCAGGTGGGCGACCGGGTGGCGCTGCACTCGACGGCAGCACTGCAACGGATGCTGGAGAGTCGGAAGACAAAGCAGCCCGAGTTGGTGCCCGCGGAGAATTACGAGGTCCGGGGAATCTTTCAGGTTGGGTACGACCAGATCGATGCGTCGTTCATCGCCGTGTCGCTGGCGAACGCGCAGGAGTTGTTCAGCCAGGGCGAGGGGGTGAACGGTCTTTCGGTGATGTTGGAGGACTCGGCACCGGAGAACACGCGCTTGCGGCAGGATCAGTTGCAGGAGCACCTGGGGCCGGAGTTCCGCGTGGTGAGTTGGTTGGATGAAAACCGGGATATCCTCGGGGCGATCGAAGTGGAGAAGGATGCGATGCTGATCATCCTGTTCGTGGTGATGATTGTGGCGGCGTTCTGCATCGTGTGTTCGCAGATCGCCTTCGTGATCCGGAAGACGCGGGAGGTGGGGATGCTGAAATCGATGGGCGCGACGACGGGACAGGTGGTGATGGTGTTCCTGGCGCAGAGTTCGATGGTGGGTGTGGTGGGCGTGGTGATGGGCGTCGGGGCCGGCATGGTGATGGTGTCGATCCGCAACGACTTCCTGCACTTCATGCGCTGGGCGACGGGGCGACAGTTGTTCCCGCAGTCGATCTACAGTTTCGCCGAGATTCCGGCGTTGGTGCTCAAGGAGGATTTGATGCTGATCTGTGGTGTGTCGCTGGTGATCTGCCTGCTGGCGGGAGTGGTTCCCGCCTGGATCGCGGCCTCGATGCGGCCGGTGGAGGCCTTGCGCAATGAATGACGCGACACCGGATGGACAGCCGCTGGTGGTGGCCAGCGGATTGAAGAAGGCCTACCAGATCGGAGATCGCCGGTTGGAGGTGCTGCGCGGCGTGAGCCTGCAGGTGGCGCGTGGCGAGTTCGTGGCGCTGCGCGGGGCATCGGGGGCGGGCAAGAGCACGCTGCTGCATCTGCTCGGTGGGTTGGATCAGCCGGATTCCGGTCGGATTGAGTTTGAAGGAACGGAGTTGAGCGGACGCAGTCTTTCGAGTCTGGCGGAGTTCCGGAATCGGCACGTGGGAATCATCTTTCAGGCCTACCATCTGCTGGCGGATCTGACCGCGTTGGAGAATGTCTACCTGCCGGCGCGCATGGCCCGGGTCCCGGGCGGCGAAGCCTTGCGACGCGCGGAGTCCCTGTTGCGCCGGGTGGGCCTGGGCGACCGCATGACCCATCGGCCCTCGCAGATGTCGGGCGGCGAACAGCAACGTGTCGCGATCGCGCGCTGTCTGGTCAACTCACCCGCACTCGTGCTGGCGGATGAACCCACCGGCAACCTGGATTCCCACACCGGTGATGGCGTGATGGACCTGTTGTTGGAGCTTCGGCAGGAACACCGGATGACCCTCGTCATCGCGACCCACGATGCCCGCGTGGCGGCGCGCGCGGAGCGGGAGGTGCGCTTGGTGGATGGGCTCGCGGAGGGATGAGGCGCAGGGCCCGCAGTGGAACGGAGGCTTTTGGGTGGGTGGTTTGGGGGATTTTCTCCCGCAGAGGCGCAGAGGCGCTGGGATTGGGTGGGTGGTTTTCTTCGGGGTGGTGTCGATGCGATGGGGGGCGTCGGGGGGGCGGGCGCGCGGAGGGTGGAGGGGATTTTCTCCCGCAGGGGCGCAGAGGCGCTGGGATTGGGCGGGTGGTTTTCTTCGGGGTGGCGTCGATGCGATGGGGGGCGTCGGGGGGCCGGGCGCGCGGAGGGTGGAGGGGATCACCCGTTCCCGGCGGCTTCAGCCTCAAAGGACGCGGCGGACGACGGAGTCGCGTTGGGCCCAGGCGGGATCGGGTTCCGGGTGGTCGAGGTTGTAGTGGAGTCCGCGGCTCTCGGGGCGCTGGAGGGCGCAGGCGATGATCAGTTCGGCGACGGTGGCGATGTTGCGGAGTTCCAGGAGGTCGGACGTGACGCGGAAATTCCAGTAGTACTCGCGGATCTCCTCCTGGAGGTTAGCGAGGCGCTTCTCGGCACGACGCAGACGTTTGTTGGTACGAACGATCCCGACGTAGTCCCACATCGTTCGGCGGATCTCGTCCCAGTTGTGTGAGACCACGACGAGTTCATCGGGGTCGATGGCCTGGCCGGGTTGCCAACCGGGGAGCGCGCCGGTGAAAGGGGTGGGACGTTCGGAGGACAGGCGGTCCGCGGCACGATGGGCACAGACGAGGGCTTCGAGGAGGGAATTGCTGGCAAGCCGATTGGCTCCGTGGAGCCCGGTGCAGGCGACCTCGCCGATGGCATAAAGCCCGGGGATCTCGGTCTCGCCGTTGACGTTGGTGATCACGCCGCCGCATTGGTAGTGGGCCGCTGGAACGACGGGGACGGGTTCCTTGGTGATGTCGAGTCCGTGCTCGAGGCAGCGCTGATAGATGTTCGGGAAATGGTCGATGATGAAGCGGGCCGGCTTGTGGGTGATGTCGAGAAACACGCAGTCCGCACCGGTGCGCTTCATCTCCGAGTCGATGGCGCGGGCGACGATGTCGCGGGGAGCGAGCTCAGCGCGGGGATCGTATCGATCCATGAATCGCTGGCCATGGGCATCGCGCAGGAGTCCGCCTTCGCCGCGGACGGCCTCGGAAATGAGGAAGGACTTGGCGCGGGGATGGAAGAGGCAGGTGGGATGGAACTGGATGAACTCCATGTTCGCGACGCCGGCCCCGGCTCGATAGGCCATGGCAACGCCGTCGCCGGTGGCGATGTCCGGATTGGTCGTATAGAGGTAGACCTTTCCGCAGCCGCCGGTGGCCAGGATGACCGTGGGAGCCGAGAAGGTCTCGACATGCTGGGAGGTCCGGTCGAGGACATAGGCGCCGACGCAGCGGTTGCCCCCCGGGGCCCCGATCTTTTGGGTGGTGATGAGGTCGACGGCGAAGTGGTTCTCGAAGACGTGGATGTTGGCTTCCGCGGCGACTGCCTTGAGGAGGGCCCGTTCGATCTCGGCGCCGGTGGCGTCCTTGGCGTGGAGGACCCGTCGACGCGAGTGCCCCCCTTCGCGGGTCAGGTCGAGGCTGCGCTTTTCCGGGTGGAGGGGATCGGGATTTTCATCGAACCGGGTGCCCTGTCCGATCAGGTCGGCAATCCGGGAAGGACCCTCTTCCAGGATGGTTCGGACGACGTCCTCTCGGCACAGGCCAGCGCCGGCGTCGAGGGTGTCGCGCACGTGCAACTCCACCGAGTCATCGGCGCCCCAGACCGAAGCGATCCCACCCTGAGCCCAGTTGGTATTGGAGTCGGCCCGGTTCTTCTTGGTGACGATGGCAACGGTGCCATGCCGGGCAGCTCGGAGGGCGAACGAGAGACCTGCAATCCCGGTACCCAGGATGAGGAAGTCGAACTGCCGCGGGGCAGTGGTGGGTGGCATCAGTTGGCGGGTTTCGGTCAGTGGGAGTGGGGTTTGCCGGTACCGCACATCCCGCACGACGAGGGGGTGCCAGAGCAGGTGGCATCGGAGCCACTGCTACCGCCGGCGACACTCGCAGCGAAGGTCGAGAATTTCTTGGCCAGACGGCTGGAACCACATTTGGGACACGGCGTCCCGGTCCAGTCGGACGAACGGACGAGAACCTCGGAATCGGCACCGCAGGCGTCGCAGTGGAATTCGTAGATCGGCATGGGCCGGAGGATAGACCCGGGCTGGCGGGATGCCAGTTCCCATTCGGTGCGGGGACAGCGGAGGGCGCAGCTTGACACTGCCCACGGACCCGGTGGGGCGAGACTCCGTCGAGCCGCTTCAGAGTTTGAAGTTTTCAGTTTCAAGTTTGAAGCGGCCGCCGGGCTTGAATCTTGAAACTTGGGAATCCCAAGCGGCTCGTGAGGACACTCGCCCCACTCCTTGTTGCGTGCAGAGCTTTTTTGGGGGGAGGGGGTTTGGGGCAAGTGTCCGTACGATCCTCAATGAAATCCCCACTTTCGCGCCGAGGGGGCAATCTGAGAAGGGGGCGATGGGAATAGACGGAAAAAAGACCGCGGCGCCTTGGGGGCGGCCGCGGTCCGGGAGACCAGGAACTGGGAGGCGAGGGCCTACGAGCAGCCGAGGCTTTCGCCGCAGTTCAGGCACTTGTAGCAAGCGCCGTTGCGGACGGCGATGTGACCGCAGTTGGGGCAGCTCGGGGCATCCGTCTGACCACTGATCATGTGCGTCAGGACATTCGCGCCGGTGGCGGGCCTTGTGGCGGCCGGGAGCGGGTTCGCGGAGAAGCCCGGCTTCCCGGCCTTGACGAGGATCTCGGTGCCGCGGTCCTCAGTGACGGGCAGTTCCGGCACCGGTCGATTCACTTTTTTTTTAAGCTCATCGATGAGCCCCGGCATGGGGAGTTCGGTCTGGGCGGTGACGGGCGCGGTGGCCTCCCGGTATCCAGCCTGGAACTGCACACCCATCCAGCGGAACACGTAGTCGATGATCGACGCGGCGTTGCGGATGTCCGGGTTGCGGGTGTATCCGGAGGGTTCGAAGCGCTGGTGGGCGAACTTCTTGACCAGGGATTCGAGCGGCACGCCGTACTGGAGTGACATCGAGGTCAGGGCACCGATGGTGTCCATGAGGCCGCCGATGGTGCTGCCTTCCTTGGCCATGGTGACGAACAGTTCGCCGGGGCGACCGTCCTCGAAGAGACCGACGGTCATGTAGCCCTCGTGGCCCGCGATCTCGAACTTGTGGTTCACGGCCATGCGGGTGTCGGGGAGACGACGGCGCAAGGGTTGGCTGACCTGTTCGCGGAGCGCGGCGAGTTCAGCGTGGAGTTCGCCGATGCGGGCTTCGAGTTGGGTAACCTGTTCGGGCGCGGTGGCCGTCTTTTCGCCGCCTTCGGAGGTCTTCTTGGTATTGAGCGGTTGGGAACGCTTGGAGCCGTCGCGATAGATCGCGACGCACTTGAGACCCATGCGCCAGGCCTGGACGTAGGCGTCGCGGATGTCCTTGGTGGTCGCCTCGTGGGGGAGGTTGACCGTCTTGGAGATCGCGCCGGAGATGAACGGTTGGGCGGCGGCCATCATGCCCAGGTGGGCCATGAAGTGGATGCTGCGCTGCCCACGGAAGGGCTTGAACGCACAGTCGAAGACCTCGATGTGCTCCGGCTTCAGGCCGCTGCGTGCTTGGTCGCCCGCCTTGGCCCGACCCTCCTTCACAGCGTCGTCGTCGCTGGTGAGGACGACATCCTCGATCGTGTCATAACGCCCGATGTGGGCGATGATCCCCTCGATCGTGCTGTCGGCGTAGCCGAGGCGGCGCAGTCCCTCGGGGACCGTGCGGTTGACGATCTTGAGCATGCCGCCGCCGGCAAGGAGCTTGTATTTGACGAGAGCGATGTCGGGTTCGACGCCGGTGGTATCGCAATCCATGAGGAAGGCGATGGTGCCGGTCGGAGCGAGGACGGTGACCTGGGCGTTGCGGTAACCGACTTCCTTGCCGCGGGTGAGGGCGCGGTCCCAGCAGCGGCGGGCTTCGTCCTTGAGGTAGGCGAAGTCCTGGCTGGCCTGGATGTCCTCGACGGCGTTGCGGTGGAGCTGGATGACGCCGAGGGTCGACGCGACGTTGTCGGGTTGGAGCGGCTTGTCGATGCCGGTGCAACGGGCGTCGTGGTAGCCGGGGAAGGCACCCATGATGGTGGACATGTCGGCGCTCTGCTCGTAGGAGTGGCCGGTCATGATCGCCGTGATGGCTCCGGCGAGGGCGCGGCCCTCGTTGGAGTCATAGGACAGGCCGTAGCTCATGATGAGCGACCCGAGGTTGGCGTAGCCGAGGCCGAGCGTACGGAAGATGTGGGAGTTTTCGGCGATCTCCTTGGTCGGGTAGCAGGCGTTGTCGACAACGATTTCCTGGGCCGTGATGTAGATGCGCACGGCGGCCTTGAACCGTTCGACATCGAACGTCCCATCAGCCCGCTTGAACTTCATGAGGTTCAGCGAGGCGAGATTGCAGGCGGTGTTGTTGAGGAAGACGTACTCCGAGCAGGGATTGGTGGAGTGGATCGGTTCCGAGCCCTTGGCGGTGTGCCAGCGCTGGATCGGGCCGTCATACTGGAGGCCGGGATCGCCGCAGACCCAGGTGCCCTCGGCAATGAGGTCGAGGAGCTTGGAGGCATCCTTCTTCTCGAGGGGCTTGCCGGAGGTGACGGAGCGTGTCCACCACTCCTTGCCCTCGAGGGCGGCCGTCATGAATTCATCGGAGACGCGAACCGAGAGGTTCTCGTTCTGGTACATCACGGAGCCGTAGGCCTCGCCGTTGAACGAGCCATCGTAGCCCTGCTCGATGAGGGCCCAGGCCTTGCGCTCCTCCTTCATCTTGGCGCTGACGAAGTCCTCGATGTCCCCGTGCCAGTCGCGCAGGGTGTTCATCTTGGCGGCGCGGCGGGTCTTGCCGCCGGACTTCACCACATTGGCGACCTGGTCGTAGACCTTGAGGAAAGACAGCGGACCGGAAGGACGGCCGCCGCCCGAGAGCTTCTCGCGGGAGGAACGGATCGGGGAGAGGTCCGTGCCGGTTCCGGAGCCGAACTTGAAGAGCATGGCCTCGGCGTGGGCGAGGCGCATGATGCTCTCCATGTTGTCATCGACGCTCTGGATGAAGCAGGCGGAGCACTGGGGGTACTCGTACTGGGTGGGGGCGCGTTCGGCGATGCCCTTTTCCCGATTGTAGTACCAGTTGCCGAGGCCGGAGTTCTTGCCGACGCCGTACTGGTGGTAGAGGCCAACGTTGAACCACACGGGCGAATTGAAGGCGCCGTACTGGTTGACGCAGAGCCAGGTCAACTCCTGGTAGAACAGTTCGCCGTCCTCCTTGGAGAAATAGCCGTCCTGGATACCCCAGTCGGCAATCGTGCGGGTGACGCGGTGGATGAGCTGGCGGACGGAGTTTTCGCGCTCGGGCTTGGCGGGATCGCCGTAGAAATACTTCGAGCAGACGACCTTCGTGGCGAGCTGGGACCACGTCTTGGGCACTTCGACGCCCTCCTGCTTGAAGATCACCTTGCCGGAATCATCCGTGATCTCGGCGGTGCGGCGTTCCCACTCGATCTGGTCAAAGGGCTGGACCTTGGCGTCCGAGAAGACCCGCTGGATGGAAAGGTGGGTCGGTCGGGAAGCCTTGCGGGAGGAGGCCTTGGACTTCGCCACGGGCTTGCCAGGAGCGGTGCTCCGACCGGCCGAAGCAGACGGTGGGGACTTCGCGCCGCGGGCGGTGGCACGGGTAGAGGCTCGGCCGTTCTGGGTGGCGGCAGAGGGCACGACGGATTCGCGGGCGTCGATCATGGCTGGGCGATTTTTAGGGTGTCTCAAGGACTGGGAATTGATCTGGGATGAACCGGTCCTGGGGGCATGGCGGGCAGGCAGCAGGTGTGGAGCCATCGGGAGCGGTCCGTGAAGATAGCCGGCGGAGGCTGGAGGAGCGTTCGCCCGGGGGGCGGGGTGCGCTCGGTGCCGGAACCTGGCGATCTATCACGGGAGCCTTCTGCATCCACTGGGTCACTTGCTGTATGTCGTTCAAAACCCCGGGTTTGTACCGGGTGTTCCCTTGGGGTGGGCAGCCTTCGCAACCCTATCCCTTGGGGACAGGCGCCGACGCTACCACCATATGTAGGGTCAACAAGTGCATTTTAGGGAAATGTCACTTTGGCGATAAAGGCTGGAAAAGCGGGTGGATTCCGGCGTTGGGGGAGGAGGGGAGGGGTTCCCCGGACAGGCATCCCGTCGCCAAAGCCAGCCGGGGCCGCGATGGGGACCCTGGAGGGGAAAACCTCAATATCTGGCCAGACTGGGATCGACCTCGGTGGACCATCGGTTGATGCCTCCGGCGAGGTTGACGGCTCCGGGGAAGCCGATGGAACGGAGGAAGCCCACCGCCCGGGCGCTGCGGATGCCGTGGTGGCAGTAGACGATGATCTCGGAGTCCTTTTGGGACGACAGTTCGTCGACGCGTTGGGTGAGTTCGCCGAGAGGGATCAGGACGGAGCCGGGAAGGGCGACGAACTCGTGCTCGCCGGGTTCCCGGACGTCGAGGAGGAACAGGGAATCGCCGCCCTGGAGTCGGGCGGCGACTTCGGAAGGAGTGACCTGCATGGGGGGCGGGAGCCTACTGCTGGAGGCCGGCGAGATGGCGTTCGGCGTCGATGGCGGCGGAGCAGCCCATGCCGGCGGCGGTGATGGCCTGGCGGTAGACGTGATCGGCGCAGTCCCCGGCGGTGAAGACGCCCGGCACGTTCATGGCGGTGCCTTCGGTGGGGCGGAGGTAACCGTTTTCGTCCATGTCGAGGACGCCCTTGAACAGTTGGGTGTTGGGGACGTGGCCGACGGCGACGAAGAGTCCGGCGCACGGGAGTACGGATTCGGTGCCGGTCTTGAGATTGCGGAGACGGACGCCGGTGACCTTGCCGGCGGCGACGTCGAGGACCTCGGTCACGACGCTGTCCCAGACGGGTTCGATCTTGGGATTGGCGAGGGTGCGTTCCGCCATGATGCGGGAGGCCCGGAGGGAGTCGCGGCGGTGGACGAGGTAGACCTTGGAGGCGAAGCGGGTGAGGTAGGTGGCTTCCTCGCAGGCGGAGTCGCCGCCGCCAACGACGACGAGGGGTTGGTTGCGGAAGGGAGGGAGGGCGCCGTCGCAGGTGGCGCAGTAGGTGACGCCCTTCTTTTCGAGTTCGTGTTCGCCGGGAACGTCGAGGTGCCGATGCCCGGCGCCGGTGGCGATGATGAGCGTCTGGGTGGTGATGGATTGTCCGTCGATGACGAGGCGGATGGGTTTCTCATCGAGGTGGACGGATTCAACGGAAGCGAACTGCACGCGGGCGCCGAAGCGCTCGGCCTGCGCCTGCATGCGGGTCATGAGTTCGTAGCCGTCGATGCCTTCCGGGAATCCGGGAAAGTTCTCGACGGTGGAGGTCGTGGTCAGGAGGCCGCCGGGCATGACGCCGGTGAGGACCAGCGGGGTCAGGTTGGCACGGGCGGTGTAGATGGCGGCGGTGAGACCGGCGCAACCGGTCCCGATGATGACGACTTTTTCCATACGAAGCGGCGGACTTTAGGCCCCGGTGTCCGGGGCGGCAAGGATGGGGGTGGGTCAGAGGTGACGTTCGCCGTGCGTCTTGAGCCATTTCTCGGCGGCTTCGTAGTCGGGGTAGAGGCGGGCGACCTCGGCCCAGAAGGCGGCCGAGTGGTTCAGGTGCCGGAGATGGGCGAGTTCGTGGAGGATGACGTAGTCGGCGATCTCCGGTGGGAACTGGACGAGGCGCCAGTTCAGGGAGATGACCTTCCTTGCGGAGCAGGAGCCCCATCGGGAGCGTTGGTCACGGACCTGGATGGAGCGGACCTGAAACCCGTGGAGGGCGGCGAGTTCGAGGGTGCGGGCGGGGAGTTCCTGGGTGGCGAGGGCGCGGAGGCGGCGTTCGATGCGTGGGCGGAGGTCGGATTCCCCGGGGGCGGGTTGGGGGATGCGGAGTGGGCCGACTTCGAGGAAGGGACCATCCTGGGCGTGGACGACGTCGAGGGCCTGACCATGGAGCCAGACGGCGGTGCCGAGCGCCCACTGGCGTGGGGTGGACGGACGGTTGGCGCGGGCGGCGATGCGGCCGCGGATCCAGACAGCCTGGCGCCGGACGAATTCCTCGGCACCGGCGCGGTTGCCTCGACTGGGGATCGTGCAACGGAAGGATCCGTCCCGTCGGAAGGTGATCCGGTAGAAACGGGCGCGGGGATGGGAGACGAAATGCACCTCGACGGGTTGGCCGTCGAGGTGGAGCAAGATCCGGTTTCCAGGCGTGTCAGCCCTGTTCATGCGGCGGGCGGGAGCGGATGGGCGATGAAGGCGTGTTCGGTGACGGGCCTGCCGCCGATGAGGTGTTCCTGGATGATCCGTTCGAGGACCTCCGGGGTGCAGCCGGAGTACCAGGTGCCTTCGGGGTAGACGACGGCAACCGGGCCACGGGCGCAGATCTGGAGACAGTCGACCTTGGTCCGGGCGACGAGGGCCTGGGGGCCGACGAGCCCGAGTTCCTTGAGTCGGCGTTTCAGGAAATCCCAGGACGCCTGGCCGACGTCGGGTTGGCAGCACTTGGCCTTGGTGGGCGTGCAGCAGAGGAGCAGGTGCCTGCGAACGGTGGAAAGACCGTTGGCGATGGCGATGTCCGCCGGTGAAGTGGCGTTGGCCGATTCCGACATGCGGCGAGGTTAGGGATCCGATGGACGGGCCAAAGCCCAAAGACGCGGGTGGCGGGTAGGATTTTGGGTGGGATTTCGGTTGCGGGGAGAGGGCGGGCGAGGGGCATGGTTTCGGCATGTCGTTGAGTACAGCCCGGGATCGCGAGAAGGATCCCGTGACGCAATTCTCGGTCTTTGTCCCCAACCGCATGGGTCGGATGCACGAGGTGGTTCGGTGGTTGGCGGCGCAGCAGGTTCACATCATGGCCTTGTCCGTGCTCGACACGACGGACAGCACGATCTTCCGGATCGTGGTGGATGACCCGCAGGGGGCGCGCCGCTTGCTGGAAGATCATTCGGTGGCGTTCACGGAGAATCCGGTGGTGTGTGTCGAGATCGATTCGGAGCAGCAGTTGCAGGAGGTGTTGGCGGCGCTGGTCGAGGCCGAGTTGAACCTCCATTACACCTATCCCTTCCTGACCCGGCCTGGCGGACGCTCCGCGCTGGCCATCAGCATCGAGCACCACGACGTGGCGGAGGACGCGCTGCGGCGGCACCAGTTTCGGGTGCTTTACCAAGGAGACATTTCCCGGTGAGCGATCCAGAGACAACGGGTGCACCGGTGGAACGGGGCGACGCCCAGCCGGAATCGGTCCCGGCCGTACCGGCGTCAGCACCAGCGGCCTCGGGTGAAGTGCGGAAACGGCGTCCGCGCTACCCCGGCAAGAACCCGCGTCGATTCGAACACAAGTACAAGGAACTCCGCGCCGAGCAGTATCCGGAGGCCGCGGCGCACATCGAATCGCGCGGAAAGACGCTGGCCGGGAGCCATCGTCCGATCCTGGTCGCCGAGATCCTGGAGGTGCTGGATCCGAAGCCCGGTGAGTTCGGGGTGGATTGCACACTCGGGCATGCGGGGCACGCGCTGGAGTTGCTGGGACGCTTGCGGGCAGACGGCGCGTCCGGGCGGTTGATCGGCTTGGATGTGGATCCGATGGAGATGCCGCGGGCGGAGAGTCGGGTCCGGGCGGCGGGGCATGGCCCCGAGGCGTTCCAGGGGGTCGCGTCGAATTTTGCGGGGTTGGCCGGCGTGCTCGAGCGGGTGGGCTGGGGTTTGCCGTCGGTGATCCTGGCCGACCTCGGCGTGAGTTCCATGCAGATCGACAACCCGGAGCGTGGATTCACATTCAAGCACGATGGTCCGTTGGACCTGCGGTTGAATCCGACGCGCGGGGTGGCGGCTTCCGAGTGGCTGGCGTCGGTTCGGGTGGGGCGCCTGGAGACGGCGCTGCGGGAAGGGGCGGACGAACCGCGGGCAGCGAGCCTCGCGGCGGCGTTGGTGGCGGCCCGGGACAAGGTGGGATTCCGCCGGACCAAGGTGTTGGCCGAGTGGTTGCGGGCATGGCCGGATCCGGCGACGCCGCGCGAGGAGGTGGAGAAGTTGGTGCGGCGGGTGTTCCAGGCGTTGCGGATTGCGGTGAACGACGAGTACAGCGCCCTCGATACGTGGTTGCGGAATTTGCCGGGTTGTCTGGCACCCGGTGGTCGGGTGGCGGTGCTGACGTTCCACTCGGGCGAGGACCGTCGCGTGAAGCACGCGTTCCGGGCGGGACTGGATGCCGGGCTTTATTCCGAGATCAGCGAAGAGGTGCGTCGGCCGGGTGCCGAAGAACTGCGGGCGAACCCGAGGTCGGCCCCGGCGAAGCTGCGCTGGGCGCGTCGGGCGGGGGAGTGAACCTGGAATCGGGAGATCGGCTATCCGCAGATGGCGCAGATGGCGCAGATGAACGGGCGGAAATGCCTGAAATCCATCCCGCATGGGGCTCACCTCGCGGGTGCGCGCCCGCCTCGGTTCAACCCCCTCCTTATCTGCGTCATCTGCGCAATCTGCGGATAAAACCGCCGCTTTCAGGGTGAACCCTAGAACCGGTCGCGCAGGATGTCCCGGATCACGAGGAAGGCGATTTCGAGGGAGAAGACAATGGAAGCCGGTGCGGCGATGAGGGCGAAGAGGACGTAGCGGGCGCCCGGGTTGGGACACTGACGTTGGAGGCGACGGCAGAAGAGCGCCTGGATGAAGGCGATCAGCGCAAAGGGAAGCCCGAGGATCGGTACGAGGCCGATCCAGGTCAGCAGCCGGATCCGGAGGGAACGCCGGAGGAGTTCGATCTTGAGGTCGCTCATCCGGGGGTGGGGATCGAGGGGGGCGCGACTGAGGAAGAGACAGGTTGATCCGCCGAGGACGCCGAGGACGCAGAGGGCGCGGGTACGGTGAAGCCGCGTCGCTGCCACTGGCGTTGTTGGCGGGAGTCGAGCAGGTCGGCCTCGCGTCGCGCGCGGCGGACGGTGGAGGCGTTGATCGCGGTGAGCGCGCTGAGGAGGACGACGATGACGACCACCAGGAGCGTGGCGGCCATTCCCTTCTCAGAGCCGGCGCGGGTGGTACGTGGGCGGACATTCATGGCGTGGCCTGGGTGGAGGAGGGTGGGATGGCGAGGAAGGTGAACGTGGGCGCCTGCGTCGCCTTCGTGGATCGGGGCGTGAGAAGCAGGTCGCAACGGATGGGGGTGGTGTGCGTTCGCGGGTCGGGCTCGAAGGAGCAGATCGCGACGCGGGGGACCCAGAGGTTGCCCGGTTGGGAATCCACCTGCCTCCAGAGGGCGTCGAGCGAGTGGGTCCAGGTGATGGGCCCGTGAGGGGTGGGGATGACGCAACGCGTGCCCTTCTCGGAGAGAACAACGGGGCCGGAGGCGGCGCGGATATCGGCGCGCCATTGTTCCGCGGCCCGGAGGGCAGCGCCGTTGTCGTCGGTGGCGGCGGATAGGTACCCAGTTGCCGTCCAGAGGCGCATGACGGCGGAGAACGAGATGGCGGAAACGGTCAGGAGCACGCCGACGTAAACCAGCAGTTCGATCAGCGTGAGCCCGCGGCTGGATCCGGCATGGGATGCGTGCAGCTTCATGGTTGGGCCTGGAAGGTGATCTCGCGTTGGACGGGCTTGAGGAGACCTTCCCGGGTTGGCGTCCAGGCGAGCGTGAGATGGATCCGGGAATCGGGGAGGTTCGACTTCACGAGCGTGCACTCGCCGAGGGGTAGGTCGCGGACCGCCAGGCCACGGAGTGGATACGCGCGGGAACCCTCGGCGAAGGCGCGGTGTTCACCGGCAGCGAGGACCTCCATTTCGCTGTCGATGAGCTCGAGGACCACGGCGCGGGTGGTGGCGTTGCGGACGAGTCGGCGGTGATGCACATACCCGTACCCGAGGGGCAGCAAGGTCAGGGAGATCACGGCGAAGGCAGTGATGAGGTCGGCCTGGATGTAGCCGGCGAGCCGGCGCTGGGCACGGGGCTGGGGTCGGGTGTTCATCCGTTGGTTGCGAGTTCGATGATCTGGATGAGGTACAGGAAGAGCCCGCAGAGGTATCCCCCGACGAGCACCGACTGGACGGCAAAGAGGGTCAGGGCGACCGCCTGGCCGGCGATGTACTCCGTGCGGTCGGCCCGGGAATGGAGGTCGAGGACCCAACTGCGCAAGGCGGTGGAGGCGAGGCCGGGCGTGGCGAGTGCATTGCGGAGTCGCCAGGCGAAGTCGGGCCGGGAATCGATCCGGGCTACGGCGTCGTCGAGCGACGTGCCCCGGCGGAGTTCGAGGATGGCGCGTTGGGCGCGGGCCTGGATCCAACGGTTGCCGGTGGCCGCGGCGGCTTCCCGGACGGCGTCTTCCTCGGGAGCACCGGCGTCGAGTTGCAGTCCCAGAAGGGCGACGAAGCTCCGGTGGGCGCGCTGACGGTGCCAGGGCAGCAGGAATCGGAGAAGGTCGAGGCCGGGCAGGCGGAGTCCCGGGTTGATCGATCGGGCAAAGAGCAGGGCGAGGCTGATGGGCACCAGGGCCGCGACGGCCAGGAGAAGAATCGGGAAATGGGCGGCCACCCAGGAGGCCAGGGGAGGCAGGCTGTACCCCGCCGGTACCATGTCGTCGAGGATGGCGAGATATTTGGGAACCACGGAGATGGAAGCCCATGCGGCGACCGCCGCAGTCAGGGTGGTGGAGAGCGTGAGGTTGATGAAGATCGCGCTGAGACCGGCCTTTCCGCGGGTGTCGTTCTCCGCGACGGCCAGCGAGGCCGGAGCGAGGACCCGTTCCAGGTGACCGTGCCGCAGTCCGGCAGACACCATGGCGAGGACATCGGCTGGGAGGAGTCCCGGGACGAGGGACAACGCGCTGGCGAGGCTGGCGCCCCGCTCGACGTAGGCGGCCACCATGTGGAGACGGAGCGGGAGGGAGGGATCGTGGGTTGCCGCGGCATCGACGATGACGGATTCCGGGGATCGTCCGTCCGCTACCGCGAGTTCCAGGATCTGGAGGAATTGCCGGGTGCTGGCGCGTCGCCGCGAGGGAAGCGTGACGAGACGGTGGATGCCGTAGAGCAGGGACAGTACGAGCACGAGCGCCGCCGCGGCAAGGCTGAGGACGAGCGTGATCTGGAAGGGCGAAAGATCGAAGAACCCGGGTTCCGATTCGCCAAGGAAGGCCATGAGCGCCAGCGGCAGGGTTGGATGTTCGAAGGGCATGGCGTCAGTCGGCACCGAGCGTGTCGAACATGCCGACCAGGTTGGCGACCATGGGCAGGAAAACGAGGACGATGATCAGGCCGAGCCCGATCATCGAGGCCGGGACAAGGCCGTTGACCAGCACGTCCATCCGGTGCCGGGCCTGTTCCGTGTAGTGGCGGGCGGCGCGTTGGAATCCTTCCGGGATCCGTTCGCCGGCGGAGAGCACCAACCAGCGGAAGAAGGGAGGCAGGAAAGCCCGGGTTCCAGGCTGCGGTTGCGAGATTTCGGAGAGGCGTCCGGAGCCCTGCTCGAGTCGGGCGATCCACGAGGTCAGATCGCGGGCGATCGGAGAGTCGGCTTCCAGGTCGCGGACGAGTCGGATGGCGTCGGGAAGCGGGCATCCCCCGGACAGCAGGAGGTGGAACGTGGAGGCGACCTGGGCGAGGCGGGCATCGCGGAATCCAGGAAGGCGGACGACGAGGCGGCGGCGGATCGGCGGGATGGTGGTGGCAAGGAGCAGGGTGACGAACAGGCCGAGGAGGATTCGGACGAACGTGAGGGCGACGTCGAGGCCCATGGTAGGTTGGCCGCTCAAGGCGATGACGCTGGTCAGGGCTTCCCGGCCCATTCCCAGCGCCAGGAAGCAGATGCCGATGCCGAGGATCAGAACGACGATGGGGTAGAACAGGGCGGTCTGGACCCGGCGTTGGAGGCGGATGCGTTCGTCGAAGTGATCGGCGGAGGCGGCGAGGGCGGTGGGGAGATTTCCGCCGGCGATGCCGGTGCGGACGAGGTGCAGGTAGAGCGGTGGGAGGCGTCGACGGGAGATGGCTTCCGCGAGGGGTGTTCCGCGGGAGAGATCGGATTCGAGGGCTTCGATCTCGGTTCGCAGCGGACCGCGGAGATCCACGGCGGCCTGACGGAGGGCGCCTTCGAGGGGAACGCCGTCCTGGATCAGGGCGGCGAGTTGACGGTTGAGGAAGGAGAGTTCGGAGAGGTTCATTTGCCGAGGACGCGGAGGATTTCGGCGCTGGTGGTGAGTCCGGCCGCGACGGCGCGAGAGGCGGCCGCAGCGAGGGTGGAATCGGGCGAAAGTGGGGGAGTGATGCCCTGGCGTAGCGCTGGGCGATCGGGATCGGTGAAGACGAGGTGTTCGACGATCGGGATCCGGCCGTGGAATCCCGTGCGGACGCAGTGGGAACATCCGTCGCCCTGGCAACGGGTGCAGGTGCGTCGGACCAGGCGTTGGTTGAGGACGAGGGTCAGCGAGGCGGCGACGGAGAACGGGTCGGGGACGAGCAGGCGGAGGCGGTCGAGGACGCCATGGCAGGATCCGGCATGGAGGGTCGAGAGGACGAGATGCCCGGTGAGGGCGGCCTGGACGGCGAGGTTTGCGGTTTCGGCATCGCGGATCTCGCCGATGACGATGGCCTGCGGGTCCTGTCGGAGCAGGTGTCGGACGGCGGCGGGGTAGGTGAGGCCACGGGCTTCGTTGACCTCGGTCTGCATGACGCCCGGGACGAGCGTTTCGACCGGGTCTTCGACGGTGACGAGGTGCCGGCCGCCCGCCTGGGCGAGTTCGTGCAGCGCGGCGTGGACGGTGGTGGACTTGCCGCTGCCGGCCGGGCCGGTGAGCAGGATGAGGCCGGTCGGCTGGGCGATGGCGCTCTGGAGGGCGTTGAGCGTGGGGAGGGGAAGGCCGAGTTCGGCGAGCGACACGGCTGAACTGTTTCGGAAGATGCGGAGGACGATCTTCTCGCCGGTGACGGTGGGATAGGTGGAGACGCGGAGGTCGCAGTCGAGTCCAGCATCCTCCGCAGGGATGCGTCCGTCCTGGGGCAGCGTTTCCTGATAGGTCCGGAGACGGGCGAGGTACTTGATGCGGCCGAGGACCCGTTCGGCGACGGGCATCTCGATCCGGCCGCGATCGTGAAGGACACCGTCGAGACGCCACTGGAGGGTGACGGCGCCCGGGATGGATTGGAGATGGATGTCACTGGCCCCGGCCTGGTCCGCGTCGCGGAGCATTGCGGCGACGAGTTCCGGGGCGTCCGGGGAATTGGTCGGTGGGGTGGTGGTGGCGCGGATCTCGGACATGCGATGCAGATGGCAAGTGACTGCGTGGATGAGACCAGTCTCCGGGCGAAGGGTCACGCTTGGGTGTTACGGAGTTCCTAGTTTCAAGATTCAAGTTTCAAGCCCAGCTCTGGCCTGTGGAAACTGGGAACTGGCATCTGGGAACTCCGCGCAAGCGGTGCGAGAGGGGGCGGAGGGAAGTATTCTCCCGCAGGGGCGCAGAGGCGCAGGGGTTTTTGGTAGAGGTCGAGGGGCCGTAACAGCCCCAGTCTCGCCCCACCCCTCCATGGCCCGCTTGGGGTGGGGCGAGTGTCCTCACGAGCCGCTTGGGATTCCCAAGTTTCAAGATTCAAGCCCGGCGGCCGCTTCAAACTTGAAACTGAAAACTTCAAACTCTGAAGCGGCTCGACGGAGTCTCGCCCCACCCCTCAGGAGTCGGCTGCATGACTGGCAACTGGCATCTGGCAACTGGCATCTGGCATCTGGCATCTGGCAACTCCGCGCCCTACAGAAAAAAGGGCGCGCTGTCGTGAGACGGCGCGCCCTGTGGAGGAAACGGTGTGGCTTAGCGGCCCTTGGGGAGGACGCTGGTGCCGGCGTAGACGGCGTGCTTGCCCAGGAGTTGCT
>CAIMMI010000254.1 GCA_903842505.1 uncultured Verrucomicrobiota bacterium | reverse complement strand
GTGTGCGTCAGACGAGCGGTTGGCCCTGCTCGAGAAGCGGCTGTCGAATCCGAAGGTCCGGCCGGCGGTAGTGTACGTGACGTTCCAGAAGACGGCGGAGGCGGTGGCAGCGCATTTGTCCGCGGCCGGGTTGGGGGCGCGGGCGTATCACGCGGGAATGAGCTCGGAGGAACGGGACGCGACGCAGGAGGCGTTCATGCGCGGGGAGTGCGGGGTGATCGTGGCGACGATTGCGTTCGGGATGGGCATCGACAAGGCGGACATCCGGAGCGTGATCCACTTCAACCTTCCGAAGACGCTCGAGAACTACCAGCAGGAGATCGGTCGCGCGGGTCGGGATGGGCAGCCGGCGTTGTGCGAACTGCTGGCTTGCGCGGACGACGCAGTACCGTTGGAGAACTTCACGCTCGGCGACACGCCGTCGCTGGAAGCGGTGGAGGAGCTCGTGCGCCGGATGCTGGGTTCTGGCGAGGAATTCGACGTGAGCCGATACGACCTGAGCCAGGAGACGGACATCCGACCGCTGGTGGTCGACACGGTGATCACCTACCTGGAGCTGGAGGGTTTGTTGCGGCCGACGCGCATGTTCTACGAAAGCACGGCCATCCAGTTCCTGAAGGACGAATCCGTGATCCTGACCGGGCACACGGAGGATCGGCGGCGGTTCCTGTCGGCCTTGTTCGGCGCCGGCCGGCGCGGACCCAAGTACCTGACGCTGGAGATCGACGCCGCCGCCCGGCAGATCAACGAACCGCGGGAGCGGGTGGTGAAGGCTCTGACGTGGCTGGAGGAGACGGGCGCGATCACGCAGAAGCCGACCGGCCTGCGGCATGGGTTCCGCCTGTGCGGGGATCCGGTCCGACGCGATCCGGCCGCGGTGGCGGCGCGGTTGGCGGACTTGTTCGCGAAGCGCGAGGAACGCGATTCCCAACGGCTGGCGCAGATCCTGGATTTCGCGGGGCAATCGGGCTGCATCACGCGCCGGCTGCTGGCGTACTTCGGGGAGACACTCGACGAAGCCAACTGCGGGCATTGCCACTTCTGTCGGACGGGCGTGCCGTCGGAGCCGGTGAGCCTGCCGGCGACGGCGGTGGCCCCGTTCACCGAGGCGCACGCGGCGGAGGTGCGGGCATTGATGGCCGAGGGGATTCGATCCCTGTCCACGCCGCGTCAGGTGACCCGATTCCTGTGCGGATTGACGAGTCCGGCGACGACGCGGGCGAAGCTCACCCGTCGGCTGGAGTTCGGCCGATTCAGCGCGGTGCCGTTCCGCACGGTGCTGGAGTGGGTGGAGGGGGAGATTTCAGGTTGAACCTGAAAAAGGCAGTTGGAACCACGGATGGCGCGGATGACACGGATAAGCAGGGACTTGGCTTGTGATCGCCGCACACCTGCGAGGTGAGCGCTCGACCGGAATGGAAACCTTCATTCCAGCCCCGGCCATCCGTGAAATCTGTGAGATCCGTGGTCAAAACAACCGCCGCTTTCAGGTTGAAGATTCACGCTTGAAGGACGCGAAGGCGTTGGAGCGGATAGCCCCGGGTCGTGCGCAGCACGCACCCGGGGAACGGGGCGTCCCTTTGGAATCCGCATCCCGGGCTATCGGCTTGAACGCCTCCGGCGTACCCCACCGGCGCGACCACGGACTTCAGGTGCCTCCTCAGCCTAGGCGTCGAATGGGAGACGTCGCGGACCGGGACGGTTTCCCGCAGGGGCGCAGAGGCGCAGGGAAGACCGGACGTGGTTCCCGTCGCGCTCGTTGTTGTAAACCCAACCTCCATTCCTTCGCACCCTCGCGGCTTCGCGCGAACCTCCTTAAAGCCCGTGAATGCTTCGCGCGAAGTCGCGAGGACGCGAAGGATTTAGGCGGGGGCAATTGGGCATATCCGTCCATTCGACAGGGGAGCCAAGAGCGGTGCGAATTGCGAGAGCCGGGGTGTGGCATCATGGCCCGAAGATGGATGGGGGGAGGTCATCCGCGACAGGTGCCGGCTCGATGGTTTGACATGGAGTCTCCTGTCGAAGGCAATCCATGGCCGCGCGAACAGAGATCCACCCGGCGTGGCGCGGTTGCAAAGCCCCCTGAGGTTCTGAGCCGTATCCATGCGGTAGCATTCGCACGCGGAGCCGCGGAGCGCGCGGAGAGAGAGGCCGATCACGAATACTCCAGCGTCGGCAACCAGTCACCCAACGGTGACTGCCCAGTTTGCCATCCAAGTGTCTTTTCTCCGCGGCTCCGCGGCTCCGCGTGAACCTGTACCCGCTTTCAATCGCATCGTTACGGCTGAGGGTCATCGCCGGACAGTTCTGAAGGGCGCGACTTCGTGGGTGCGCTCTTGAGCCAAATGCCAAATGGACAGATCTGAGCCCATTGCCTCCTTGCACTATTCAAAACCCAAGGATTCTACTCTAAAAATGATTGCGGCTCTGCGGAGATTCCTTTCAAGGATCGAACGATGCTCTTGGACTCAAGGTTCTCGGTGGGCCCTGAGAAGCGCCTTTTGATGATCAGAGGCAAGGTTGGTCTTGGAATCTGGGTATCGATCCTGTTGGGTTCTAAGCAATGCTTGCGATTAATAGAGCTGAGTCTTTGATTCAAATCATGGGATCGCTTGGCCTATTTTGTGACCAAAAGCCATTTATCCTGCCATGTTACAATTGCGATCGTTTCGGAATAGATTCAATCGGTGGGTGGGATTTCTTCCGGTTGAGTGCATTGGTGCATTGAAGCAAGGTGAAGATGTTGAGTGGCCGAATAGCAAGGGTTCGCCTCTGGAGCTCATGGAGCCGAGGGAGGGGTTGAAAGGTGTGGTGACCATGCTTCATGACGGAGAGGCTCTCTGGGCGCGGGATGGTGGGGCAAATGAGCTGTTTGTTTTCCTTGTAGCCTGCGATTTGGCGCCGGCGCACAGATCTCAAATAGGCAAGACTAGCAATATGTCCCAAATTGCGAGGGCGATGGTTTCGAACTGCGCTAGTGATTATGTGATATGTCCTCTGCCGGTTGATGAAGAAGATTGGGTTGAAATCCCATGCCGTGGAAGACGCCTGGAGCTTGGTTTGTATGTGCTCAATCCCTATTCGGTCTTTGATCTGGCGGTGATTCGATGCGCGTGGAAATAGTCTGGGTGGGGCAACGGGGCAGATCTGTCCATTTAACAAAGCGACGGCGGAGCCAACAACGCTGCGAATCCACAGGGGCGGGGTACCGCGTCGGTTCCACGAGGCACCTGTCCGGCAGGGTGTGGCTTTGGGCCCGCGGGAACGGTTGGCGCAGCCTTCACCATCGCTTCCCATTCGTGCCGGGCAGCAGCCTTGCCGCGCCGGACCGTTGTTGAGTTTGATCCTGATTCCGATGGCAACCCCGACGCCGAGGGGATTCTGGGCACAGCATTCAGGGTGCGGGGCTTTGCGAGGATGAAGGCCCGGGCCAGGACAGGTGAAGCCATCTATGTCTCTTCAGGGGCGGAAGGGTTTGTGTGTAAGCGTCCGGTGAACCGCATCTACCGGACGCGCCGGTCATGGCGCAGGATGCGGCGATGAGTTCGATTTTGCCCCCTGTTTCCCGCCGCATCCATACCACCGCCGCTCAACGCCGGGATTGGATCTCCCGCCTGCACCG
>CAIMMI010000253.1 GCA_903842505.1 uncultured Verrucomicrobiota bacterium | reverse complement strand
GGATCCGGCAACCCCGGACTCCACGCCCCCGACAAGTCAGCCCATCGGCTGAGTGCGCCCTCGATCCGGTTCAGAACGGGAACGTGGCCGACACACCGATGATCGCCTTGTCGCCCGTGTTCCGCCCACCCACGTTGAACGCGCCAAACACCTGATAGTACCGCCCGCCCGAATCCCGGAAGCCCAACCCGCTCTCGAAGATCTGGTTGATTTCCTTGAGCGCCGGGAAGGTGAACCCTTCTTGCCCGATATCCATGCCGCTCAGGCCCTGGACATGACGGTAGGCCGCATTCAGCGTGAACGGGCCAAACGTCTTGTAGGCACCAATCACGCTGAAGAAGTCGTCCGGCACCGGATTCTCCCGCAACCGATACCCCGCCTCGCCGTACAGACCGAAGCCGGTCTCGCCAATCGCCTTCGTGAACAACATCGAGGCCTCGGCACCATGCGCCCCGTCGCCGGCCGCAAACGGCACCCCCGTGTCATACGTACCCGCAATGATGCCTCCCACGCGCAGGGTAACGGTCGGAGCCCACTTGCAGGACGTCGCCCGTTCATCAAATACCTGCCAACGCACGCCAACGCGCGTGTCCGTTATGCCGTCATCCCTCCTCCTGCCGGCGGCGGTGTCCCAGTTGACCCGCGTGTAACCCACGGTCGTGTCGAACGCGATGGTCTCCGTGACGCCATACTCCAGGCCAACGGTGGCCGTGTGCTGGACCATGGGACTCGGGATGGTCGCGCGGGTGTTGCCACTCCAGATGTCTTCGAATGTCTGGTAGACGTACATCGGCGTTGCCTCGAACTGGCCAGGCGCCGGCAGGATGGCAGACTGCCCGACGAGTTGGGAAACCGGCGCCACGGCGAGCAGGGCGACCATGGTTGCCAGCGGGCGGCGAATGCAGGAATTCATGAATGTCTTGGGTGTCAGATGGGTGTTTTTGGCTTACTTCGCGGCCTTCTTCAGGTTGTAGCGCACCTCCAGGAAATGCTGCAGGCCGTCCAACTGCCCGCTCGTCAGCTTCCCCGCCATGGCCGGCAGGTCGGTCGTCCGCTGCAAGGCGATGGGCAAGGTCTTTTGCCACTCCTTCAAGGTAGCCCCCTGCGTCTCCGCGTTCCCCGCACCCAACGCCAGTGGGGCCTTGCCCGTAAACACGGCCTTCCCCAACTCATACTTGGCCGTGTCGTACTTGGCCGGCGGACGGATGCCAGGCCCCGGATAGGAGCCGGATGCCATCGACGGAACCGAGGCGGCACCGAGTATCACGGCCGCCACCATTGTCAGGAGCACTGGGTGCATTCACCCAATCTAGGACGACAGTCAAATCGTCGACAAGCCCTCGTTTGGATCACGGATTCTCCATCAGGAAAACCAGGGGTTGCCCCGCCCTCCCCGCTTTGGCCCAATCCACCCGATGCCCGTTCTGTTCCTCGCCACCGGCAACTCCCACAAGATCGACGAAGTCCGGTCCATCCTCGGTTCCGACTTCACCGTCCTCTCCCAGCGCGACACCAACGCCCGCTTCGACATCCCCGAGACGGCTCACACCTTCGAGGGCAATGCCACCCTCAAGGCGCTGGCCTGGGCCGCCTACCTCCGCACCGACACCTGCAACATGAACGTGGAGTTCGTCCTCGCCGACGACTCCGGACTCGAAGTCGATGCGCTCCAAGGCGCGCCCGGCGTCCATTCCGCACGTTTCGCCGCCCTGGACTCCGGCGCTCCCGGGAATTCCCCGGACTCGGAGAACAACGCCAAGCTCCTCCGTCTCCTGGACCCCGTGCCCGATCCCGCGCGCTCCGCCCGATTCCGCTGCGTCCTGGCCCTGGTCCCAGTCGCCACGCCGGTTCCCGCCGCGGTCATCCACTTCTCCGGCAGCTGCCCGGGCCGGATCCAACGTCAGCCAGCCGGTGGCGGGGGGTTCGGATACGACCCGCTGTTCATTCCAGACGGATACGCCGCGTCGTTTGCCGAACTCGGTGCGGAAATCAAGAATCGCCTCAGCCACCGCGCGCGGGCCCTCGAAAAACTCCAGGCCTGGTTCAAGCACGCCGGGCAGTCCTGACCGTAGACGCCGACGTCAGGAGGCGTGGTTTGTCAGCCCCGGCACACAAGGTGGGGCGAGTGTCCCATATGCGTTAACCTAATTTGCCAGCGATCGCCGACCGTATGGCAACCAGTTGTCGAGCTCGCCTGCGTTGGGTGTCTTCGAGTCGACGAGCGATCCGTCGCCCGTTCTCCAATAG
>CAIMMI010000252.1 GCA_903842505.1 uncultured Verrucomicrobiota bacterium | reverse complement strand
GAAGCGGCGGTTGGATCCACAGATTACAGCGATTGCACGGATCGGAAGCCGGTTGAGAAAGTCCGTCGTTTCACCCCTCGGGTGACATGGAAACATCAATGCGGTGAGGCCTCTCGTCCCGGTCCATCTGTGAAATCGGTGGATAACCCAACTGCCGTTTTCAGGATCAATGTTCCGGTTCGTCGTGTTTGCGGAAGAGGGGGAGGGAGAGTTTCCATCGGATGGCGGCGAGTCGGAGGCTGAGGACGATGAGGATGCCGGTGGCAGCAGCCTGGTTCTCGGGCCAACCGAAGCGACGCAGGAGGGCGAAGGCGGTGGCTCCGGCAGCCGCGGCGGTCGCATAGAGGTGGATCTCGCGTCGGAACACGAACGGGATCTCGCGCATGAGGAGGTCGCGGAGGGCTCCCCCAGCCACCCCGGTTGTGACCCCCATGGCGACCGCGATCACAATGGATTCGGGCATGTCCCGCGAGGCGAGGATGGCGATGGCCTTGCGGGTGCCGGAAATGGCGAAGAGGGCGAGACCGGCGGCATCGGCGGCCTGGAGGACGGCGCCCGGGAACTCGAATCGGCGCGCGGCAAAGAACGTGAACACGGCGGCGATGAGGACGGTGTAGAGGTAGTTGCCATCACGGATCCAGAAGACGGGAAGGTCGCCGAGGACGACGTCCCGCAGCGTGCCGCCACCGAAGGCCGTGACCGTGGCAAGGACCATGACGCCGAAGAGGTCGACCTTTCGGCCGGCAGCGGCCAGCACACCGGAGATGGCGCATCCGGCGACGGCAATATGTTCGATCCAGTAGAGCACGACCGGGACAGCTTGGGCGGGCGAGGCAATGCGGTCGACCTCACAGCTCGACGGAGTCTCGCCCCACCCCGTCAGGATCCCATTCGGTGGGGCGAGTGTCTCACGAGCCGTTGGGGAGTTCCCAGACGCCAGTTTCCAGATGCCAGACAAGACGGCCCCGCCGGGTGTGGAGGATTCGGCGAGGATCGTACTCCTACTCCTACTCCTACTCGTACTCGTACTCGTACTCCTACTCGTACTCGAAGCGATGGGTTGGCGTGTGGGGGTTGGGGGTTTGGCTGGGATCGAGTACGAGTACCGCCCTGCGGGCTGAGTACGAGTACGAGTACGGGTGCGGGTACGAGTACGGGTGCGGGTGCGGGTGCGGGCCGGCTTCAAACTTGAAACTGAAAACTTCGAACTCGGCAACGGCTCGACGGAGTCTCGCCCCACCCCTTGTGGAACCCCTTCAACTTGAACCTGAAAATTTGGGACTATCCCTCTCAGCGCGCGCCGCCCTTGAGGAAGGCGATGAGGTTGCAGAGGTCCTGCGGGGACACGGTCTTTTCGAGGGCGTCGGGCATGAGGGATTCCGGGACGACCTCGAGTCGGACGATTTGGTCGCGGGGGATGATCTCCTGAAGACCCTGGGCCTGGCGGAGGGTGATGGCGGTCAGGGATTCGGCGGCGAGGAGCCCGGAGAGGATTCGGCCGTCGCGGGTCTCGCATCGGTACTGGGCGAAGTTGGGGGCGATTTCCTGGCTCGGGATGAGGATGTGGAGGAGGAGGGTTTCGCTGGGTTGGTTGCGGACGTCGAAGAGGTCGGGGCCCACGGCGATGCCTTCGCCGTCGAGACGGTGGCAGGACGCACAGAGTTGGCGGAAGGTGGCGCGGCCCAGGTTGGCGTCGGGGGTGAGGGCGAGGGCGGATCGGGCGGCGAGGAAGGCGGCCTGACGTTCGGCAGGCGCGACCGGTTGGAGGAGGGTCTTGGCCTGGGTTTGAAGGTTGGGATCGACGACGCGGAGGAGTTGGTCGCGTTGGCCGGCCGTCAGTTGGTGGCGATGGACGGTGCCGGAGGCGAGGGCGGCGATGACGTGGGGAAGGTGGGCGGGACGGGCGAGCAGGGCGGCCAGGATGGCCGATTGGTTCGGGGGAGGAAGGGCCTTCCAGTCGCGGGGCGTGAGGAGCGAGGCGGCGATGTCGGAATGGGGCGGCACGGCGGCGCGCCGGGCCGCCACCGCCAGGAGATCCGCGGGTGCGGTGGACCGGAGGATCTGATCGAGCGCAGCGCGGGTCGCGGTGGGTTCGAGTTGGCCGGCGAGTCGGGCACCGGCCAGGCGCAAGGCGGGGAGTGACTCGGGTCGGGTCAGGGCACCGAGCGCGGCTTCCTGCAGGACACGCCATTTGGATCCGGCGGAGACCTGCCCCGCGAGGGCGCTGAAGGATTGCGGCATCTCAGGGCAGGCATCGGCGAACGCACCCAGGAAGACGAGGGCACGGGCAAGGTCGGTGGAACCGGAGGCGAACAGGACGGCCACGACCTCGGCGTGGGCGTCTGGCAGGACCATTCGGCCGATCATGCCGCCGAGTTCTTCGAGGACGGGGATGGCGGGGTCGCCGACGACGGGTGGTTGTTGAAGGAGGGAAAGGATGAAGCCGCGTTCCTGCTGATGGAGGGAGCCGAGGATGGCAGCACGGGTCCAGCGGTCGTTGCCGTCGCGAGCGGCGATGCTGGCGAGGGCGGGGACGACCAGTTCCGGGACGTCGTTGGCGACCATTCCCAGAGAGAGTGCGGTCTGGAAGCGGACGCGGGCAGCGGGGTCGCGGACGAGGGTGGCGGCGGTGGTGGCAACCTCGGCGTTGCGGAGGAGTCTCGGGGTGGCGAGGCGGAGGCCGAGTTCGCGGAGTTCGGGTTGGGGGGCGAGCATGGCTCCGACGACGGCGTCATCGTTGAGGAAGCCGATGCGGTCGAGGATCTGGAGGAGTCGGGCGGCGGTGATGGCGGTGCGGGATCCTTCGAGGCCGCGTTGGAGGACGGTGGGGAGGTTGGTGTCCGATTCGCGTTCGCGGAGGAGGCGACAGGCGGTGTCGCGGCGCCAGCGGTTGGTGCTGGAGAGGTCGTTGAGGAGAGGGATGGGTTCGTTGGTGACGGTGTGACGGACGAGTCGCGTGGGCGATGTTCGGCGGTCGCGGAGGGCCGTCGAGGTGCGGACGCGCCAGATCCGTCCGAGATCGCGGCCGGAGTCGAAGTCGGTTCGCTTGCGGACTTCCTCGGGCAGGTACTCGGGGTGCTCGATGGAGGGGCGGTACATGTCAGCGACGTAGAGCGCGCCGTCGGGACCGGGGGCGATGAAGACGGGCCGGAACCAGTTGTCGGTCGAGCGGAGGAATTCGTTGGTGCCGGAGAGGCGTCGTGCGGCGAACGAGGCACCCGCGGGTTGGAGTTCGTCGAAATGGACGAGGTTGGCGGTTGGATCGCAACTGAAGACACCGCCGACGTAGCGGTCGGGGATCTGACCGCCGGTCCAGAGGAGGGGCGAGCAGGCGGCGGTGAAGGTGCCGGCGTGGGAGTCGGCCGTGGTGACGTTGGAGCTGATGGGATAGAGGCGGGCGGCGCCGCCACCTCCCTTGAGCCAGGGGTTGTCGATCCGCTCGGCGCAATCGTGGACAACGCCAGACGGGATGAGGAAGGGGTGGTGCGGAGCGAAGAGGGGTGGGAAGACGAAGTGGCGGACCTGGATCCGATTGTGGCAGCCGAAGCGCCGGCCGAAATCGTCGATGTCCTGTCCGAACTGCGAGGGGCCGTCGACGGGTTGGTACTCGCCGGTGTCGGGGTTGAAGCGCAGGTCGCCGCGGAGTTCGAGGGGTTTGTCCTGGGGACGGCGCGGGCAGGTGATCCGACCGCCGGAGAGACCCGAGGCAACGTAGACCCAGCCGTCGGGACCGAGGATCGGGCGGTTGACGCGGAGTTGGGTGGACTGGTGCGTGGCGAAGCCGGTGAGGATGACCTCGCGGGTCTCGGCGACGCCGTCGCCGTCGGCATCGTGGAGCCAGAGGATGTCCGGGGCGCAGGTGACCAGGAGGCCCTCGCGCCAGGGCAGGATGCCGTTGGGGAAGGTGAGTCCGGTCGCGAAGTCGGTGCGCTTGTCCCAGTCGCCGTAGCCGCGGGTATCCGTGAACAGGGCGATCCGGCCGAGGGGTTCGCCGTTGGTGGAACCGGTGGGGTAACCGCGGTTCTCGGCGACGTAGAGCCGGCCGAACTGGTCCCAGGCGAGTGCGCAGGGCGAGGCGACCTTGGGCTCGGACAGGATGAGTTCGACGGTGAGGTTGGATTCGGTGTTGAACTTGCCCAGGGCGCGCAGGGCGGATTCGGGTTGGACAGCGGCACCCGCGGAGGCTGCGGACAGGAGGGACGCGAAGAGCAGGATCCAACCCGGGAGGCTCGGGCGGACTCTGGAAGGGGCGCGACGCAGCATGGGAGGGAGATTGCGGGTTCGACAACGGGGATTCCAGCGGAGGATTTACAGCGGAGGGGAATACATCAGAGAAGCGGAGAAGCAGAGGGGGCGCGTCGAAGGTGGGCTTAGGTCTCGGACTTGAAACCTGAATCTGGCGACTTGGAACTCCCCTGCCGCCCGGCATTGCCGCAGGGGTTCCTTGCCGGCATTGGGCACCGGGCCTACGG
>CAIMMI010000251.1 GCA_903842505.1 uncultured Verrucomicrobiota bacterium | reverse complement strand
CGGAGAGCTGGCGCAAGGTGAGGTGATCGATGAATTTTTGCCGTAGTGGCGTAATGGTTTTCATTCACCCGGAGCGTGTGCTCCGGGAGGCCCATGTCGTCCACTGCGGCGAAGCCCCCCCGCGCAGCGGCTTCGTTCAACATGGCGGTCCAGCGAACGGGCGCCAGCCGGCACGCCGAGTGGCGATGCGGACGGTCCCGGTGGCTGGCCCCCGTCGCTGACCTTGGCGTTAGCCCCGAGACCATGAAGCGCGTCGCAGACCCAAACGCATGGATGGACGAGATGCCATCAGCAGAGTTTCCCTATGTGATCCGCGAGGTTTTCGAATTTCTTTGTCGCGATCACAGTTTCAGCGAGCCGGTGATTGAGCAGACATCGTTGACGCTACGAGTTTCCTACCAAGCACGGCACGTCGCGGTAGAGGTCGTGGTTGATTTCAAAGACCGAGCAGTTGAGGTCGCCTTGGTTTGGCTGCCCGATGGGAAGAGACCAGACGGTTGGAAGATTGATGCAGCAGGCCGGCACTTCATGACGCGGCTTTACGAGGCTGCGTGGCACCGTAAGATTCCCAATCCCAGAGTGTCAGTCCCGGCAGGTTCTTCACCTCAGAGCACGTTGCGATTGTGGCTTGAAGCGTGGGCGGAGCAGCTTCGTATGCACTTCGCCGATGTGCTTGCGGATTCAGACGCTCTATTTCGCGAGTTGAACAAGGCCAGAAGGACACAATGACATGGGCTAACCAGGTCACTGGACCGAACGCGGGCAGGCCGCGTCGGTTTCCAATTCCAACGCCACTGGCCGCCCGCGTCGGTCAGTTCTGCCGTTCGGCTATGCAAACAGGAAGTTTCACCAAGAGACGTTCGACACCCTGATATTCTTGGCCGCCTATATCGGCATCAGCACACACTGGCTCGCAATTACTGGCACAATTGGCATTGGCCTTATCATCGCCGAGTTGTGGCGCCGGATGCGACCCGCACCGGGACATCCCGTTTCCTTGCTGTTGGCATGTTCCAGTGGCATCGCCGCGCTTCTTCTGATTTCCATCTTCGCCGACCTTTCAGCTGATTCCGGCGCACTTCATATGGGTTGCCCGGGTTGGTTTACGGTGTGCGTAGGCAGCATTGTGGTCTGCATCGTGAACCTCGCGTTGGCAGTTCTCCGGCTTCTGTTCCGCAGGACGAAGGGGCTCTCCGACCAATCGGGTGCTGCGAACGGCGGGTTTGCGGCAGACTCCAGCCCTGGCGTAACGGTCCGCCGTCGCAGACTCTGACCGTTCGGCCAGCAGAAATGCCGTTGCCTCGTCCTGACAGCAGGTGCATTTTCGTACGGTGAAGGCACTTCGGTACGTGTACTGGCAAGACGGCCAATTTTGGCTCGGTCATCTCGAGGAGTTTCCCGATTACGTCACACAGGGCGAGTCACTCGAAGACCTTCAAGCCCATTTGCGCGACCTGCACACTGACCTGTCTGGCGGGCAAATCCCCGGGGTGAGAAGGTTGGCCGAGATGGAGGCGGCGTGAAGCACCGAGACTTGGTCCGGAGAATTGAGGAGATTGGATGTGTCTTCATCCGGCATGGCGGCAAGCACGACTGGTACCAGAATCCCCGGACTCGTATGGCCCAGCCGGTGCCGCGGCATCGGGAGATCAACGAATTCCTTGCTCGGTCCATCCTGAAGAAGCTCTCCGGATAGCCGAACCGGACGCTCCGGGGAACGTCGACGGGGGGGCACGGTTCCATCTGTACGTTTGGCTTCCGGCGTCCCTGAGCTGATCGTTCGACAACCCAGAGCCACCGATCCGAGACAGGAACATCACCGCCTTCCTCGGACAGTATGAACAGGATTTACAGGATGGTTCCGATCCTGGGGAGCGACAGAATCAATCCTGTTCATCCTGTTATCCTGACCAAAACCCCGGGTCCTTCTTCTCGTCGGGAGCTGTGTACCAGGACTGGCTTGCGGGTTCGTTCCCTCCTGAGGTACCCATGAGGTCAGTCGATCTAGACGGTCCAGCGAACGGGCGCCAGCCGGCACGCCGAGTGGCGATGTGGACGCCGTTGGTGGTTCGCGTCCGCCGCAGAAAAAGAAACCCACGCACAAGAATTGATGAAAGCTCAGAACAGATGCCGGCAGATTTTGATTCAGGGACTACTCCTTGTGATGGTTGGTTTGCTGTCCGGCTTTGTCGTGCCGCACACGCCCTATCCGCGGTTGGCCCTCGGAGCCCATGTCCAGTTTGTCAGCAACGGTCTTCTGTTTCTTGTCATGGGGGTGTTGTTGCTCAAGCTCCCGCACAACGTCGGCCCCAAATCCACTGCCGTGATGCTTTTGGCGACGTGGCTTACGTGGGTGATGGCCTTTTCCGAGGCCGCCAATGCCTGGTGGGGAACGACCCAGATGTTGCCCATTGCGGCGGCCCAGGCGAAGGCATCCGGTGGGGCGGCATGGCAGGAATCGGTGGTGAAGCTTACGCACATTGCTGCCGGCCTGAGTTTGGTGATTGCGTGGGGACTTCTGGTCGTAGGTTTTGTGAGGAAGCCAACGATTGATGGGAATGCGGCTTAGCTGTATCCATGCAGTAGTGTTCTCACGTGGAGCCGCGGAGCGCGCGGGGAGAGAGGTCGGTCACGATTTCTTCAGCGTCGGAAACCACTCATCCAACGGCGACTGCCCAGGTTCCCATCCAAGTGTCCTTTCTCTGCGTCTCCGCGTCTCCGAGTGAACTTGTCCCCGCCTTCAATCGCATGGTTGTGGCTGAGGAGGACGGCTTACGCAGGGCGTCGCCCTCGCCGACTCGGAGCTTGCCCTGAGCTGTCTTCGTTCGCCCCGTTGGGGCTGGGATGGGGGCGGGATGCCCGCCTCCTGACGTCGGCGGCTACGGTAGGTTGACCCGCCTCCTGACGTCGGCGGCTACGGCGGCTAGGGGGATTCCGTGAGGTGGGCGAGTTCGAGGAGGAGGACTTCGAGCTTCGCGTAGTAGGCGTCGTCGGGGGGCGTGGGGCGGGTGTCGCGGAGGCGGGCGATGGCGAGTTCGATCTCGTCGCGTCGGGTCTTCTTCTCCGGGGTGAGGCGGGCGGAGTCGGGGCCGGGGACGAGGATGAACTGGTGGGTGCGGAGGCCGTCGGTGGCGGCGCTGCCGGAAGGCTTCTTGGTGGCGCGGGTGCCGCGGAACCAATCGGCAGGCGTGCCGAGTGCGTCGGCGTTGTCATCGAGGAGGGCGTGTTCGGAGGCGAGTCGGCCCTCGGACTTGTAGAATTCGCCGGTGCGGGCGGTGGCGTTGAGGAAGAGTTCGAGGAGGGAGAGGTCCCCGTCCTGGTCGAGATCGGCCTTCGGATCCTGGATGGCCTCGGCGATGGACTGGCCGAGACGGGTGGCGTTGACCTCGTTGCCGGATCGGGTGGCGGTGAGGATGACGCGATTGGTTCGGGCAAGGGCCTTGAGGAAGGGGGCGCTGGCGGAGGCGGTGTTGAGGATGGCGGTGGGGCGCGTGATGGGGCGGAGCCACTCCTGGAGGTTGGTGGCGGTGACGTCGGGACCGCGCAGGTTGAAGCGGGCCTCGCGGCCGTCGAAGGTGCCGTGGCCGATCAGGACGAGGTAGAGCGGCTCGGGGGAGGCAGGGGGAAGGTTGGTGATGGCCTGGTGGAGGAGCGCGAGGTCGTTGGTGCCGGGGCCATCGAGGCCGATGGTGGTGACGCGGGTCTTGGAGCGTTCGGCGAGTTGGGTCCAGGCCTTGGCCTGGTTGGCGAAGTTCGTGGCGTACTGGGGCTCACCGGGGGCCCCGACGACGAGGATTAGATCCTGGGCGTGGAGGAACAGGGGGAAGAGGAGGATCAGTCCGATCAGACGGATCCGACCGATCGGACTGATCTTTTCTTTGGGGAGTGGGGTCATGGGAGGCCTTTCCAGCGGCGGAGACCCCATTCGGCGAGGAGGGCCGCCAGGGCCAGGGAGAAGAAGGCGGGGGTGTTCCAGAGCGGGCGGGTGATCGTCTCCATGACGGGGGCCGGGCTGGAGGGAAGGTCGCGGGCGAGGGCGGGCAGTTCTTCCGGGGTGACCACGCGTCCGCCGGTGCGGCGGGCGATCTCCTGGAGGAGGGGCAGGTTCGGGACGAGCGACTTGAATTCCTCGGCGGCGAGGTCGGTGGACCATCCGGTCTCGGCGGTGCCGGCGGGGGCGCCGACGGCGTTGGTGACGGTGGTGGTGGCGCGGAATCCGGCGGTGGTGCGGGGGACGAAGGTGGCTTCGTAAAGGCCGGGTTCGTCGGCAGAGGCGGAGGCGGAGATCCGGATGGGCAGGTTGGTGGAGCCGGGGGTGGCTTCGAACTGAACGGTCTCGACCTCGATGGAGACGGAGGCGTTGTCCAGGGGTTCGAACTTCTCGTCGCGGGCGCGGACCTGGAGCCGGACGGCGCCGTTGGGATCGGAGGGGATGGGTTCCGAGGCGATCTGGACGCGGTTGGGGACGTCGGTGACGAGCCAGCGGAGGAGTTGGCGCCAGGCCTTGTCCATGTCGGCATGGGATTCGGCGTCCTTCATGCCCCAGCGCCAGAGGTCACCGACCATGAGGGCGCCGGTGCGGCCCTTGCCGAAGCGTTGGATGGCGAGGGCGGGGTGCTCCTTGCCGTTGGAGTCGGTGGCGGTGGCGATGACGGAGGCGGCGGGCTTGATGTCGCGGACGGGGTTGAGGACCTCGAAGGGCGGCATGGCCGTCAGGCGGGATTCCTCGGCGGGTTCGTTGTCGCGGAGTCGGGCCCAGGACTGGAGGAAGCCTTCGCGAGAGAGGGAGAACTTCACCGTGCCGGGCGGGGTGGCGGCGTCCGGTCGGTCCAGGTGGACGGGGAGCATGTCGCCGATGGGGGTGCGTTGGTATTCCCCGTGGTTGAACGACTCCATGCCGCCGAGCATGAGGAAGCCGCCGCCGCGTTCGGAGACGAACTTCTGGAGGAGGGTGGCCTGGGCCGGTGAGAAGAACGCGGCCTCGAGGTCGTCGACGATGACGGCGTGGTAGGCGTAAAGCTCCTCGGCGGTACGGGGGAAACCGCCGGCGAGTTCCTGGCTGTCGCGGGTGTTGATTCGGGTGAGGACGGGTTGGTCGTACCGTTCGGTCGTTTCCCGGGCCTGATCGCCGAAGCCGCGGAAGAGCGGGTTGCCGGTCTCACCGGCGCGGCCGCGGAAGTCGAACTTCGGTTCGCGTCGGGCGATCCGGATGAGGCCGACGAGGTTGAGCTGATCGTCCTGCTGGGCGGCGCGGTTGAGGAACTTGAATTCCCAGTTCGGGCGGCCGGCGACGTACAGGATGCGGTAGGGGCCGCGGCCGCGGTCGACGGCGATGATGCGGGAGTTGTTGGCGAGGGTGGCCTCGGGGGAGTTGGTGGGATTGAGGCCGCGCTGGATGTCCTCGGTGGTACCGGCGCGGACCTGGTAGAACGAGACGCCGGGTTGTTCCGGGCGCCACTGCAATCGGGCCGTGGCGGGAGCGGTGCCGGAGGCGGGGGCGAGGTTGGTTTCGGCGACGGTGCGTCCGCCGCGATCGGTGACGCGGGTGAGGAGCGGGGCGTTGCCGAATCCGGCGGAACCGACTTCCACCATTGCGGAGACCGGGGCGTCCTCGAAGGCGGTCTGCGTCACGGCGACCCGTTGCAGGGCCACGTCGCGGACGGCGTCGGGTCGGCCCACGACGACGGGATAGACGGGAGGCAGGCCGGTGAGGTCGGGCAGTTGGGTGGGGATGTCGGTGGCGTTGCCATCGGTGAACAGCAGCGAACCGGCGAGGGGACGGCCGCGGAAGCGGTCGCGGAGCGTTTCGAGTGCGGAGCCGATGGCGGAGGCGCGGCCGGCGAAATCGAGGGCGGAGAAGTCGCGGACGTTCTGGAGTCGGGAATCAAAGGTGAAGCGGCGGAGCTGGAAGCCTTCGTCGAGGGGCGCGATCCAGGAAGCGGTGCCGGGGTCGAGTTGCCGGGCGAGGAGTTCGCCGCGGCTGAGCGAGGAGTCCGGGTCGTGGATCTGGAGGCCCTGGCTGTTGTCGGCGACGAGGGCGAACAGGTTTGCGCCGGGTTTGGCGCGCTGTTCGGTGCGGAGGGGTTCCAGGAGGCAGAAGGCGAGGGCGACGACCGCGACGCCCTTGAGGACGGCGCAGCCGAGGCGGAGTCCGGGCGAAGCCTGCGAGCCGGAACCCGATCGGTAACTCCAGACGAGGACGCCGGCAGTCACCGCAGCGAACGCGCCGGCGACCGGGATCCAGGAGGCACCGGAGAGGATGATGGAGGCGAGGGGCATCTTGGGATGGAATCAGCCGGTGGGTCAGGGCGCCTGGCGGTCGCGACCGAGTTGCTCGTAGTAGCGTCGGACGAGTTCCGAGTAGCGGCCCGGGACCGGGTCGCGGTCGAGCGGCACGAGCGGGTTCTCGCCGGATCGGCGGGCGAGTTCCTCGCGGATCTGGTCGCGGACCTCGACCAACGGCTTCAGCACCTGGAGTTCGACGTTGGCCCAGTCGGGCTTGGACTGGCCGCGCTTGGTCTCGATGCGGACCCGGCGGGCCTGGTCGCGGGCGTTGGCGACTTCGGAGCGAAGGTCCGGGGAATCGATGAGCTGTTCGACGTCGCGGAGGCGATCGGACCACTGGGTAAAGTCATTGCCGGTGATCGGGCGGGCATCGCCGCCGGCGTTGTTCTGGGATCCGCGCGGGCTGGAGCCGGGCATGAGCGAACGCAGGGAATCGTTGATGCTGGGGGCGCCGGGGGCGTCCTGAGGGTTCTGGGACGGCGGGGCCGGCTGCTGCGAGGGACGACCCTGACCTCCGGGGGAGGGCTGGGAACCGGGCTGCCGGTCGCCGGGTTGTTGACCGGGCTGTTGGCCGGGCTGTTGGGCTTGTGGCTGGCCTTGGGGTTGGGGGGATCCGTCCGATCGGTCCGATCGGTCGGATCGGTCTGATCCGTCCGATCGGTCGGATCCATTCGGTTGGGAGCGGGCTTGGGTGATTTCGCGGGTGAGTTGTTCGGCGGCGTTATCGAGTTCCTGTTGGGCGAGGCGGAGGGCTTCGGTGTCGTCGCCGAGGACGGAGTTGGCGGCCTTCTCGACGCCCTGGCGGAGGTTCTCGATACCCTTGCGGGCGCGTTGTTCGGCCTCGCGGGCGGGTTGGTCCATGCCCTGGCGGAGGAGTTCGCGGGTGACCTCGAGGGACTTGGCGTTGGAGTCGGCGGCATCCTGCATCCGCTGGTAGAGGCCGCGGCTCATCTGACCTTCGCGGATGAGCTGTTCGCGCATCTGCTTGAGGTTGGTGGTGTCGTCCTGGCCGAAGTCTCGGAGCGTGTCGTAGAGTTGGCGGGAGAGGAGGGGCTCGGAGCCCTCGGCCTGCTGGGAGAGGTCGGTGGCGCGCTGGACGAGATTGGTGAGGCGGGACTGCTGGGCAGCGAGCTTCTCCAGGATCTTCTCGCGGTCGGTGGGACCGGAGAGGGACTTCTGGCCCTGGTTGGCGTTGTTCTGCTGGTTGTCGAGTTCGCGTTTGATCTCCTCCTCGGCGCGGGCGAGGTCGCGGGCTTCGGCGCGGAGTTCGCGGGCGGCCTCGTTGAGGGAGTTGGCGTTCTGGCGGCGGAGTTCCTCGCGCATTTCCTCAAGCTGGCGTTGGGCGCGGGTGCCGGCGGCGAGGGCCTGGGAGACCTGACCCTGGCCGGTGGCCTCGGCGGCCTTCTGCATCTCCTCGCGGGTCCGCTCGAGTTGCTGGCGCTGTTCGGTGGTGGACGACTGGTTCTCGGCGCGCTCCATGCGTTGCTGGAGTTCGTCGGCGTCGGCGAGGTTCTGGCGCTGTTCCTCCTGGAGACGCTTCAGTTCGCGCTGGAGTTCCTCCTTCTTCTTTTCATCGGCGGCCTTGAGGGCGGTCTGCAGCTCCTTCAGGCGCTGGTTCATCTCCTCCTGGCGGCGGGCGAGTTCCTCGAGTCGGTTGATGGCCTGCTGCTGCTGGCGTTGCTGTTCCTCCTGGGGGGAACGGGCCTGGCGCTGGTTCTCGTATCGGTTCTCGGACTGGGTCAGGTCGAGCTCGTCGATCTGCTGCTGGTTGCGTTCGCTTTCCGACTGGGATTGCGACTGCGACTGCTGGTTGCGTCGGCGGGTGACCTCGGTCTCGCGGGGTTGCAGCTGGACGATGGCCTGGTAGGCGGCCTGTTCGGCGGCGAGGGCTTCCTTGAGGAGGGTTGGATCCTTGGCGGCCTTGTCGAGGAGTTCGATGGACCGTTCCATCTGGGTGATGGCATTGGACCAGAGGGCGCTCTTGCGGGGATCGCCCTCTTCCGCGGAGGTGGAGCGGGCCTGTTCGAGGGCTTCCTGGGCGGCTTCGCGGACGACCTTGAGGTCGTCTGCGTAGGAGGCCTTGGAGGAAGCGGCGGAGCGCTGGCGGCGCGGGGCGGCGGGCTGGGAGGGTTGCTGGAGGCGGGCGGGTTGGGCGAAGAGGTGGTTGATCGGACGGATCGGTCTGATCGGTCCGATCGGTCCGATCGGACTGATCGATGAGGAGGAGTTGGTGGTGGTGGGCTTTCGGGACTGGAGCTTCCAGGTGGCGGTGATGATCTGCTTCTGGAGCTTGGCGAGCTTGGTGGCGGGGCTGTTGCTGCCGCCGGATTCACCCTGTTGTTCGCCCTGCTGTTCGCCGGAGCCCTCGCCTTCGCGGAAGATCTCTTCGAAGGGACGGACCTCGCCGAAGAAGATGTCGCCGGTGGTGCGGCGGACCTGGCCGTCGGGGCCGGTATCCTCGGCCCAGACGAACCAGCCGAAGACCTGGTCGGGTTCGGCTTTCTTCTCCTCGAGGCGGAGCTGGTGCTTGAAGGGGCGCTTCTCGTTTCCGGGGACGGTGGCGCCGAGTTCGATGAGGTCGGGTTCGGCACCGACGCGGACGAAACCGAGGCCGTAGCGCAGGACGCCGAAGTCGTCCCAGACCGTGCCGTCGAAGTGGAGTTCCTCGAGGGCGGAGGGGCGGATGTCGCCGCGTGGGAGGGCGAGCTTGAGTTCGGGGGGGCGGTTGGGCGGGACCTCGAAGACGAACTGGGCCGAGACCTTGTTGGTGCGACCGTCGGAATCGATCAGCCGGAGGTCATAGGTGCCGCTGGAGGCCAGGAGGAAATTGGTGATCGAAGCGATCGGCTGGTTGGAAGGGGTGAGCAGCGTGATGGGGGCGAGGTTGGTTCCGCGGGGTTGGAGGACGGCGTGGGTGACGGGCTTGTTGAGCTGGAGGATCAGGTCGAGCTGGCTGCCCTCGACGGCGGTGACGCGACGGGTGTCCTCGATGCGCTTGCGGGGGCGGCCGGTGTACTCGGGGTAAGCGATGTCGGCGATCGAACGTTCGAGGCGCGGGTATTCGAAAACCGTGACCTTGAAGTCGGGGGAGCTGCCGACATCGGATTCGACGCGATAGGAGAAGTGGTTGGTGACGTCGGGGACGGCGCCGCCGAAGACGGGGTCGGCGAGGTTCCGGACGAGGGGGAGGCGGCGGGGGAGTTGGCCGGGGGTGGTGACGACGATTGCGGCGTTGCGGGGAACCTTGCCGAAGCGGGCGAGCACCACGAGCGAAGATCCCTTTTCGAGTTCGGCGTTGCCGGGGGTGACCTCGATGCCGTCGATGACCCGGGCGAGGACCTTGGTGGGGGCGGAGGGCGTGCTGGCTGTGGGCAGCGGGTTGCGGGGGGAGAAGAAGAGGACGGCGACGAAGGCGAGGAAGGCAACGCCCTGGAGCGCGATGGCGGAGAGGACGCGGCCGATCGGGGAGAGCCGGGACCACTGGTGTCGGCGGGCGTGATCGAGGGCCTGGTCGAGGACGCGGGCCTGGAGGAAGTTGAACTGGCCGTCGGTTTCGGGCTTCTGTTCGACGGCGGTGATCAGGAGTCCGTTGAGGTCGGGGTGATGCGACTCGACCTTGCGTGCGGCGGCGTGGAGGTCGGCGGGCCGGGTCAGTCCGCGGACGAGGGCGAACAGGCCGGCGATGAGGCCCACGGGGGCGAGTCCGACGGCGATCCAGAGCACGGGCCATCCGGCCTGGCGTGCGATGAAGAGGATGACGGCGGCGACGACGGCGATGAGGGCCCACGTGGCGGCGAGTTGGAAGGCGGCGCGGCGCCAGACCTCACGGTCGGCGATGGGGCGGAGCAGGCGTAGGACAGGGTGCTCTTTCATGGCGCGCGTCGGAGGAGGTTGGACTGATGGAGGAAAAACGGGAATGGGGTCATGCGGGGTCCTGGACGGGGACCGCGCGGCGGGCGGTGAGGCCGGCGATCAGGGTTTCGAGGGCGAGGAGGCAAAGGGCAGCAGTGATGATCCAGCGCCAGAGCTTTTGGCGGCTTTCGGCTTCGGCGGCCGGAGGGGTGCCGGCGGGCTTCGGCGTGGGCGCGGCCGCGGTCGAGAGGGCGGCATCGAGTTGGATCCCGAGCTTCTCGAGTTGCTCCATCGACAGCGGTGCGGTGCGGCCTTCGGAGGGATCGAGGTTCACGGCGACCGGTTTGGCGTCGGCTCCTTCGCCGATCCACCAGGTGCCGGGTTGGTCGGTGCCGGTGAAACGGTCGGCCGAGGGTGGCAGGTTGGTCGACGTGCCATCCGGGCGACGGATGGCGAGCAGGCCGGTGCGGCCTGGGGGCAGGGGAATCGGATCGCCGACGAGCGGATGGACCGAGGGGGAAAGGGAGGAGCCGGCGAGGTCGAGCAGCGAGTACAGCCAGGGGACGAACTTCGACGAGAGGGCGAACTGGCTGTCGGCGATGGACCATCCCGAGGCGAGGAAGACGAGGCGACCTCGCCCGACGGGGAAGTCGACCCACGCGGGTGCCGAGGAATCGAATCGGGTCACAACGACGGCGTTGGTCGGAAGGGGCGTGGTGATGCGGCGGTAGCGCCAGTAATGGATGCGGGTGAAGTCCGAGAAGCGCGGGTCGGCGAAGGGCGCGAGCAGCGGGTGGCGGAAGTCGAGTTCGCCGAGCAGGCCGTAGCGGGTGGGCTTTTCCTCGACGAGGGTCGTGCCGGGGACGGCGATGAGGCGGGCGAGAGTCAGGCTGGCGTCGGGTCCGGTGGGGGCGAACACGACGGTCTGGCCGGATTCCATGCGGGTGCGCAGGGAGTCGGAGAGGGCGTCCGTCAGGGGAGAGGTAACGACGATCACGCGGGCCGAGGCGAGGGCTTCGGGCGTTGGTGGGGACGAAGGCTTCGCGGCATTGATCTTCACCGTCTGTCGTCGGGTTTCGGGAAGGGCGCGGCTGAGGAAGAACAGCGGTTGCCGGGCTTCGGCGACGGTGTCGTTGCCGATGTAGAGCAGTTCCAGTCGCGAGGGCTGGGGCGGGTGGACGTGGAGCGTGTTGTCGAAGGGTTCGTCATCGCCCGAGAGCACGAGGGAGGAGGGACGGTTGGCGACTGGCAGGTTGGTCGTGCCGGAAGCGGTGGCGGAATTCGTGGGGACGGGCACGGGGAGGATCTTCGCCTGGCCGGGCGGAACGTAGAGGTCCAGCGGCGCCGGGATCGGGGTCGAGGGATCCGTGGACGCCCAGCGCACCTGGAACTGTTCGCGCTTCGAGTCGGCGCTGTTGGAGACCCGGACGCGGACGGCGGGGTCGGTGCCGCGGTCGGCGTCGGGTGCCTCGGCGATAAGCTGGATCGAGGCGTTGCCGGTGCGGGACGCCTTGACGGGTTCGGGGATCACTTCGATGCCCTTCGGCCATTCGTAGGATTGGAGCGGGTCGAGCCGGGCGCCCTCCTGCAGGTCACTGATCAGATGGATCCGGCGGCGGACTGCGTCCTGGGCGACATCGGTGTCGGAGAGTTCCTCGGCGGCGCGGACGAGGGCGGGCCCGAGGTGGGTGGGGTTCCAGGACGGTTGGAGGGCGTCGAGGGCGGCGATGGCGATGGTGGCGCGGTCGGCGGGGGAGGCGGCTTCCCACTGCTGGAAGGAGACCTGGAGGGTCGAGTTACGGTCGAAGGTGACGAGGGCGAGTTGATCGCCGGGGCCGGCCTCGCGGAACAGTTGGGCGGCGCGGGCCTTGGCGTCGTTCCACAGGTCGGGTCGGCGCATGGAAGCGCTGGTGTCGACGAGGACGACGGTGCGGCGGGCGGGGCCGTCCGGGGAAGTGGGCGGCGTGGGCTGTCTGAAGAAAGGACGGGAGAAGGCGAGGGCGAGGAGCGCGAGGGCCAGGCAACGCAGGAGGAGGAGCAGCCAGTTTTCGAGCCGGCTCTTGCGTGTCAGGCGGGGCGGGGTGGGGCGGAGGAACCGGAGCGAGCTGAAAAGGGTGCGGTTCCGCGTGGTCCGCCGGATCAGGTGGAACAGGATGGGGCCCGCGATGGCGGCGGCACCGAGCAGGAAAAATGGGGCGAGGAAGCTCATGACGCGCGCCGGATGATCCGACCGCGGCGGGCGCGGTCCTGAAGGAAGTCAAAGAGGGCCATGCCGAGGGGCCGATCGGTCACGAGGGGGTGCCAGGACACGCCGACGCGGGCGCACACGGAGGCGAGGGCCTGCTGGTGGGCATTGAAGCGTTGGAGGTACCCGGCGCGGGCGGCGGCGGGATCGATGTGGAGCGTGGTGCCGGATTCCGCATCTTCGAACAGGGACGATTCGCGGAACGAGAAGTCGCGTTCGGAAGGGTCGAGGACCTGGAAGGCGCAGATCTCGTGGCCGATGGCGGCCAGGCGGAGGAGGGGCTTCTCCAGTTCGGCGGGGTCGGCGAGGAAGTCCGACAGGACGATCACCATGCCGCGTTTGTGGAGGAGGTCGGCGGCGCGCTCGATGGGCTTGCCGAGTTGGGTGGAGGTGCCTGCGGCGGGGGATTCGATCGCGTGGTAGAGGTGCCGGAGGTGGCCGGGGCGATGGCGGGCGGGGAGCAGTTCGCGGACCTGCTCATCGAAGGTCATCAGGCCGATGGCGTCGCCCTGTTGATGGAGGAAGTGGGCGAACGTGGCGGCCAACGTGGCGGCGTAGTCGGCCTTGGTATGGCCGGTGGTGCCGAACTCCATCGAGCGGGAGCGGTCGAGGAGGATGTGGCAACGGAGGTTGGTCTCGTCCTCGAACTTCTTGATGTAGTGCCGGTCGGTGCGGGCGTAGACGCGCCAGTCGACGTGGCGGGGATCGTCGCCGGGGGTGTACTGGCGGTACTCGGTGAACTCGACGGAGAAGCCGTGATAGGGGCTTCGATGGAGGCCGTTCCAGAATCCTTCCACCACAGCCCGGGCGCGCAGTTCCAGGCTGCGGATGGACATCAGCGCCTGGGCGGAGACGAGTTGGTGGGAAGTGTTCAAGATTGAAGATTCAAGTTTCAAGAGGGGAGCGCCGGCTGGGGGCAGCCGGCCTACACGGGGGCGGGGATGTGTTCGAGGAGGCGTTTGATGAGGGCGTCGACGCGGATGCCTTCGGCTTCGGCGCGGTAATTGAGGAGGACGCGGTGGCGGAAGACGGGGAGGGCGAGGGCGCGGATGTCGTCGACGGTGACGTGGGCGCGGCCCTGGAGGAGGGCTCGGGCCTTGGCCCCGAGGATGAGGCATTGGGGGGCGCGGGTGCCGGCGCCCCAGGTGACGGACTCATTGATGAAGTCGGGGGTGCCGGTGCGGTTGGGGCGGCTGGCAGCGGCGAGGCGCACGGCGTAGCGCACGATCTCCTCGGAGACGGGGACCTGCCGGACGAGGTCGTGGAACTGGATGATGTCCTCGCCGGTGAAGAGGGCTTCGATGGCCTGACCGGAGCGGCCGGTGGTCCGGGAGATCACCTTCACCTCGTCGTCCTCGGGGAGGTAGTCCATGACGACGTTGAAGAGGAAGCGGTCGAGTTGGGCTTCGGGCAGCGGGTAGGTGCCCTCCATCTCGATGGGGTTCTGGGTGGCGAGGACGAAGAAGGGTTCCTGAAGGGGGTGACGGCGGCCGGCGGCGGTGACCTGGTGTTCCTGCATGGCTTCGAGCAGGGCGGCCTGGGTCTTGGGGGGAGTGCGGTTGATTTCGTCGGCCAGGAGCAGGTTGGTGAAGATCGGGCCGGGAACGAATTCCATGCGGCGGCCGTTGCCGTCGGTCTGGAGGATCTCGGTGCCGGTGATGTCGGCGGGCATCAGGTCCGGGGTGAACTGGATGCGCTGGAAGCGGAGGTGGAAGACCTGGGCGATGGATTTGACGAGGAGCGTCTTGGCCAGGCCGGGAGCGCCGGTGATGAGGCAATGGCCGCCGGCGAAGAGGGCGATGAGGATCTGGTCGATGACCTCGCGCTGGCCGACGATGACCTTGGCCAGTTCGGATTCGAGGCGTGGGCGGCTGGCCATGAGCTTGTCATAGGCGAGGGCCTCGGGGGGCTTGGCTGGGGCGGCGGGCGCGGGGGCAGGTGCGGCCTGGGTCTGGATCGGGGGCGGTGGAAGGGGAGGGGCCAACGGAGGGGGCGGCGGCGTGGAAGCGGGAACCTGGGCTGGGACGGCAGCGAACTCCGGGGGGAGCGGCGGGGGAGTGGGAGTATTTTCGGACATGGCAGGAAGAGTGGGTTGGAAGCGGGTGCAGGTGGTGCGGAGCGGTTCCCTTCAGTGCGTCATGATGTAGTAGACGATGTTCACGCCGAGGGGATACGAGATCTTCTCGGAGAAATTGTGGAAGTAGTAGTCGTTCTCGCCCTCGCGCTCCCAGCCGTCGCCGTTGTCGGTGTTGTGGAGGGCGAGGACCATGATGCGGCCCTGGTCGTCAAGGATGGCGCGGTGGTGAACCTCGGTGGCGTCCTCGCGTTCCCAGGTCCGGCCCTCGGGATCGTTCTGGCTCAGGGTGCCGAGGCGGTAGTTGGGAACCTGGCCCTTGGCGGTGATCTTGAAGACGCAGCTGTAGAGCGCGTGGGAAAGGGGAAGCTCAACAAACCGGCGGGTGGGCAGGACCTCGCGGAGGGCCATCTCGGCGTTGTCCCACTGGTCTTCGCCCCAGAAATCATCGAGGAGCAGGAATCCGCCGTTTTCGAGATACTTCCGGAGGGCGACGACCTCTTCGGCACCGAGGGTGAGGGCGCCGGGTTCGACGATGTAGAGGAACGGGTAGCGGGCGAGGTCCGGGTCGGTGGCGCGGATGAGCCGGCCATCGGGGTCGACCCGGAGGGAGGTCATCTGCTGGAGACGGAAGGACAGGTTGAGGTCCGAGTCGGGGCAATCGGTGCCCCAGCCGCCGCCGCGCAGTCCGTTGTGCTCATACTTCATGCGGGTGAAGGTGAAGACATCGGTGGCGAAGCCGGTGGTGTTCGTCCAGGTGGGCGTCTCGGTGGAGTGGGACTCGACCTGGCGGGCAGTCCGGGCGTCGGGCGGAATGAAGCTTTCGGAGCCGGTGCCCCAGCCTCGGCGGCCGCGCCACTGGGCGAAGGCGACGGACGCAGTGAGGAACAGGAGGGCGGCGGCGAGATTCAGTCTGGAGGCCTTAAGCTTCAAAGCGGAGTGGAGGGTCAGGCGTGCGGCCGTGGGTCAGTGGGTCATCGTGTAGTAGATGATGTTGATGCCGAGCGGGAACGCGACCTTCTCGGAGAAGTTGTGGAAGTAGTAGTCGTTGTCGTTCTCACGTTCCCATCCGTCCGAGGTGTCGGTGTTGTGGAGGGCGAGGACCATGAGGCGGCCCTGGTCGTCGGCGATGCCGCGGTGGTGGACCTCGCGGCCGTCCTCGCGTTCCCAGGTGACGCCAGTCTGCTCGGAGCGGGTGCCGAGGCCGACGTTGGCGTTCTGGTGCTTGGCGGTGATCTCGAACACGCCGTGGTAAAGCGGATGGGTCAGGGGAAGATCGAAGAACTTCCGGTCCGGGAAGACGGTGCGCAGGGCTTCCTCGCAGTTCTCCCATTCCTGTTCGCCCCAGAAGTCATCCATCAGGAGGAAGCCGCCGTTGAGCAGATGTTTTCGGAGGGCGGCGGCCTCCTCCTGGGTGACGTGGAGGGCGCCGGGGGCGGAGATGAAGAGGAAGGGGTAGTGGATGAGTTCCGGGTCGGTGAGGCGGATGATCCGTCCGTCGGCCTCGGCGCGGATGGCGGTCATCTGCTGGAGGCGGTAGGAGAGATTGATGTCGCAGTCCGGGAGATCGGTGGTCCAGCCGCCGGTGCGGCGGTTGCGCATGGCGAAGGGGTTCTTGTCGTAGCGGACGCGGGCGAAGGTGAAGAGTTCCTTCCGGAAGGCGGGCGGATTCGTCCACAACGGCATGCCGTCGGTGCGGGTCTCGACCTCCCGCGCGGTTTTCACGTCCTCGGGGATGGAGAGTTCGCCGCCGCCGATGGGGCCGGAGCGGCGCCCGGAGCCCTGCGCGAGCAGGGCGGCGGTCGCGAGGGTGACGATTGGAAGCGCCAGGGCGGTGAGGGTGGGCTTGTTCATTTGGGATCCGCGGCGTTGGCGGCGGTCTTGCCCTGGAGTTGCAGGAGGAGGCGCAGGGCGGGTCGGTGGCGAGGGGCTTCCTCGAGGGCCTGAAGGACGTGGCGGCGGGAATCCGTCGGGTTGGCGGGTTGGAGGAGGCGGGCCAGTTGGAAATGGGTGTCGGCGGGGTTCGGTGGATCGAGCTGCAGCAGGGTCCGGTAGGCGGAGATGGCGACGTCGGCCTGGCCGGTGGCTTCGCTGGCCTCGGCGAGGTACCGGTAGGGGGCGGGAACGAGCGGGTTCACGCCGAGGAAGCGGTTGGCGTTGGTGAGGACCGTAGGCCAGTCGCTGACGGCGGCGGCGAGTTCCATCAGGCGGAGGTAGACGTCGGGAGATTCGTGGTCGAGGGCGGCGGCGCGGGTCAGGACCTGACGTTCCTCGTTGGTTTCGCCGAGCGAACGGTGGACCAGGGCGAGCTGGGGCCAGGCGGATTCGGCGCCGCCCTGGGTGGGGAAGAGTTCGATGAGTTGCAGGAGCGGAGTCTTGGCAGCCTTCCAGTCCTTGGTGGCGATGGCGCGCTGGGCGGACTGGCGGAGGGAGTAGTAATTCGTGGGGTGCGCCTTGGTCCATTCGGCGAGCGCCTTGTCGAGGTCGGTGCCGGGCTTCGGTTCGGGGGGCTTTTCCCAGTCGAGGTTGGGTCCGACGCCGCGGGCGACCTGCACGGCGAATTCCTTGAAGCCCTTTTCGAGATCGGCGATGGGCGCGACGTGGGCGGAGAGGGCGGCGTTGATCTCAACGCCTTCGCGGAGGTTTTCGAGGACGCGGCGCAGGGCGTCGAGGCCGTGGCGCTGGATGATGTAGTCGACGACGAGGTGCGACTGGAAATAGGCGAACTGGAGGTGGAACGGGGATTTGGGGGCGAGGAACGCGCCGGAGAGCTGGGAGACGGGCGTCATCTCGCCGCCGACGATCATGGAGCGGTATCGGGGGCTGAAGCGTTGGCCCCAGGACGGGTTGGCCTGGATCTCCTCGTAGACCGAGATGCCCTCGGAGAGCCAGCGGGGCATGCGGTTGGCGGTCTTCTGGAGTGTGATGACGTGGGTGTACTCGTGCCAGAGGACGGCTTCCCAGTTGGCACCGTTGCCGCGGGTGGCCGCGGGTCCGTTGGCGGTGACCACGCGGCCGAAGCAGACGCCGAGGAAGCCGGGGTTGTCGGGCATGCCGAAGGTGCGGACGCCGAAATCCTTCTGTTCGGCGAAGATTTCCACGTAGGTGGGTGACTTTGGTTCGATGCCGTACTTGGTGGTGAGGCGGGTGCGGGCGCGTTCGAGGAGGTCGAGGACTCGTGGGCCGTAGATCTCGGCCTCGCGGGAAGTGAGTCGGATGAGGAAGTGCTCGTTGGTCAGCGTCGCGAACTTCCGCATCGTGTCGCGGAGCGTGACGAGATTGTACGCGGCGACGTCGTAGGCGTCGCGGTTGTGGACCTCAGCGGCGAGCCGCCAGCCTTCGTCCTCTTCGCCGAGACGGAGTAGATCGGAGGCGAGCGCGGACTTGGCGGGGATGTGGGAAGGATCGAAGGCGAGTGCCTGGCGTTGGTGGGCTGCGCCTTCGGCGAAGCGGTATTTGCGGGAGAGCTTGAGGCCGATGAGGTGATCGACGCGCGGGTTGGTGGGCCAGTAACGAAGGGCGTTGGTGCGGGCGGCCGCTTCGACGTCGGGTTCGTTGCGGAGGTGGGCGAGGACGGCGCGGAAGGCCCAGGCGTCGGGGTGGACGGGGTTGATCGCGTCGATCTCGTCGAGGTTCTTGATGGCGCCCTTGTAGTCCTCGGCATCGATCTGGTGGTCGGCGAGGAGCAGGAGGCTGGGGATGTGGCGGGCGTTGATCCGAAGCGCATTCTCGAGGGCTTCGACGAGGACGGCGCGGTCGCCGTCGAGGTGAGCGAGGGCGAGGCCGAAGTGGAGATCGGGATCGGAGGGGTGGACCTTGAGTCCTTCCTCGAACGCCTTGGAGGCGAGGTCGGCGTCGTGTTTCTCGAGGGCGATCTCGCCGCGGGCGAGGTAGGTGTCGACGAGCTTGGGATCGGCCTGGCGGGCGGGGGCAAGGACCCGATCGAGGACGACCTTGGGATCGGCGCCCAGACGGAGGGCGGCGCGGCCGAGGGCGACCATGTTGCGGGGATCGCCGAGGGCGGCGGTCTGGGAAGAGACAAGGGCGCGGATTTCGTCGAGGTATTCGGCGGCCTGATTGGTATCGCCGGCGGCGAGGCAGGCGTCGCGACCGATCCAGCGGAGTCGGAGGCTGCGGCGATTGAGGGCGGTGGCGTTGGTGACGACGTCGCGGGCCTCGGGATAACGACCGACGGTGAGGAGGCCCTGGGTCAGGAGGATGGGCCAGTCTTCGCCGCGGGCGCTGTCCTTGAGGGCGGATTTGGCCAGATCGATGGCCTTCGAGTACTCGCCGGTGCGGAGGAAATCGCGGGCTTGGTCGGGGTCGGGGGCATCCGCGGCGGCGATCGTCAGGCAGGCGGGCGGGAAGTTGAGCAGGGAAAGGACAGCGACGAAGAGGGAGGTCAGGAGCCTCGGGCGTCGGAAAAGCAGGGAAAACCGGAGGGGGCGCCGCGTTGCCGGGCGCGGACCCGCGGCCCGAGAAGCCGGGATTTCCACGCCCGTGAATTCTCGGAGCGGAGCCATACGTAAGGAATGCCCTTGGATGGCACGAAGCTCAAGCCATGGGGTGCAAAAACGTAGACCCCCGGGAGAGGCGGAGGTTACGGCGGGATCGGGCCTGGAATGCCTGCTGAACCCGGGTTCAGCCGCCGGCGCGGGCGATCTTGAGGAGGCGTTCGCCGGCTTGAAGAAGGGTTTCCTCGCGTTTGGCGTAGTGGAATCGGATGTAGCGATGCTCGGGTTCGCGGAAGAAGCTCGAACCGGGCACGCCGGCGACGCCGACTTCGCGGATCATCCATTCCGCCGCGGCGGTGTCGCTCTGGAAGCCGAGCGGTGAGATGTCGACCATGACGTAGTAGGCACCCTGGGGTTCGGTGAACCGGAGACCGGTGCGACGCAGGCAACCGAGGAAGACGTCGCGCTTGCGGGTGTAGAGGTCGCGGAGTCCGGCATAGTAGGAGTCAGGGAGTTCGAGTCCGGCGACGGCGGCTTCCTGGATGGGGGCGGCGGCGCCGATGGTGAGGAAGTCATGGACCTTGCGGGCCTGTGCAATGACATGGGGCGCAGCCTGCACGTAGCCGAGTCGCCAACCCGTGATCGAGTAGGTCTTGGAGAGGGAATTGCAGGTGATGACGTGGTCGGCGGCGCCGGGCAGGGAGGCGGCGTAGACGTGTTGGAGGGGTTCGTAGACGATGTGCTCGTAGGGTTCGTCGGTGATGACGAAGGCGTCGTGTTCGCGGGCGAGTTCGAGGATGAAGGTGAGTTCCTCGCGGGTGAACACCTTGCCGGTGGGATTGCCTGGGTTGCAGACGATGATCGCTTTGGGGCGCTGGGCGAAGGCACGGCGGAGTTCGTCAGGATCGAAGCCGAACCCGGGAGGGTGAAGAGGGACGTAGATCGGTTCGGCGCCAGCGAGGATCGCGTCGGCGGCGTAGTTTTCGTAGAAGGGCGAGAACACGACCACGCGGTCGCCGGGATTACAGGCGGTCATCATGGCGACCATCATGGCCTCGGTGGAACCGCAGGTAACGACGAGGTGCTGGTCGGGATCGATGTCGACACCGGAGAATTTCTGGATCTTGCGGGCGAGGGCCTGACGGAAGTTGGGCGCGCCCCAGGTGACGGCATATTGGTGGCAGGGACCGCGCGCGGCTTTTTCGAGGGCGGCGAGGAGTTCCTCCGGCGGATCGAAGTCGGGGAATCCCTGGGAAAGGTTGATCGCACCGTGACGGTTGGCGAGGCGGGTCATCCCGCGGATGACGGATTCGGTGAAGACGTTGAGGCGGTTGGCGGTGCGGGGCATGGCAGGAAGGCGGGTTGCCGGGGGACATGGAAACGCCCGGTGCCGGGTCGGCACCGGGCGTGATGGAGGAGGCAAGGCTCAGCGGAACATCTTGCTGGAGCGGTCGCCCCGGGAGAGGAGGAATGCAGTCAGGTCCAGGATCTCGTCTTCCTGGAGCGTGTTGAGCAATCCCTCGGGCATCGGCGACATCTTCGAGGCTTCGATCGACTGGATGTCGGTACGCTTGATGTTGGTGAACCCGCCGGGGTCGGTCATGTCCGTGGCGAGATTGAGCGTGTCGTCGTTCATGTTGGCGATCCGGCCGACGACGGTCTCGCCATCCTTGCGGGTGACGATGATCGGTGCGTACTGGTCGCTGACTTCCTTCGAGGGTTCGATGATCGACTCGAGCAGGTCGCGCGGCGAGAAGCGGCCGGCGATACCAGTGAGGTCGGGCCCGACGGCGCCGCCCTCGGTGTCGAAGCGGTGGCAGGTGTAGCAACCGACGGCGCCGAAGAGTTCACGGCCCTTTTCGTAATTGCGGTTGCGGAGTCCCTTCGCGAGGACCGGGGCAAGGCCATCGACGGTCCATTCCTTCACCGTGGCGCGGCCGGCGAGGAGTGTTTCGAGGGGCTTTTTGACGACGGCCTTGGCATTGAGCACGGGCTTCAGGGTCGTCTTCTCGGAGTCGGAGAGCGTGGCGACGGCGTCGTTCTTGATGTCGCGGAGGAAGCCAGCCAGGGAGGCACCGCCGCGGAAGGAGGCTGCCTTGAGGAACCATTCGAAGTAGGCCGTCCGCAGCGCGGGCGTCCAACCGGTCTTCAGGTTGCGCAGCGTCCGGGCGTAATCCATCTGCTCTTCCTGCGTGGGCGCCTTGAACATCACGGGTGCGATCTTCGTGGCCGCGTTGGGCGACTCGAGGAAGACGAGCATCTGGGCGAGCTCGGCGTTGAGGTCGCGGCGCGTGGCTGGGAACAGTGGTTCGAACTTCGCGGCGAGCCGGGTGCGGGTCGCGTCATCGGGCTTGCCCAGACGCGTGAAGGCGACGCTGTAGGCGCGCAGGAGGTCGAGTTGCTGGGAGGCGTCGAGCTTCGTCCAGATGATCCGGTCGAGGGCGGCGACGACCTTCGGGAGAAGGCTCGCGTCGACGGCGGGATCGGTGGGCTTGCGATGGAACGGGTCGCGGCTCGTGGCGCGGGCAAGGGCGAGAAGCGCGTGG